>BBSL01000489.1 GCA_001319865.1 Burkholderia sp. E7m39 | reverse complement strand
CGTCGCGAAATGGCACAAGGCAGGCCACAAGATGGTCGTGGTGCCTTCGGCGATGTCCGGCGAAACGAACCGCCTGCTGGGTCTCGCGAAAGAGATTTCGCCCCAGCCGAGCCCGCGCGAACTCGACATGATCGCGGCGACGGGCGAACAGGTCAGCGTCGGCCTCTTGTCCATCGCGCTGCACGACGCAGGCGTCGATGCCGTCAGCTACACCGGCTGGCAAGTGCCCGTCAAAACGGATAGCGCATTCACGAAAGCGCGCATCAGCGACATCGACGGCGAGCGCGTGCTGCGCGATCTCGACGAAGGCAAGGTCGTCGTCATCACGGGCTTCCAGGGCATCGACCCGGAAGGTCATATCACGACGCTCGGCCGCGGCGGCTCGGACACGTCGGCGGTCGCGGTCGCAGCCGCGCTGAAAGCGGACGAATGCCTGATCTACACGGACGTCGACGGCGTCTACACGACGGACCCGCGCGTGGTCGAAGAAGCGCGCCGCCTGGACCGTGTGACGTTCGAAGAAATGCTGGAAATGGCCAGCCTCGGTTCGAAGGTGCTGCAGATCCGCTCGGTGGAATTCGCCGGCAAATATCAGGTCAAGACGCGCGTGCTGTCCAGCCTGACCGATCCGCTGATGTCGCTCGACGAAGAAATGAAGTCGGGCACCCTGATTACTTTTGAAGAAGACGAAACCATGGAAAAAGCAGTCATCTCGGGAATCGCGTTTCAGCGTGACGAAGCCCGTATCGCCGTGATGGGTGTGCCCGACAAGCCGGGCATCGCATATCAGATCCTCGGCCCCGTCGCGGACGCGAATATCGATGTCGACATGATCATTCAGAACCAGAGCGTCGAGGGCAAGACGGCGTTCACGTTCACCGTCGGCCGCGGCGACTATCAGCGCGCGATGGACATCCTCACGAACCAGGTCAAGGGCCACGTGAGCGCGGAGCAGGTGCTGGGCGATCCGAAGGTGTCGAAGGTGTCGGTGGTCGGCGTCGGCATGCGCTCGCATGTGGGCATCGCGAGCAAGATGTTCCGCACGCTGTCGGAAGAGGGCATCAACATCCAGATGATCTCGACTTCGGAAATCAAGATCTCGGTGCTGATCGACGAGAAGTACATGGAGCTCGCGGTGCGCGCGCTGCATAAGGCGTTCGAACTCGATCAGGCTTGATCATGTTTGCGCATGCCGGTCGCTGCGGCGATCGGCATGCGCAGGAAGGTTCGTGAAGATAATCTCGGGCAGCGTAGTGTGGTCGGAGAAGTGACATCGAATTGACACTTCTGGCATAAAAAGTGTGAAGTAAAAATTGACCGCTGCCTCGTAACCCGCTAATATCTTGGCTTCGTTGCGCTGCCTCCCTGGCGCAAGCGAAAGTTTGGGAGACGTGGCCGAGAGGTCGAAGGCACTCCCCTGCTAAGGGAGCATCTGGGCCAAAACCTGGATCGAGGGTTCGAATCCCTCCGTCTCCGCCAGAAATGGCGGTGGAACCCCGTAGAGCTGAGGCTCTGCGGGGTTTTGCTTTTTGCGCGTGTTTTGCGCGAATTCCTCTCGCGTGCATCGCTTCGCTGCGCGCTCAACTTCTGCAGTGCGCATCCGTAAACATCGGTATTGGCGCATTGTCCCGACGGCGTATGGCGCTTTGTCTGGGATAACCAAACGAACGCCAAACGAACGCCAAGCTGCTTACGTACCAATCGCGAACGCGATAGGGGAGTGTCCATGCACGCAACAGTGAAGGCATGGCGCATATCACCAAATCACTCGCGTGTAACCGGACGTTACGACACGCTTCATGAGGCGAAGTTATGCATCAGTTATTACAAAGTTGAAATATCGCTTGAATGTTGGTTTGTTATATTCGAATCAAGCAGTCGATAAACACAACTCCCGCAAAAGAAAGGTGAAACCATGAAGTCCATGCGTCTTATCCCGTTGATCGCCGGTGTGTTGGCGATTGGCGCATCGAGCGCGGCAATGGCTGGGGGACTGAACGTCGGTGTCAACATCGGTATTCCCGCTCCTGTCTACGTCGCGCCGGCGCCTGTGTACGCACCGCCTCCGCCGCCTCCGCCGCCCGTCGTGTATCAGCCGGCGCCCGTCGTGGTCGCGCCCGCCGTCGTGGTCGGCTGGCATGGCGATCGTTACTGGGATGGCCGCCGCTACTGGGGCCGCGACGATTGGTACCGTCATCATGGCGGCTATCACGGCGGCCCGGGCTACTACCACGACCGAGGCCATCACAACGGCTGGCACTGATCGCACGGCGCACATGCCCAACAAAAAACCGCCCATCGGGGCGGTTTTTTTATGTCGTTGCACGTGCAACGACGTGCGGGTGTGAGTCGGTCAACGCGCTCACTCGCCGACAGCCGCCATCCCGCCGACCACCGAACTGAAGCCGCTGTCCACGTGCATGATCTCGGCTGTTACGCCCGCTGCGAGGTCCGACATCAGGAACGCGGCCGCATTGCCGACCTGGTCGATCGTCACGTTGCGCTTGAGCGGCGCGTTGTCTTCGACGAAATCGAGAATCTTGCTGAAACCCTTGATGCCGCTCGCCGCGAGCGTCTTGATCGGACCCGCCGAAATGCCGTTGACGCGAATCCCCTTGCCGCCAAGCGATACCGCCAGATAGCGCACGCTCGCTTCGAGCGATGCTTTTGCGAGGCCCATCGTGTTGTAGTTCGGGATTGCTTTTTCGGCGCCGAGATACGACAGCGTCAACAGCGCCGCGTTGTCCGACAGCATCGGCAGTGCGGCTTTCGCGAGCGCGGGGAAGCTATATGCCGAAATGTCGTGCGCAATGCGGAAGTTTTCGCGCGTCATGCCGTCGAGAAAGTCGCCCGCGATTGCTTCGCGCGGCGCGAAGCCGATCGAATGCACGAGACCGTCAAGGCCGTCCCAATGTTCTTTCAGCGAAGCGAACAACGCATCGATCTGCGCGTCGTCGGCGACGTCGCACGGGAACACCAGGTTGCTGCCGAATTCGGTGGCGAATTCGGTGATGCGGTCCTTGAAGCGATCGCCCACATAGGTGAACGCCAGTTCTGCGCCTTCGCGCTTGCAGGCCTGCGCGATACCGTACGCAATCGAACGGTTCGACAGGAGACCTGTCAACAAGATTCGTTTACCAGCGAGGAAGCCCATGAATTCTCCTAATGAGGTCTGCGCGCCGCGAGATCGAGGTGCGGGAACGCGCGGGATTTTGGGTAGAATTCTCTCACATTGCAACCGCCCAACGACCACACCGAACCAATAAGGCACCCATGACAACAGGCACGCGACGGGTTCAACCGCCGCGCTCGACATGGCGCATTCCGATTCGTGTGCTCTCGCGTGTGCGTTGCACAGCGTCGGCGTTGTGCGTGGGGGCGCTGATCGGCGTGTCGCCCGTCACGATTCAACAGGCGAGCGCCGCGTACGCCATCGCGCAATACGGCGAGCCCAAGTATCCGGCCGGTTTCGCGCACTTCGATTACGTCAATCCCGACGCGCCGCGCGGCGGCACACTTGTCCTTGCGAATCCCGACCGCTCGACGAGCTTCGACAAGTTCAATCCGTTCACGCTGCGCGGCAACGCGGCGCCCGGTATCGGTTTGCTGTTCGAGAGCCTGACGACAGGCAGCGCCGACGAAGTCGCGTCCGCCTACGGCCTGCTCGCCGACGACATCGACGTGGCGCCAGACGGCCTGTCGACCACGTTCCACATCAATCCGCACGCGCGCTTTTCGAACGGCGACGCCGTCACGGCGGAGGACGTGAAGTTCTCGTTCGACACCTTGAAGAGCCCGCAGGCCGCGCCGCAATACGCCGCCTATTTCGCGGAGATCGCGCGCTGTGTGATCGTCGATCCCGCGACGGTGCGTTTCGAATTCAAGCAGCACGATCGCGAATTGCCGTTGCTCGCGGGCGGCATGCCCGTGTTCTCGCGCAAGTGGGGCGTGAAGCCGGACGGCAGTCGCACGCCGTTCGATCAACTCGCGTTCGAGAAACCGATCGGCAGCGGTCCGTATCTGATCGAGCGCTACGACAACGGCCGCACGATCACCTACAAACGCGATCCGCATTATTGGGGCGACAAGCTCCCCGTGCGCGTCGGCATGTACAACTTCGAGCGCATCAATTACAAGCTGTATTCGGATTCGACCGCGCGGCTCGAAGCGTTCAAGGCGGGCGAGTACGACGCACTCGTCGAGTACGTCGCGCGCAACTGGGTGCGGCGCGACGTCGGCAAGAAGTTCGACAGCGGCGAGCTGATCAAGCGCGAATTTCCGCAGCACAACGGCACGGGGATGCAAGGCTTCATTCTGAACCAGCGCCGGCCGCTGTTCGCCGACGTGCGCGTGCGCAAGGCGCTCGATCTCGCGCTCGATTTTCAATGGCTCAACCGGCAGCTGTTCTATAGCCAGTACAAACGGATCGACAGCTACTTCGTCAACACCGATTTGCAGGCGAAGGGTTTGCCGTCGGCGGGCGAACTGAAGCTGCTCGAACCGTGGCGCGCACAGGTCGAGCCGGGCGTGTTCGGCGTGCCGCCCAAGCAGCCCGACACGGACCCGCCGCGTTCGCTGCGCGCCAATCTGCTCGAAGCGCGCGCGCTGCTCGCGCAAGCCGACTGGACGTATCGCGACGGCGCGCTGCGCAACGCGAAAGGGGAGCCGTTCGTGTTCGAGATTCTCGACGACTCCGGCTCGTCGGCAACATTCGATCCCGTCTATGCGCCGTATATCCGCAATCTGCAGAAGCTCGGCATCGAGGCGCGCACGCGCACGGCGGACTTCGCGGTGTATCAGAAGCGGCTCGACGCGTTCGACTTCGACGTTACGACGATCCGTTTCCCCGACGTGCAGGTGCCGGGTGCGGACATGATCGACCGCTTCGGCAGCAAGGCCGCCGGTGAGCCGGGCTCGGGCAATCTGATCGGCCTCAAGTCGCCTGCTGTCGATGCGATCCTGAGCGCGCTCACGGGCGCGCAGACGCGCGAGCAGCTCGTCGACGCCGTTCATGCGCTCGATCGCGTGCTGATCAATGGCTACTACATGGTGCCGCACTGGTATAGCGCGACGCATCGCGTGGCGTTCAAGCGCGGCCTCGCCTGGCCGAAGACGTTGCCGCTGTACTATACGGCGGAAGGGTGGATCACCTCGATGTGGTGGTTCGCGAACGCCGAATCAGCCCAATCAGCCCAATCAGCGCAATCATCGCAATGAGCGCAATAAACGCAACGAGCGCACTGACCGCGTGACCTTCATGCACTTTTGATTCCGGACGGCCGCCATGTGGAGCTATATCCTCAAACGTCTGCTGTTGATGATCCCGACGTTGATCGGCGTGCTGACGCTGACCTTCGCCGTGATCCAGTTCGTGCCGGGCGGACCCGTCGAGCAGGCGGTGCACGAGCTGCGCCGCAACACGGCCGAAGGCGGCGCGCCATTCGGACTGCGCGCGCATAGCGGCGTCGATGCGCAGCAGGTCGCGCAACTGAAGGCGCTGTACGGCTTCGACAAGCCGCCGCTCGAACGCTACTGGCTGATGCTCAAGCGCTTCTCGCACTTCGATCTCGGCCAGAGCTATTTTCGCCACCAAAGCGTGTGGTCGCTGATCGTATCGAAGCTGCCTGTGTCGATCAGCATCGGGCTGTGGACGTTCTTTCTCACCTATCTGATTTCCGTGCCGCTCGGCATCGCGAAGGCGGTGCGCAACGGCTCGCGTTTCGATGTCGCGACGAGCCTGATCGTGCTGATCGGCTACGCGATTCCTGGCTTCGTGCTCGGCGTGCTGCTGCTCGTGCTGTTCGGCGGCGGCACATTTCTGCAGCTGTTTCCGCTACGCAATCTCACCTCCGACAACTGGGCGCAGTTGAGCCTGTCCGGCAAGATTCTCGATTATCTGTGGCACATCACGCTGCCCATCGTGGCCTCCGTGGTCGGCAGCTTTGCCGTCGTCACGATGCTGACGAAAAACGCGTTCCTCGATGAAATCCGCAAGCAATACGTGCTGACGGCGCGCGCGAAGGGGCTGTCCGAGCGGCGCGTGCTGTGGAAGCACGTGTTTCGCAATGCGCTATTGCCGTTGATCGTCGGCTTTCCGGCGGCGTTCATCGGCGCGTTCTTCACGGGCAGTCTGCTGATCGAGACGCTCTTCTCGCTCGATGGGCTCGGGCTGCTGTCGTACGAGTCGGTGGTTCGGCGCGACTATCCCGTTGTGCTCGGCACGCTGTATCTCTTCACGCTGATCGGGCTCGCGACCAAGCTCATCTCCGATCTCTGCTACGTGTGGGTCGATCCACGCATTCAATTCGAACAACTGGAGCGCTGATTTGAGCCGCGTTCGTACAGATGCCGAAGTGTCGTCGCGCGCGCAGCCGGTGCGCGCGTTCGTGTCGCCTTCGCCGGCGCGCCGCGTGTGGCTGCGCTTCCGGCAGCAGCGGCTCGGCTACTGGAGTCTGATCGTGTTCGTCGTCGCATTCGCGGCGAGTGTGGCCGCGCCGCTGTGGTCGAACGACAAGCCGCTCGTGGTGCGCTATGACGGCCACTTCTATTTTCCGCTGGTGAAGTCTTACCCCGAGACCACGTTCGGCGGCGACTTCCCAACGCCGGCCGACTATCTCGATCCGTACATCAAGCATCGCTTCGACGCGCCTGGTAATTTCGCAATCTACCCGTTGAACCGCTATTACTACGACACGCTGAATTACTTCTCGAAGGTGCCGAACCCCGCGCCGCCTTCGCGCGACAACTGGCTCGGCACAGACGACCGCGGCCGCGACCTGTTCGCGCGGCTCGTGTACGGCTTTGCGGTGTCGGTGGAGTTTGCGCTCGTGCTGACGCTGATCGGCACCGTGCTCGGCGTGTTGGCGGGCGCCGTGCAGGGCTTTTTCGGCGGCAAGACGGACATCATCGGGCAGCGGCTGATCGAAATCTGGAGCGCGTTGCCGGAGCTGTATTTGCTGATCATCTTCGCGTCGATCTTCGAGCCGGGCTTCATCCTATTGATCGTGCTGCTGTCGCTGTTCGGCTGGATCGGGCTTTCCGACTACGTGCGCGCCGAGTTCCTGCGCAACCGTCAACAAGACTACGTGCGCGCCGCGCGCGCGATGGGCCTGTCGAACTGGCAGATCATCTGGCGTCACGTGCTGCCCAACAGCCTCACGCCCGTCATCACGTTCCTGCCGTTCCGCATGAGCGGCGCGATTCTCGCACTGACCAGCCTCGACTTTCTCGGCCTTGGCGTGCCGCCGCCGACACCGAGCCTCGGCGAGCTGCTCGCGCAAGGCAAGGCGAATCTCGACGCGTGGTGGATTTCGATGTCGACGTTCGGCGTGCTCGTCGTGACGCTGCTGCTGCTGACTTTCATGGGTGACGCGCTGCGCAACGCGCTCGACACGCGCATCTCCGATGCAATGAAGGCGGGAGGCAACCAGTGAGCGCGCAACCCGCCATGTACGACGGGCCGTTGCTCGATATCGACCGCTTGCGCGTGACGTTCGGTGACACGGTCGCCGTCGATGACGTATCGCTGGCAATCGGTCGCGGCGAGCGCGTGGCGCTGGTCGGCGAGTCGGGCTCCGGCAAGAGCGTGACGGCGCTGTCCATTCTGCGGCTCTTGAGCGACGCGCAGACGAGCGGCTCGATCCGCTTCAACGGCGAAGACCTGCTCGCCAAAAGCGAGCGCGAGATGCGCGGGCTGCGCGGCTCCGACATCGCGATGATCTTTCAGGAGCCGATGACGGCGCTCAACCCGCTGTACACGGTCGGCGAACAGATCGCCGAAACCATCGTGCTGCACGACGGCGTCGGCGCAAGCGAGGCGCGCAAGCGCGCCGTCGCGCTGCTCGAGCGCACGGGCATCGCGGAGCCGGGCAAGCGCGTGAACAGCTATCCGCATCAGTTGTCGGGCGGTCAGCGGCAGCGCGCCATGATCGCGATGGCGCTCGCGTGCCGCCCGCGGCTGCTCCTCGCCGACGAGCCGACCACCGCGCTCGACGTGACGATCCGGGCGCAGATCGTCGAACTGCTGCTCGAACTGCAGCGCGACGAAGCCGAAAAGCGCGGCATGGCCGTGCTGCTGATCACGCACGATCTGAATCTCGTGAGGCACTTCGCGCAGCGCGTGGCCGTGATGGAGAAGGGCGTGCTCGTCGAGAGCGGTCCCGTCGAGACGCTGTTCGCGTCGCCGCAGCATCCGTACACGCAGCGGCTGCTGCAAAGCCGGCCCGAGCGCACCGTGGTGCCCGTGCTGCCCATTTCGCCTGTGCTGCTGGACGCGCGTGATGTGAGCGTCGATTTTCGGACGAAGCTGCCGGGATTCGCCGGCTGGTTTCGCTCGGGCCGTTTTCGCGCAGTGGCGGACGCGACGGTGTCGGTGCGTCAGGGCGAGACGCTTGGCATCGTCGGCGAATCGGGTTCCGGCAAATCGACGCTGGCGATGGCGCTGCTCGGCCTTCAGCGCGTCTCGCACGGCGAGATCGAATTTCAGGGCCGGGCGCTTGGCAGCTATCGGGGGCGCGATCAGACGGCGTTGCGCTCCAGCATGCAGGTCGTCTTCCAGGACCCTTTTAGTTCACTTTCGCCGCGGCAAACCATAGAGCGGATTGTCGGCGAGGGACTTGCGCTGCATCGGCCGCAACTCGGGAGCGACGCACGCCGCGACAAGGTCGTTTCCGTGCTGCGGGAAGTGGGGATCGACCGCACGGCGCTGCACCGTTATCCGCACGAGTTCTCCGGCGGGCAGCGGCAGCGCATTGCGATTGCGCGCGCGCTCGTCCTTGAGCCGCGCATCCTGATACTCGACGAGCCGACCAGTGCGCTCGACGTCTCCATCCAGCAGCAGGTCTTGAAACTGTTAACCGGGTTGCAGCAGAAATACAACCTCGGGTTTGTGTTCATCAGTCACGATCTCGCCGTGATCGGCGCGATGGCGCACCGGGTGGCGGTGATGCAAAACGGTGCAATCGTGGAGACGGGGGAGGTCGGGAACGTGTTCGGCGAACCCGCGCATCCTTACACTCGAAAGCTATTGAAAGCCGCCTTCGCGACTTGACATTCACCAATTGGGTGCGGCGCGCCATTGAATTTTTCTATTTGTTTTGACAATGGAATACTTACTGGCTAGTATCGACCAAACTTTTCGTAGCCTGTTGATTTACAGGCAAAAACTACCGCAGCCACTGCGATAACCAAGACCAACCACCAGACCAATGCAGCACCGAAATCTAACCCAGGCTTGCACGCGCGTCGTCGCCGGGATGTTCATTGGCGTACTGATGGCCGCAGCTCCCGGCGCTTTCGCCGATGAAGTAAGCAGCTTTAACCAGAATGCCTCATTTTCGACCTCTTCCGGGTCGAACTCTGTGTCCTCCACCACACAAGCCAGCACAAGCGCTGCCTCTAATTCCGAGAGCGGCGCCCGTTCGTTTTTGTCAGGCATGGCCGGCAAGGCGGGCGACGTCGTCGTCGGCGCGCTGAACATGATCGGCGTGCGGTACCGTTGGGGTGGTGATACGCCGGATTCCGGCCTCGATTGCAGCGGCTTCGTCCGCTACGTGTTCCAGGACACGCTCGGTATGGCGTTGCCGCGCCGCGCGGAAGAAATGAGCCGTGTCGGCGAGAAGGTTCGCGTGTCGGACCTGAAGCCGGGCGATCTCGTCTTCTTCAATACCATGCGCCGCACGTTCTCGCACGTTGGCATCTATATCGGCGACAACAAGTTCGTGCATTCGCCGTCAACGGGCAGCACGATCCGTGTCGACGACATGGACGACGGTTATTGGGAAAAGCGGTTCACGGGTGCGCGCCGTATCGAGTCGACGGTGCCGCAGCAGCAGGAGCTGCGTCAGCGCGTCAGCGCGACGATCGGTGGCAGCAACTAGGACGATCGACCGTCGAACGGTTTGAAATCAAAGGCCCGCTTCAGACGAAGCGGGCCTTTTGCTTTATCGCGCTTGATTTGCCGCGCTTGATTCTCGCGCGCGCGACGGTTTCACACCGCAACTGGAGCCATGAGAGTCAGACGGTGGCGCGCGCGGCGGCGAGCTTGCGCAGCAGTTCCGGCGCGATGCGCGCTGCCGCTTCTTCGCCCGCCAGGATCGCCGCGTTGCGCTGTCCGAAGTCGGTACCGCTCATTGCATTCAGATTCGGACGAATCACAACGTCAGCGTATTTGTCGAGTTCATACGCCTTGATCGTCTGACCCATGATCGTGAAAGTTTGCATCAGCACGTCGAATGAGCTTTCGGTCACGGCGGTCTCGGGGCGCGCGGAAATATCGACGGCGATCACGAAGTCCGCGCCCATCTTGCGCGCGAACGAGGCAGGCACCGGGCTGACGAGGCCGCCGTCGACATACTCGTGTCCGCCGATTTTCACCGGTTCGAACACGGAAGGCACGCTCGACGACGCGCGCACCGCAATGCCCGTGTTGCCGCGCTGGAACAGGATCGGCTGGCCCGTTTTCAGATCCGTTGCGACGACGCCGAGCGGCCTCGTCATCTTTTCGATCGGCCGATTGTCGAGCGTCTTGTTGAGATAATTCTGCAATGCGACGCCTTGCAAAAGGCCGCGCGTGCGAAACGGCATGGCCCAGTCGCTGATCGATGCTTCGTCCATCGTCAGCGCGAGCTTGTTGAGCGCGAATCCGTTCAATCCCGACGCATACAGCGCGCCGACCACTGAGCCGGCGCTCGTGCCGCATACCAGGTCGACCTGGATATTGCGTGCCTCCAGCGCCTTGATTACGCCGATATGCGCAAAGCCGCGCGCGGCGCCGCCGCCTAGCGCAAGGCCGATGCGCAGCGGGCGCTGCGGCTTGATGGCGGGCGGCGCGGGCGGAATCGACGCGGTGCTGGGCGTCGGCGCGACGTTCTCAGGCTTGCCGCCCGTCGACGCGCAAGCGGAGAGGACAGCGGAAGCCGCCGCGATCGAAAACGTACGGCGGGACAGGCGTGGCGATGACGGTTTCAACGAATTCTCCAGCGACGGCACCGACGTTCATCCGGAAGCGTCGCGCCGCGTGTCTTGCAAAGGCGATCGCCTGCGGCGATCGACGCGCGCTGCACAGAGCCGGTTGGCAGCGCGCGCACATCATAATGCAAACGGAGCCCACGGCGACGCCGGTTGAGGAAATCCTCCACGGGCGCCATTGAAGGCGCCGGGACGGACAGGCGCGCCTCGCCGCGGCGCA
>BBSL01000488.1 GCA_001319865.1 Burkholderia sp. E7m39 | reverse complement strand
CGGTAGTTCAGTCGGTTAGAATACCGGCCTGTCACGCCGGGGGTCGCGGGTTCGAGTCCCGTCCGCTCCGCCAAAACAAGAAGCCCGCTGAATTGTCAGCGGGCTTTTATTTTTTTCGCTCCGAATCTGCGCATCGCTGAGATTCGCCGACACCGCGCGCAACGGCACAAGCAACGCCGGCAAATATCGTTGTGGGGCAAACAGCCATTGCCACCGCGATCGACGTGACTTAACGTTGAGCGGATCGACTCTTCCGTCCCCGTGCGATGCTCGACCCGACCGACGCTCCATCTCCCTTCCATTTGCGCAAGGCCAGCATGGACGACTTCCAGTTCGCCGAGGCGCTGACGCGCAACAACATGGGCGGGTACTATCGCCGGCACCACCTCGTGTGGCGCAGCGATCTGTTTCTTGCGAGCTGGCGCGAGTCTGAAAATTTCATCCTCGAGGTGGATGGCGAACGGATCGGCGTGCTGCGCATCACGGAAGAGGGCGACTCGCTGCATATCCGCGACGTGCAGATTGCGGAGGGGCATCGGCGGCGCGGCGCGGGCACGTATCTGCTGAATATTTCTCACCGCTGGGCGCGGGCGCGCGGGCTGGCGGAATTGCAGTTGCGCGTATTCGTCGACAATCCCGCCGCACGGCTCTATCAACGGATGGGTTATCGGCTCGCAGGCCCGCGGCTCGCGCAGCTGGGTTCGATCCGCCATATGGCGCGGCGCGTTTGAGCACGTTGCGGGCGGCCGCACCGATCTTCGGCGCGGTTCATGTGGAGAGCCGCTGCAGCCGCGCTCCCGTCACATCGAACTGTCCTCTTCCTCATCGCGCTCCCGCTCACCACGCCGGTGCTCCGCGCCACGCACCATGAATGCCCGTGGACTTTCTCCGAACGCGCGCCGGAACATCGCCGAGAATGCGCTCTGGCTCTTGTAGCCCAACTCACGCGCCACGTGCGATAACGGCCGCCCCTGGCTAAGCAGCGGGATTGCCCGAGCGAGCAGCGCTTGCTGACGCCATTGCGAAAAGCTGACACCGAGTTCTTGCCGGAAGAGTCGCGCGATGGTGCGCGTGCTGGCGCCGATCGTCGAGGCCGATTGCTCCAGTGAGTCGGCGTTGGCGGGATCGGCCAGCACGGCTTCGCACAACGCGCGCAGGCGCTTTTCTGTCGGCATCGGCACGGATAGCGGCAGGGGCTGCGAGCGCGTGATTTCGTCGAGCGCCAGCGCGCCCAAGAGCCGCTCGCGCTCGGTTGGCAGACCTGGCGTGTCGAGCGCTGCAATGACTTCGCGCAACAGCCCCGACACCTCGACGACCCTGCACGCGTCCAGTCCTGCCGGCACGGCCGCCTCATTGATGTAGAGCGTGCGCAGGAAAGCTTCTTCGACGATCACGACTTCGTGCAGCACATACGGCGGCACCCATATCGCGCGCGACGGCGGCACCATCCACGTGGTGCCGAACGTGCCGACGCGCAGCACGCCACGCGACGCGTACGCCACCTGCGCCCACGCGTGCGTGTGCCGCGCGATTCGAACGCCAGCGGGCATGGGCCGGGAGCGCACACGGATGGGATGCGTCGGCGTGGGCGCGAACTCCGGCGGAATGTCGGCGAAATCGACGCGCGTGGACAATTCGGCCGGCGCCGGTGGCGCGAGCGTGGAGCGGGCAGCTTCGGTCATGTCAGAACGAAAGTAAGCAGCCGACAATCGGCCACGTGACGTTTGTCATTGTAGGGTTGTGCGCATCGTCCGCCCATTGGCCGATCGGACGATGCGACATCCCGAAAATGGCGCGGCATAATGCACCGGATTCGTTTCACCGGGAGACGTCGATGAATTTCGCAACCGCAGACCTGTGCGACGCCCACGAAGACCAGTTGGCAGCGGGCACGTTGCGCGTGCTCGAGCCCGTGTTCAGCCGCTTTGGCCGCGCCTCGTGCTTTGGCGGCGAAGCCGTCACGCTCAAGGTGTTCGAAGACAACACGCTAGTGCGCGCCACGCTCGAAGAAAAAGGCGCGGGCCGCGTGCTGGTGATCGACGGCGGCGGCAGTCTGCGCTGCGCGCTGGTCGGCGGCAATCTCGGCAAGCTCGGTGAAAAGAACGGCTGGGCTGGGATCGTCGTGTTCGGCTGCGTGCGCGACACGCTGGAATTGAACGAGTGCAATCTCGGCATCGTCGCGCTTGCGCCGCATCCGCAGCGCAGCCAGAAGCGCGGCGGCGGAGAGCGTGACGTGCCGGTGCATTTGGCCGGTACGATCGTGCGTCCGGGCGAATGGCTGTATGCGGATGTCGACGGTATCCTGGTGGCGAGCGCGTCGCTTCTGTGAAGCCTCGCGCAGCGATTGAGATCTGTGTGAACGGAGGGTAGTGGACTGATGCAGAACGTGTTTGTGTACGGCACTTTGCGTGCGGGCGAAATCAACGACATCGGCGCCGCGGCGGCGCGCAACGACATCGCGGCACCGACGCTGATCGGCGCAGCCACCCTGCGCGGCCGGCTGTTCGATTTCGGCGCCTATCCGGGCTTCGTGCCAGACGAAGCGGGGGTTCACGTGCGAGGCGACGTCTACGAAATCGACGACGAACTCGTTGCCGTACTCGACGAGATCGAACAGGTCTATCCGGGCGTCGAAGGATTGTTCATGCCGCGCGAAGTGATCGTCGAAGTCGAAGGTACGCCCGTGATGTGCCGTTACTATCCCGTCCAGTCCGACGCCGTCACCGGCTTGCCCGAGATTCGCGGCGGCGATTGGGTCGCGCATCGGCGCACGAACGGACCCTGACGGCTCGCTTGGGACACGACATGCGGCGCTATATTCAGCGCCACATTCCTCCGTCGGCACCTGTAAAGAACGCGCGCAGCAAGGAAAAAGAATGGCCCAGCGGGCATGACGCCCGCCAGGCCACCCCGGTCGGTCAACCATTACGCTACCGCGACAGATCGAGCGCGAATCCGGCAGATCCAGCCACGCCGCACGCGGTCGCGTCGCGGCTTAGGCATCCAGGCTGGCGCGCCTGTCCTCGCACTGTTCAGCGTCAAAGTTCTTCGTAAAGCGGCAGCGTCAGGAATTCGGTGAAATTCTGCGCCGTCGACATGTCGCTGAAGATCTGCGCGGCGCGATCGTATGGCTTCGTGTCGCCCGTGATCGCGGCCTTCACCTTGTCGAGCTCCTGCGCCGACAGTTCGCGCACGAGTTCGGCCGTCACCTTGCGGCCGTCGTCGAGCTTGCCCTTCGGCGAGCGAATCCACTGCCAGACTTGCGAGCGCGAAATTTCCGCCGTCGCCGCGTCTTCCATCAGATTGTGGATCGGCACACAGCCATTTCCCACCAGCCACGAGCCAAGGTAGTGAATGCCGACGTTGATGTTGTTGCGCAAGCCCGCTTCCGTAATGGGCGCTTCCGGCCGGAAGTCGAGCAGATCCTTGCTCGTCACCTGCACGTCGTCGCGTTGCTTGCCGATCTGGTTCGGTTTGTCCCCGAGCACCTTGATGAATTCTTCCATCGCGATGGGCACGAGGCCTGGATGCGCGACCCAGCCGCCGTCGTAGCCGTCCGTCGCGTCGCGCGCCTTGTCCGAGCGCACGCCCGCCATCGCCTTGTCGTTTGCGGCCGCATCGTTCTTGATCGGGATCAGCGCGCTCATGCCGCCGATGGCAGGCGCGTTGCGCCGGTGGCACGTCTTCAGCAGTTGCAGCGCGTACGCGCGCATGAACGGCACCGTCATCGTGATCTGCGAGCGATCCGCGAGGCAGAAGTCCTTGTCGTTCTTGAACTTCTTGATGGCGGAGAAGATGTAGTCCCAACGTCCGGCGTTCAGTCCTGAGCTGTGCTCACGAAGTTCGTACAGAATCTCATCCATTTCGAACGCGGCCAGGATCGTTTCGATCAGCACCGTCGCGCGAATCGTACCGCGCGGCACGCCGACTGCTTCTTGCGCCGCGATGAAGATGTCGTTCCACAGCCGCGCTTCCAGATGGCTTTCCATCTTCGGCAGATAGAAGTACGGTCCCGTGTTGCGCGACAGCTGTTCCTTCGCGTTGTGATGCAGGAACAGCGCAAAGTCGAAGATGCCGCCCGACACGCGTTGTCCGTCCACCTTCACGTGCTTCTCGTCCAGATGCCAACCGCGCGGACGCACGATCAGCGTCGCGATCTTGTCGTTGAGACGGTACGACTTGCCTTTCTGCTCCAGCGAGATCGTGCGGCGCACGGCTTCCTTCAGATTGATGTGGCCGGTGATCTGGTTCGCCCAACTCGGCGCATTTGAATCCTCGAAGTCCGTCATGTACGCGTCCGCGCCCGAGTTCAGCGCGTTGATGACCATCTTGCGCTCGACGGGGCCCGTGATTTCGACGCGCCGGCATTGAAGATCTAGCGGCAGTGGCGCGATCGTCCAGTCGCCTTCCCGGATACTCTTCGTTTCTTCGAGAAAATCGGGGCGCTCGCCGGCATCCAGACGCCTGGCGCGCTCGGCGCGCGCCTTGAGCAGTGCCTGGCGACGCGGCTCGAACGTGCGATGCAGGCTCGCGACGAGTTCCAGCGCCTGCGGCGTCAGAATGGCCTCGAAGCCGGGCCGGCTCTCGCCGGTGATGGTCATGCCCTGTGGAAGCGACAACGTATTCGCCATGATTTCTCCTTGGTCGGTCAGTTTCAAAGTTGCGTGTTGATGCAGTTGCAAGGCGCCGTCCTGATCCATTGCGCATCGGGCGCCAGGTCCGCACGCACCAGGGCTGTGGCGCTGCGGGGTTAATCGGTATCGCGTGCGCTATCGGTGTTCGTGTTTGCCCGCTTTCCTTGCGGTCTTTGCGGGCGAAGTGTGGTTGTCGATGTGGTTGGCGATAAAGGCGATCAGGTCGCTCATGCTGCGACCTGTGCCGTGCGCCGTAACGCCCAGCTCCTCGGCGGGTACGCCTTGACGGTTGAGCCAGAACACGGTGTAGCCGAACCAGTTCGCACCGCACGCGTCCCAGCCGTTGGACGACACGAAAACGATCTCGCGGGGCGCCGCGCCGAACGCCCCGGTGCCGAGCGCGTAGCTGGCGGGCGCGGGCTTGAACGCGCGCACGGCATCGACGGACAGCACGTGATCGAACATCCCCGACATCCCTGCGCTCTTGACAGCAATGTCGAGCATTTGCGGATTGCCGTTCGAGAGAATCGCGAGACCGATGCGCGCATCGCCTGACGTACCGCCCGATCCACCGCGAATAGCGCGCAACTGGCGCAATGCAGGCAGCACATCGGGGAATGCGGACAGGCACGCGTATTCGTCCATCAGGCGTTTTTCGCCGGCTGCGTTCAGCGCGAGGCCGAGCTTGCGCGCGGCGAAGCGCAGCGCGTCGAGCGTGATGTTCCAGAACGGCTGATAGCGCGCGCCGGCGGGATCGGAGGCCGTGCGCAACTGCGCGTATTCGATCTGTTTTTTGCCGCCACAACTGCGAAAGGGCATCGCCGTGGCCTGGGAACATCTGCTCCGCGGCAGCGACGACGGAATGGACGTCGAACAACGTGCCATACGCGTCGAAGATCACTGCTTTGGGGAAGAGTGTCGTTGTGGCCGACATTGCCTTGCGCTCCTTCAGAGGTCGGGATTGATTCTATTCGTGACGGTTGGTACTAAAAAAGAGTCTAACGATCACTTGATCTTTTACTTTCATCACCCTAATCTGACGCGAATCGTCTAATTCGTGCGCGATCATTGCGCGCCACCCTTCGCAGATGGACCGCTTCAAGCAGATCGAGACTTTCGTGACTGTCGCCGCGCGCGGCAGCCTGTCGGCGGCAGCCCAGGCCGAGGGCGTCGCGCCCGCGATCATCGGACGCCGCATCGACGCGCTCGAGGAGCGCCTTGGCGTCAAGCTGCTGGTGCGCACCACGCGCCGCATCACGCTGACCTACGAAGGCTCGGCGTTTCTCGAGGACTGTCAGCGCATCATTCACGACATGCAGAACGCCGAGGCCAGCGTCTCCGCGGGCGGCGTGAAGGCGAGCGGCCACCTGCGCGTGTCCGCGCCCGCCGGCTTTGGACGCAGGCACGTCGCGCCGCTCGTGCCCGTGTTCGCGCTCGCACATCCGGACGTGTCGATTTCGCTCGATCTGTCCGATCGCATGGTGGATCTCGTCAATGAAGGATTCGACTGCGCCGTTCGGCTTGGAGAATTGCCTGATTCGTCGCTTGTCTCGCTGAAACTGGGTGAGAACAAACGCGTGTGCGTGGCATCGCCGGCTTACCTTGCGCGTCGCGCGGCGCCGCAGACGCTCGCCGATCTCGCGCACCACAATTGCCTCGCGCTCGGCGGGAGCGCGAACCAGCAGCGCGGCTGGGTGTTCCAGCAGGGCGACAAGGTCGTCACGATCAAGGTATCGGGCACGATGGAGTGCTCGGACGGCGCGGTGCTGCACGAGTGGTGCCTCGAAGGGCACGGGCTCGCGTGGCGTTCGTGGTGGGAAGTCGGCACGGACATCGCGGCGGGGCGCCTCGTGAGCGTGCTGGATGCGTACGCCGCGCCGCCCATCGGAATTCACGCGGTGTTTCCGCAGCGGCGTCATTTGCCGTTGCGCGTGCGTCTGTTCCTCGACTTTCTGAAGCATACATACGGCAATCCGGCCTACTGGGTCTGACGGCAGCGGCTGCCTGGCCGCACGCTGCGTGTCGGACTGCGCGCGGGTTTCCGATATGCGGACATGCCCGCACGCGCCGCTTGCACGACATTTCGGCGCACTACAATCGTTCTGACAGCCCGCCGCGCGGCTTCTCGACCGCTGCGGCGCAGGCGGTTGCGCGTGCAGAGGCTCAGGTGTCGTCCCGCCTGGAAAGGCATGGGGCACAGGACGGCAGGCACGCGCATTCCACACCTGCAGTCGACGACGGAGGGCATCATGTTCAAGCACATCCTCGTTCCGACCGATGGTTCGGACCTGTCGAAGAAGGCCATCGACGGCGCGATCGACCTTGCTCAGGCCGTCGGCGCGCGCGTCACCGCGTATGCGTGCCTGCCGCAGTATCCGTACTCGCCGTTTTCGGAAGTCGTGATCGAGCCGCCCGTCGACTTTCAGGACCGCAGCGAGCGAGAGGCCCGCCAGCATCTGCAGGAAGTGGAGGAGGCGGCGCGCGGCGCGGGTGTCCAGTGCACGAGTCAGACGAGCGTGCATCCGTCGCCGTATCTCGGCATTATCGAAGCCGCTGAGCAGGGCGGCTGCGACGTGATCTTCATGGCGTCGCATGGGCGGCGCGGACTCGGCAGTCTGCTGATCGGCAGCGAGACGCAGCGCGTGCTCACACATACCAAAATTCCGGTGATCGTCTATCGATAGGGGCGTTGCGTCCGCCGGACGTTGACGTTACGCCGGTTCCGAACGCAAGCGACGCGTGTCCACGCGTGCAGATAAAAGCTCACGCCAGCGTCTGGTCGGCACGCGGATTCGCAGCGACAGCTGTGCGACGTAGCTGACTGTCTCGATCCTGTTCGGAGACTTCGCGCGCAATCGCCCTAAGCAAGTCCGGCGGCATGGGGCTGCCGCCCGGACTTCCTCCGTGGAAGATGTGAAGAACGGCCCTCTACAGGGCCGTTCTTCACGCTGCTGCGTGCAGGAAGCAATGCGAGAAGCGATGCGAGAAGCGATGCGAAGACGCGGTGAGAAGCGGCGCGCATCTTCCGGCCGTTGAATCCGCCGACGTCGGATGACGTCAGACGGTTCAGGCGACCTTCTTGTTGTCGAAGAACTGCTCGTCTTCCGTCGAGCCGTGCAGTGCCGTCGTCGACGCTTCGCGCTCGACCGTCTGCGTGACGGCGTCGAAATAGCCCGTGCCGACTTCGCGCTGATGCTTCACGGCCGTGAAACCCCGCTCGGCGGCGGCGAATTCGGCCTGCTGCAGTTCGACGAACGCGCTCATCTGCTGGCGCGCGTAGCCGTGCGCGAGGTTGAACATCGAGTAGTTCAGCGCGTGGAAGCCTGCGAGCGTGATGAACTGGAACTTGTAGCCCATCGCGCCGAGTTCCTTCTGGAACTTCGCGATCGTCGCGTCGTCGAGATTCTTCTTCCAGTTGAACGACGGCGAGCAGTTGTACGACAGCATCTTGCCCGGGAATTCCTTGTGAATCGCCTCGGCGAATTTCTTCGCGTACTCGAGGTCCGGCTTGCCCGTCTCGCACCAGATCAGATCGGCATACGGCGCGTACGCGAGACCGCGCGACACAGCCTGTTCGAGGCCCGGCTTCGTGCGGAAGAAGCCTTCGACCGTACGCTCGCCCGTCAGGAACGGCTTGTCGTTGTCATCGACATCCGACGTGATCAGGTCGGCGGCTTCTGCGTCGGTACGCGCGATCAGCACAGTCGGCACGCCGCAGACGTCGGCGGCGAGACGCGCGGCCGTCAGCTTCGCGACGTTTTCGCGCGTCGGCACGAGCACCTTGCCGCCCATGTGGCCACACTTCTTCACGGAAGCCAGCTGGTCCTCGAAGTGCACGCCTGCCGCGCCCGCTTCGATCATCGCCTTCATCAGTTCGAACGCGTTCAGCACGCCGCCGAAACCGGCTTCCGCGTCGGCCACGATCGGCGCGAAGTAGTCGATGTAGCCCTCGTCGCCCGGATTCTTGCCTTCCGACCACTGGATCTGGTCGGCGCGCGTCAGCGTGTTGTTGATGCGCTTGACGACGAGCGGCACCGAGTTGGCGGGATACAGCGACTGGTCCGGATACATTTCGCCCGCCACGTTGGCGTCGCCCGCGACCTGCCAGCCCGACAGATAAATAGCCTTCAGCCCGGCCTTGACCTGCTGCATCGCCTGGTTGCCCGTCAGCGCGCCAAGCGCGTTGACGAACGGCTCGTCGTGCATGGCTTGCCACAGCCTTTCAGCGCCGCGGCGGGCGAGCGTGTGCTCGGGCTGGATCGAGCCGCGCAGACGCACGACGTCTTCCGCCGTGAAGCCGCGCTTGATGCCCTTCCAGCGGCTGTCCGTTTCCCATTGTTGTTGAAGCTGCTTTGCCTGTTCGTTGCGCGACATGGTGTGCTCCTTTTGCCTTAAGAGGGTTCGTAGGTCTGGTGACTTCGCGAAGCGGGTTGCCGGAGGCGTTTCGTTTCGCGAACTCTTATATAAGAGTCTAGGCAAAAGGCCGGAGGCGCAACAGCCGCGCCCACGTCTTTTCGCGAGATTTTTATTCTTTAAGATTCAATACGTTGCGATGTGTGTTTCACAATAAGAAATGAAATTTTCCATCTCGCAACCGGCCGTCTTGTGCCACGCAGCACGATTTTTTACGACGCAAAAAATTTTTTCGCATTGTGGAATATTCGCGGAGACGAAAAAAAACCGGCGCCGAAGCGCCGGTTCTGCGTTGCTGACGGCCGGGGGCCGTGCATGAGCAGGTTCCGCGAGTGCGAACGCAGGCGATTTAGTCGCCGCGGCGCGTGTTGCGCGGACCGTCGTTGCGACGTGCCGCGTAACCGCCTTCGCGCGAGAAGCCGCCTTCGCGGTTGCCGCGATAGCCTTCGCCGCGATAGCCGCCTCCGTCGCGCGAAGCGCCGAAGCCGCCTTCACGGTTGCCGCCGGCGGGCTTGTCGCCCCAGCTACGGCCGCCGCCATTGCCGCCTTCGCGCGCGCCATAGCCGCCGCGATTGCCGTCACGCGCGCCGTAGCCGCCGCCGTTGCCGTAACCCGGCTTGCCGCCGCCGCTGCCGAAGCGTCGGCCGCCATTGCCACCGCCCGGACGGCCACGGCCGCCGAAGCCGCCGCGACCGTTCGCGGGCGGCGCCTTGCGCGGCTCGAAGCCGGCGACGACGTTGACGGGCAGCGGCGAACGCACGAAGCGCTCGATGCGCTTGAGCGCGCCTGTTCGG
>BBSL01000487.1 GCA_001319865.1 Burkholderia sp. E7m39 | reverse complement strand
ACGAGGCTCACCGCGACACCCGAGCGGCCCGCGCGGCCCGTGCGGCCGATGCGGTGCACGTAGTCTTCGGCGAACTTCGGCAGGTCGTAGTTGAACACGTGCGTGATGCCGGGGATGTCGATGCCGCGTGCTGCGACGTCGGTGGCCACCAGCACGCGCACGCGGCGCTCGCGCAGCGCGCGGATCGTGCGATTGCGCGCGCCCTGCGGCAGGTCGCCGTGCAGCGCGGCCGATTCGAAGCCCGCGTCAGCGAGACGGCCGGCAAGTATGTCGGCGTCGCTCTTGGTCGCCGTGAACACGATGGCCTGGTCGAGGCTCGTGTCGCGCAGCAGATGGTCGAGCAGACGATCCTTGTGATCGCGGTCGTCCACGTAGTGCACGCTCTGCGCGATGTTGGCGCGCGACTCGATCTTTTGCGAAATCTCGATACGCTCGGGGTCTTTCAGCAGACGGCCCGTCAGCGAGCCGATCTTGCCGTCGAGCGTCGCCGAGAACAGCATCGTCTGGCGCGTCGCGGGCGTGGCCGCGACGATGGTTTCGATGTCGTCGATGAAGCCCATGTCGAGCATGCGGTCGGCTTCGTCGAGCACGAGCATCTGCAGTTGCGACAGGTCGATACGGCCGCGCTCCAGGTGATCGAGCAGACGGCCCGGCGTGGCGACGAGAATTTCAGGGTTTTTCGCGAGCAGCATCAACTGCTGGCCGTACGCGACGCCGCCGAGAATGCTGACCGTGCGCAGACGCTTCAGGTGTTTGCCGTATGTCGAGGCGGCCGTCGTGACCTGCATCGCGAGTTCGCGGGTCGGCGTGAGGACCAGCAGGCCCGGACGCGCGACGGGCATCGGACGGCGGCCGCGGCCACCGGCGTTGTCGGTGCGCGGCTCGCGCGGCTGGTTGGCCTGCGTCTTTTGCAACTGGGCGAAACGCTCGATGGCGGGCAGCATGAACGCTGCCGTCTTGCCCGAACCCGTCGGGCTCGACACCAGCAGGTCGCGGCCCGCGATGCCAGCCGGGATCGCGCGCTGCTGCACGGGCGTCGGCGCCTTGTAGCCGGCGGCCGTCAATGCCGAGACGATCTCCGCCGACAGACCCAGCGACGCGAACGTCGGGCCTTCGGCTTCGGGAGCTTGCACAGCCGTTTCCGGCGTGTCGAGACCGAGAGCTTGATCGGCGATGGCGTTCAACGGGCTGGAGGTATTGCTCGAAGTCATGAGAATCCTTGAATCATGGGAAAAAACACGTCGGCGCCAATCGGCATACCCAAGTCGTCGGATTCAGCGAGCAAAGAAGCAGCGAGCAAATCAAAAAAACGGGGGCAACTCGCGGCAATGAAGGCGAGTTTCTCGTTAGAAGCTGTATCGGATGCGACAGGCCGGGATTGGCTTGCCGCCAGCCTGGACTTGCGGCCCGTGGGGCCATGCAGGAGGGGACAGGTTCTAAACTGGATTGGAGCAAAACGCTACGGGCGCTTTTTCTGCCAGAGCGCCGGAAGCCGGCGAAAGCGGTGAAGCGCAGCGAGAATTATATCGATTTTTGCTGCACCGCGCCACCGTTAAGAGTTTTCCGAATGAACGGCTGCTTTTGGTGTGAAGAATGAATGCAGCCGAGCGCCGGCCGATCTCACCCGGTCGTGCCGTTTTTCAACGACTCGACCAACTCCACGTACTGCTGCATGGCCGTCTGCGGCGCGGTGCCTTGCAGCGCGGCCCATGCGTCGTACTTGTACTTGCCGACGATATCGGTGAAGCCCGGCTTGTCACCATGCACGTCGCCGTCGGTGGCCTGCTTGAAGAGTGCGTATAGGCGCAGCAGCGTGAGGTTGCCAGGACGCTCCGGCAGTTGCTTGACGTCTTCCTGGGCCTTCGAGAAGAGACCGTCCACGTCGCTCATCAGATCCTCCATGCTTGTTTTGAGATAGGGCGTCGATCATAGCAACGGGACGTGTCGCGAAGCTGGAGCGATCCTTCCAAACGCGGGCGGGCACCTCGCCTCGTGTCGCGCGCGTTGGCATCCGGCGACGGCAGGTGGCGCATTACAATAGCGGTCATGACCCAAACCGTGCTGCTTGCCCTCGATACTTCGACCGAATTCTGCTCGGTCGCCTTGCTGTCCGCCGATTCCGCCGATCCAGCCTCATCGGCCGACGCGCACGCGTCTTTTCCCGCACCGCGCGTCTGGGCCCGCCACGAAGCGACGGGCGCGGTCTCCAGCACGCGGCTTTTGCCGGCCATTCGCGAACTGTTCGACGAAGCGGGCCTTGCGCTCGCCGACTGCGACGCGATCGCGTTCGGTTCTGGGCCGGGTTCGTTCACCGGCTTGCGCACCGCGACGGGCGTGGCGCAGGGCCTCGCGTTCGGGCTGGATTGCCCCGTCGTACCCATCGGCACGCTGCTCGCCTGCGCGGAGAGTGCGCGGCTGCGCGACCCGTCGGCCGCGCGCGTGCTCGCGGCGCTCGATGCACGCATGGACGAAGTCTATTGGGCCGACTTTGCGTGGGACGAGCGCGCGGGCGAGTGGCGCACGGTGCACGCTGCGTCGCTCGGTTCGCCCGACGCGCTCGCGTTGCCCGATCAGCCCTTCACGCTGGCGGGCAATGCCGCGGCGGCGTTCGGCGAACGTCTGAAGGCGGCCGCGTCCGCGCAGGCGATCGATCACGAAGCCGTGCCGCACGCGCTGCCCGTCGCGTTTGCCGCGCTGCGCGCATTCCGCGCGGGCCGCACGCTGCCCGCCGATCAGGCCGCGCCCGAGTACATCCGCGACAAGGTTGCGCAGACCACGGAAGAGCGCATGGCGGCGAAGGCGGCGCGGCAGGCGTCGGGCGGACGCGTGGATGGAAGCGCAGATGGAAGCGGCGAGGCGGCGCATGCCGCTCGCAACGAGGGCACACGATGAGCGGCGTGCTGCTGGCGGACCGCTACATGTCCCCCATGACAGAGGGCGATCTCGACGAGGTCGCCGCCGTCGAAAAGCTCGCCTACGAATTTCCCTGGAGCCGCGGCAATTTCGAGGATTCGCTGCGCAACGGTTACTTCGGCGTGTGTCTGCGGCACGTGACGGGCACGCTGATCGGCTATTGCGTGCTGATGCCCGTCGTCGACGAGATGCATCTGCTGAACCTGTGCGTCGCGCCCGTCGCGCAGCATGCGGGCGCGGGCCTTGCGCTGCTGCGCGAAGCCGTGCGCATTACGCGCAGCGAAAGGCTCGCGGGGATGCTGCTCGAAGTGCGGCCGTCGAACCATCGCGCGATCAAGCTGTACGAGCGCTTTGGCTTTGCTTCGATTGGCCGGCGCAAGAACTACTATCCGGCGCGTCATCGCAGCCGGGAGGATGCCATCGTGATGCGTTTCAGTTTTGCAAAGGAGGGCGCCGATGGCGCTGCATGAGTCCGCGCTGGAAGAACTGGGCCTCGCGCCGATGTGGGTGCGTCGCGGGACGGCTCACGGCGGCGATGATTCGCGGGGCTCGCCGTCGCTGGAAAGCGTCGCCGATGCCGATGAGGCTGCGCCTCGCGCGATAGCGGCCGATGCGCCCTTTAACGTTGACCTTGACGCCGACGCTGACGCGCAACGCAATCTGGCTGTCGCAGAGGCGCGAGCCACGTCGGCTACGGAAAGGGACGAAGGGGGCGCACAGCGCGCGACGCGAGCCGCAACGTCCGGTGCGCCGAACGCGGCGTCATTCGTCGACGACAGCCTGCGCGCCGGCGACCAACCCGTCGTCAGCCGCGCCGACGCCCCGCCCGAAGCACGCCAAGAGCCTCTCGAAAGAGCGCCACGGCCCGCCGACGCGGACGCCTCGGCGTCATTCGCCGACGACGACTTCGCGTGGTTCGACGATCTTCCCGCCGATCCGCCATCGCCAGCCGAAGCGCGAACGGATGACCCGGCGCAGCCGGGCATCGACATGCTCGACTGGCCCGCGCTCGAAGCGCGCGTCTCCGGCTGCGAGCGCTGCCGTTTGTGCGAGAAGCGCACCAACACGGTGTTCGGCGTCGGCGATCGCGAGGCGGACTGGATGTTGATCGGCGAAGCGCCCGGCGAGAACGAGGACAGGCAGGGCGAGCCGTTCGTCGGCCAGGCGGGCAAGCTGCTCGACAACATGCTGCGCTCGCTCGATCTCGCGCGCGGCACGAATGTGTACATCGCCAACGTCATCAAGTGCCGGCCGCCTGGCAACCGCAATCCGGAGCCGGACGAAGTGGCGCGCTGCGAGCCGTTCCTGCAGCGCCAGGTCGCACTCGTGAAGCCGAAGCTGATCGTCGCGCTTGGCCGCTTCGCCGCGCAGAGCCTGCTGAAAACGGAAGCGAGCATTTCGTCGCTGCGCGGGCGCGTGCATGAATACCAAGGCGTGCCCGTGATCGTCACCTACCATCCCGCGTATCTGCTGCGCAGCCTCGGCGACAAGGCGAAGTCGTGGCAGGACCTGTGCCTTGCCCGCGACACCTGGCGCCGCGCGGACGCGCAAGGGGACACGGCGAAATGATCGACGACGCCGGGTCGACGGCTTCATTCGAGGCGCCACCGACGGCCCGGCTCGACGCGCTCACCGATGCCGCCGTGCGCGACATCGCGTGGCTGCTGTTCAGTCCCGATCTGTTGCGCGCGCAACCGCCGCTCGGCGTGCTCGCGCAGCCGTTCGAATCGCCCGACGAAGCCGCCGCGGCGCTGGACTGGCTCGAAGCACAGGACGCCGATCCTGCTCCTTTGCATCGTCATGTCGCGGCGGCGCATGTGACGCGGCTCGGCCGGTATGCCGAATGCCTGCTCGCGTGGTTTCTGAAGCAGGGGCCCGCCGCGCGGCTCATCGCTGCCAACGTCGCGCTGCGGCGCGCGGGCGTGACGCTCGGCGAGTGCGATTTTCTCGTCGAAACGCTCAGGGGCCGGCGGCTGCATTGGGAGCTGGCCGTCAAATGCTATCTGCACGCGGGCGTCGGCCGCGATGAACGCGCGGATGCAGCGGGCAGTGCAGCGGGCAGTGCGGCGGGCAATGCAGGCGGAAATGGCTTGGCGAGTTACGTCGGTCCGAATCTGCAGGACCGCTTCGATCTGAAACTCGCGCATCTGCTCGATCATCAGTTGCGGCTGAGCGCGCGCGAAGAGTTCGCGACACTTGGCCATGCCGGGCCGTGGGACGCGCAGATGTTCGTCAAAGGATGGCTTTTCATCGCAACGGCGCGAACGAGCGTGATCCCGTCGAAATCGATCCGGCCCATGCGCGCGGCTGGTGGTCGACGCGCGCCGACTGGCCGTCGTTTGCGGGCAATCATGCCGATGCGTGGATCGTGCTGCCGAGGCTCGAATGGCTCGCGCCGCGTCTGCGCGATGCGCATCACGCGGCGAGTTTCGTGTCGGCGGATGCGCTCGCGCAGCAGCTCGCGCATCAAACGGGGCCGACGATGGTCGCGGCCTTCGCCGAGCATCGCGCGGGACAGTGGGCCGAGCGCTCGCGCGGCTTCATCGTGCCCGACGACTGGCCCGAGCGCGCGCAGGCATTCGCGCGTCAGACGACGCACCGGACGTCGCGTCAGCCCTAGGATCGGCGCAAGTCTGGGCGGACCGTCACCACCATTGATAAAAGTGATGCACGGGGCCGACGCCATGACCGACGTCCAGCCGGCCGCTTTGTTCGAGGGCGCCCGTCAGCCACGCCTTGGCATCGGCCACGGCGCTCGCCAGGCTGTCGCGTTGCGGAATCAGCGCCGCGATCGCCGACGACAGGGAGCAGCCCGTCCCATGCGTGTTCTTCACGGGCACGCGCGGCGCGGCGAGGCGCAGCGAGCCGCTGTCCTCGATCAGCCAGTCGGGGCTGTCGGCGGCGGCGAGATGGCCGCCTTTCATCAGCACCGCGCGCGCGCCCAGCTTGCGCAGCGCTTCGCCCTGATCGACCATCTGCGCTTCATCGGCGGCGCTCGACGTGCCCAGCAGCGCGGCCGCTTCGGGCAGGTTGGGCGTCAGCAGATCGGCGAGCGGCAAAAGTTCGCTGCGCAGGGCATCGACGGCTTCGGGCGCAAGCAGCGCATGGTTGCTCTTCGAGATCATCACGGTATCGAGCACGACATGCTTCGGCCGATGTCGGCGCAGCGCATCGGCGACGGCGCGCACGATATCCGCGTTCGCCAGCATGCCGATTTTCACGGCGTCGATGCGGATGTCGTCGAACACGGCGTCGAGTTGCGCCGTGACGAAGCCGGGATCGGGCGTGTGGATCGCCGTGACGCCGCGCGTGTTCTGCGCGGTGAGCGCGGTGATCACGCTTGCGCCGTACGCGCCGAGCGCCGAGAAAGCCTTCAGGTCGGCCTGGATACCGGCGCCGCCGCCGGAGTCGGAGCCGGCGATCGTCAGGACGTTGGGAATCGGTCGGGTCATGGGAGAGCCTGCAGAGCCTGAAAAGCAAAGGGCGCTTCGCGCGCCCATTGATGAAGAAGAAACGGCGCGCGTCAGTGGCGCGCTTCGCCGATCAGCGAAACGGAATCGAATGCGCGCTGGTTCGCCTGATGGCGTCGCATCACGAGCCACATCATCACGCACACGAAGGTGCCGAACAGCACGATCACGATCGCGACGGGCACGTCGAGCCACACCAGCACTGCGTACAGGCACAGCATCACAAGCACGGAGAGGTTTTCGTTGAAGTTCTGCACGGCGATCGAGTGACCCGCCGACAGCAGCACGTGCCCGCGATGCTGCAGCAGCGCATTCATCGGCACGACGAAGAAACCGGACAGCGCGCCGACTATCATCAAGAAGATATAGGCAAAGATCAGATAACCGGGGATATGCAACCTGCCGATATAGATGCCCCAGTGCGAGGGAAACAGATGTTTCGTATAAAAGGCCATCAACATCACGGCGATACCCATGATGATGCCGACGGGCAGCACCGACAGCGACTTCTTCAGCGGCACGCGGGCAGCCGCGATCATCGCGCCCGCCGCGACACCCACGGCGACCACGGCCTGCAGGATCGCGCCCTCCGACAGCGACATGCCGAGCGACACCTCCGCCCATTTCAGCACGATGAACTGCAGCGTCGCGCCCGCGCCCCAGAACAGCGTGGTGACAGCGAGTGAAATTTGTCCGAGCTTGTCGCGCCACAGTACGACGAAGCAGTCGGCGAAGTCGGTAATGAGCTTGATTGGGCCGTGTTCCTGGCGCGGATAGCGCGCGCCCGTGTCGGGAATGCGCAAGTTGAAGAGTGCGGCGATCGCGTAGATCAGGATGATGATCAGCATGGCTGCCTCGGCAGGCGTGTGGATCGCCGGGGGCGTGTGCTTGATGATGTGCGACGCGATATGCGGGCTGATCAGCGCACCGCCGAGCACGGTGCCGAGAATGATCGAGCCGACGGTGGTGCCTTCGATCCACCCGTTCGCGGCGACGAGCCGGTCAGGCGGCAGCAGTTCCGTCAGAATGCCGTACTTGGCGGGCGAATAGGCCGCCGCGCCGAAACCGACGATGCCGTAGGCAATCAGGGGATGGGCGCCGAACAGCATCGCGAGGCAACCGACCACCTTGATCGTATTGGTCACGAACATCACGCGGCCCTTCGGACGGGAGTCCGCGAAGGCGCCGACAAAAGCCGCGAGCACGACGTACGACAGCACAAAAAACAGCTTGAGCAGCGGCGTCATCCAGTTCGGGGCGTGAAGATCTTTCAGCAGTGCAATAGCAGCGATCAGAAGCGCATTGTCGGCCAGCGAGGAAAAAAACTGCGCGGCCATGATGGTGTAAAAACCTTTTTTCATCTGATGCGATGCTTTCCTCGCTGCGGCCTGTCCGCCCCGGCCGTAAGGTGTGCGTCCGGGCTTATTCCGTTCGAAATGGGTTGTGCGCACGGCTTTATATCACGAAATAGTCGAATCCTGACTAGCAGAATCCTTGATCGCATTGTCACAGCAGCGTCCGGTGTCTTGCAAACGCACTGTAAGCTACTGATTCGACAATGTCTTTACGAAAATATCCCATGCCGCGCCCAGTCTCAGCCACGATCCATACCGCCGCCCTCGCCAATAACCTCGCAGTTGCCCGCCGTTATGCGCCGAAGTCCAAGATCTGGGCCGTCGTCAAGGCCAATGCCTACGGCCACGGGCTTGCGCGGGCGTTTCCGGGCCTGCGCGCGACCGACGGTTTCGGTTTGCTCGACCTCGAAGAAGCGGTGAAGTTGCGTGAATTGGGCTGGGCCGGACCGATTTTGTTGCTCGAAGGCTTTTTCCGGCCGACGGATATCGACGTGATCGACCGCTATAGTCTCACCACGGCGCTCCATTCGGACGAGCAATTGCGCATGCTGGAAATGGCGCGGCTGTCCAAACCCGTCAATATCCAGCTGAAAATGAACAGCGGCATGAACCGGCTCGGTTACGCGCCGGACAAGTTCCGCGCCGCGTGGGAGCGCGCGCGGGCGTGTCAGGGCGTCGGCCAGATCACGTTGATGACCCATTTCTCGGACGCTGACAGCGAGCGCGGCATCACTCATCAGATGGAAGCGTTCGAGCGCGGCGCGCAGGGCATCGCGGGCGCGCGCAGCCTCGCCAATTCGGCGGCCACGCTCTGGTATCCGGAATCGCACTTCGACTGGGTGCGCCCCGGCGTGATGCTGTACGGCGCGTCGCCGTCCGGCGCGAGCGCCGCGATCAAGGACACGGGCCTGCAGCCGGCCATGACGCTCTCGTCTGAACTGATCGCCGTGCAGACGCTCTCGGAAGGCGCCACGATCGGCTACGGCTCGATTTACACGGCGCGTGCCGGAATGCGCATCGGCGTCGTCGCGTGCGGCTACGCGGACGGCTATCCGCGCGTGGCGCCGGAAGGCACGCCCGTGATCGTCGACGGCATTCGCACGCGGATCGTCGGGCGCGTGTCGATGGACATGATCACCGTCGATCTCTCGCCGTGTCCGCAGGCCAATGTCGGCACGCGCGTCGAGCTGTGGGGCACGCAACTGCCCGTCGACGACGTCGCGCAGGCCTGCGGCACGATCGGCTACGAGCTGATGTGCGCCGTCGCGCCGCGCGTGCCCGTGCGCGCCGAGTGAGCCGGGTGAGCCGCGGCGACAAGGCTTTGCGACATATCAAGAACAACGACGCGTGACAAAACAAGTTGGCTAAACAGAAAACGTTGTACACCTGCACGGAATGCGGCGGGCAGGCGCCGAAGTGGCAGGGCCAATGCCCGTCCTGTCATGCGTGGAACACGCTCGTCGAATCGGTCGCGGAATCGCCTTCCGCGCATCGCTTCCAGGCGCTCGCGAAAAGCCAGCCGGTGCAGCGTCTCGCCGATATTGAAGCGTCGGATGTGCCGCGTTTTTCGACGGGCGTCGGCGAATTCGACCGCGTGCTGGGCGGCGGGCTGGTGGCGGGCGGCGTGGTGCTGATCGGCGGTGATCCGGGCATCGGCAAATCGACGCTGCTATTGCAGTCGCTCGCGGAAATTGCCAGCGAGCGGCGCGCGCTCTATGTCAGCGGCGAGGAATCGGCCGCGCAGATTGCGTTGCGCGCGCAACGGCTGTCACTGCTAGAACCGGGCTCGCAGGCAAGCGACCTGCAACTGCTGGCCGAAATCCAACTGGAGAAAATCCAGGCCACGATCGCCGACGAAAAGCCGGACGTCGCCGTGATCGACTCGATCCAGACCATCTATTCCGAAGCGTTGACGTCGGCGCCCGGCTCGGTCGCGCAGGTCCGCGAATGCGCGGCGCAATTGACGCGCGTCGCCAAGCAGTCGGGCACGGCCATCATCATGGTCGGCCACGTGACGAAAGAGGGCAATCTGGCTGGCCCGCGCGTGCTCGAGCACATCGTCGACACCGTGCTGTACTTCGAAGGCGACACACACTCGTCGTTCCGCCTCGTGCGCGCGTTCAAGAATCGCTTTGGTGCCGTCAACGAGCTTGGCGTGTTCGCGATGACGGAGCGCGGTTTGCGCGGCGTCGCGAATCCGTCGGCGCTGTTCCTGTCGCAGCATGAGCAGATCGTGCCCGGCTCGTGCGTGCTGGTCACGCAGGAAGGCACACGGCCGCTGCTCGTCGAAGTGCAGGCGCTCGTCGACACGGCCAATGTGCCCAATCCGCGGCGCCTCGCCGTCGGCCTCGAACAGAACCGGCTCGCGATGCTGCTCGCCGTGCTGCACCGGCACGCAGGCATCGCATGTTTCGATCAGGACGTGTTCCTGAACGCGGTAGGCGGCGTGAAGATCACCGAGCCTGCCGCCGATCTGGCCGTGCTGCTCGCCATTCACTCGTCGATGCGCAACAAGGCGCTGCCAAAGGGCCTGATCGTGTTCGGCGAGGTGGGGCTGGCGGGCGAGATCCGTCCGTCGCCGCGCGGCCAGGAGCGTCTGAAGGAAGCGGCGAAACTGGGCTTCTCGATTGCGTTGATTCCTAAGGCAAACGCACCAAAGCAGCCCATCGACGGTTTACAGGTGATCGCCGTCGAGCGCATCGAGCAGGCCATCGACCGCATTCGCACGCTCGAATAGTGCCTTTGAGAACGCAGCGGAGTGTGCTGGGATGCAAGGCTTTCTGGCGTAATCCGCTGTAAAGATCTCAACCGTGGCTGTAACCTAACGGACTTTCCTTTTCCTTATCCTCGTGAGATGCAAAGTCACGAGTGGAAAAGGAAGACGTCTTGAAACAGTCTCATGAATCCTCGGGCGAGCTTCTGTCGAATCTGCGCGGCTGCCGGGTGTCCCCGCCAATTGAACGGCCGTGGGGCGGCGGCTGCCGGATCATCGAGTGGATCGATACGGCGGGGCAGATTTCCCGGCGCGTGGTCGCGGAAAACGTGACGGCCGACGAGGTACGGGCAACGATCCGCCATCACGTCGAGGGGCGCAAGCATCGCCTGATCGACGACGAGCGGGAGCCCCGGCAAACCTTGCCGCGGCGTTAAAGCGCGTGAAGCAGCTTTCCGGGCTGACTGAAAGCTGCGGCGGGGAGTCCGGAACGCGGATCAGGCCGGCTCGCGGCCTTCGGCTTGCTGCGCGAGCAGCGCCTCACGTGCGGCCTCGTTGAAGAGGGGGTGCTGCGCGGCTTCCGCCGCCGTCAGCACGGGCGACACGCAGCAATCGAGCGGCACGAGCAGCGCGCCCCACTCGTCGAGCGTGCGCGTCGCGATCAGATTCGCCATGTCCTTGATCAGTTGCACCGCGTCCGGCCCGGCGATCGCCTGGCCCAGACTCCAGTGGCGCGTCGCCCATTCAGGGCGTTCGAGCGCCATGCACAGCGTTTCCCAGAATTTGAGTTCGAGCGCGCCGACGGCGAGCCATCGTCCGTCGAGCGTGCGGTACAGGTTGTAGCAGGGCACGCCGCCGTTCAGCAGGCTGCTTCCGGCGACGGGCGACGTGCCGTCGTTCGCCAGCGCGACTTGCGCGACGACGTTGTGCGCATACGTGCAATGCGCCATCGACACATCGACGAAACGCCCATCGCCGCCTCGCGCGACGGCCCACAAGGCGGCAAGAATCTGGTTCACGGCCGACAGCGCGCCGCCTAGCAGATCGGCAATCTGGAAATTGGGCAGGATGGGCGCGCCGTCGTGCGAGGCGAGCTGGTCGAGCACGCCGGCGTAACCGATGTAGTTCAGATCGTGTCCGGCCATTTGCGCATAATGGCCGTCCGAGCCGTACCCCGAGATCGCGCAATACACGAGTTTCGGGTTGATCACGCGCAGCACGTCATAGCCGACACTGAGCCGCTCCATCACGCCCGGACGGAAGCTTTCGACGAGCACGTCAGCTTCGCGCGCGAGCGCCATCAGCACCGTGCGCCCGCCTTCCGACTTCAGATCGAGCCGCGTCTCGCGCTTGCCGCGATTGACGAGCCGGTAGAACGCGCCAGGACGGCCCGCCACGCGGTCGGCGCTGCTTTGCATCATCGTGCGCGTCGCGTCGCCCGCGCCCGGCGCTTCGATCTTCAGCACGTCGGCACCCATTTCCGCGAGCCGGAGCGTCGCGACGGGACCGGGTAAGAGGCGCGTCAGATCGAGCACGCGCAGGCCTTTCAGTGCGGCAGTAGACGACAATGCGCAGCCCTCCATCGATTGCTGGCGCGGCCTCGTTTCCCGTGTTCGTGCCTTCGCGAGAAGCGAAGGGGCCGTTAGCCGATTTGTTCGAGTTCCTCATGCGCGTCGAGCCATTCGGCTTCGAGCGTTTCGAGGCGTGCGTTGACATCTGCCTGACGGCGGATCGCTTCCGTCAGCTTTGTTTTCTGCTCAGCCGCATAGCTGGCTGGATCGGCGACGAACGTATCGAGCGTTGCCTTTTCCGCATTCAGCGCGTCCATTTCTTTTTCGATCTTTGCGATCCGGTTCTGCAACGGCTTCTTCAGATGCGCGAGCTTCTGGCGCGTTTCCGCTTCCTGTCGGCGCTGTTCCTTGCGATTGACCGACGCATCGGCGCCCGCGCCGGACGACGGCGCATCGGCTGCTTTCAGCGCGGCGCGCTGTTCAGCCGCGTGCTGCAACAGCCAGTCGCGATAATCGTCGAGATCGCCGTCGAACGGCTGCAGCCTGTGCTTCGCGACGAGCATAAACTGGTCCGTGGTCGCACGCAGCAGATGCCGGTCGTGCGACACGAGAATCAGCGTGCCTTCGAACTGCGCAAGCGCCATCGTCAATGCGTGGCGCGTTTCGAGGTCGAGGTGGTTGGTCGGCTCGTCGAGCAACA
>BBSL01000486.1 GCA_001319865.1 Burkholderia sp. E7m39 | reverse complement strand
GAAGGGCGCGATGGCAGCCGTCGCCATGTCCCCCGAGAAGTTGAAGCTGCCGAGGAAGTCGCGCAGTTCCTGTTCGCGCGTGTCGGGCGCGAGGCGCGACAGGTGCTGCAGAGGGGAATCATCCGGCCGCAGCGTTTCGAGCTGATGCTGGGCAAAGTAGCCGATCTGCAGCCCCTTGCCCTGGCGCACATGCCCGCCGAGGGCTTCCAATGTGCCCGCCAGCGTCTTGATGAGCGTCGACTTGCCCTGGCCGTTGGCGCCCAGCAGACCGATGCGCTGACCGTTCTGGATGGACAACGCGACACGCTCGACGATAGGAATCTCGCCGCCGTCTTCCGCGCGATAACCGCAGCGCACGTCCTCCATCACCATCATCGGATTCGGCGCCGAGTCGGGCGCGCGGAACTCGAACGTGAACGGCGACGCGATATGCGCGGGCGCGATCAGTTCCATTCTTTCGAGCGCCTTCATGCGGCTCTGTGCCTGGCGCGCCTTGGTCGCTTTTGCCTTGAAGCGGTCGACGAAGCTCTGCAAATGCTCGATGGTCTTGCGCTGCTTTTCGTATGCGCTCTGCTGCAACGCCAACTGCTGCGCGCGCAGCACCTCGAATTGCGAGTAATTGCCGCCGTACCGCTTGATCTGCTGGTTCTCGAGATGCAGCGTAACATTGCACACCGAATCGAGGAATTCGCGGTCGTGCGAGATCACGACCAGCGTGCCGGGATATCGATGCAGCCAGTCTTCGAGCCAGACAATTGCGTCGAGGTCCAGGTGATTGGTCGGTTCGTCGAGCAGCAGTAGATCTGAGCGGCACATCAGCGCTTGTGCGAGATTCAGGCGCATGCGCCAGCCGCCCGAAAAACTGCCGACGCTCGCGCGCGTCTGGTCGAGCGTGAAGCCGAGGCCGAGCAGCAGCGCTTCGGCGCGCGCCGGCGCCGTGTAGCCGTCGGCGTCGGCGAAGGCGGCGTGCGCTTCGGCTTCCGCGGCGCCGTCGTGCGCGGCCGAAGCCGTCGCGATGCGCGCTTCGATCTCGCGCAAGGCGGCGTCGCCGTCCAGCGTGTAGTCGAGCGCCGTCTTGTCGACGGCGGGTGTCTCCTGCGCGACGTGCGCGACCTGCCACGACGGCGGCATTGAGAAGTCGCCGCCGTCGGCGTGCAGTTCGCCGAGCAGCACGGAGAACAAGGTCGATTTGCCCGCGCCGTTCGCGCCCACGAGGCCGGCTTTCTCGCCGGGATTGAGCGCGAACGTGGTCTGTTCGAAAAGCGGCTTCGTGCCGCGCGCGAGACTGAACTGGTTGAAGCGGATCACAGCAGGGCCGGCTCGAGGAAAATCGCTATTTTAGACTGTGCGGCGCACGCCCAGCATCGGCCGATCGGCCAGGTGGCGCGCACGGTCGGCGTCAGTAGACTAACAACATTCATGGAGGGCAGCAGATGGCAACGGACAAGTCTTCGATTTACTCCTTTTCGGCGCGCGAACTGGGCGGCGAACCCGTCAGTCTCGACCGCTACAACGGCAAGGTGCTGCTCATCGTCAACACGGCGAGCGAATGCGGCTTCACGCCGCAATACGCAGGCTTGCAGAAGTTGCACGAGCAGTACGCGGCGCGCGGGCTGCAGGTGCTGGGCTTTCCGTGCAACCAGTTCGGCAAGCAGGAACCCGGCGATGCCGCGCAGATCGGCGCGTTTTGCGAAAAGAACTACGGCGTGACGTTCCAGATGTTCGACAAGATCGACGTGAACGGCTCGGACGCGCATCCCCTCTTCAAGTTTCTGAAAGACGAGGCGCCTGGCGTGCTCGGACTCGAAGCGATCAAATGGAACTTCACGAAGTTTCTCGTCGATCGCAACGGCAAGGTGGTCAAGCGCTACGCGCCGACCACGAAGCCCGAAACGATCACGGGAGACATCGAGGCGCTGCTTTAAGCCTGTGCGGTGCCGCGGGTGCCACGGAAATGGCGCGGACAACTGCGCGTTAAAGGGTTGGCGCGAACGGCCGCGCACCAGATGATCGGCGCAAACAGCCGCGCGTTAAGGGATCGGCGCAAACAGCCGTGCGTTAAGGGATCGGCGCAAACAGCCGTGCGTTAAGGGATCGGCGCAAACAGCCGCGCATTAAAGGATCGGCGCAAACAGCCGCGCCACGTGCATCACGACGCGCCGCAGCGCCGGCGCGCTGCGATATTCGCTGCGGTCGATCTCGAACGATTGAGCGAAGTCGCGTAGCAGCATCTGCTCGACCTCGGCGGCGAAGCCTTGATCGACTGTCAGCACCATGATCTCGAAGTTCAGGCGAAACGACCGGTTGTCGAGATTCGCGCTGCCCACAGCGGCGGCGACGTCGTCGATCAGCACCACTTTCTGATGCAAAAACCCCGGCCGGTAGCGGAAGATTCGCACGCCCGCGCGGATCGAGTCGTACGCATACAGCTTCGACGCCTCGAACACCACGCGATGATCGCGCCGACTCGGAATCAGAATGCGGACGTCGACGCCGCGCAGCGCCGCCAGCCGCAGCGCCGCGAATACCGCCTCGTCGGGCACGAGGTACGGCGTCGTGATCCAGATGCGCTCGCGCGCCGCGTTGATCGCCTCGACGAAAAAGAGCGAGCAGGTTTCCTGCTTGTCCGCAGGGCCTGTCGGTACGACAAGGCAGTGCATGTCGTCGCCCGTCGTGACAGGCGGCGACTCGAACTGCGGCAGTTCCTGCGTCGCCCAGTACCAGTCTTCCGTGAACACGAACTGGATGCTGGCGACAGCCGGCCCGCGCACTTCGATGTGCGTGTCGCGCCACGGCGAAAGGGGCGGCTTGCCACCCAGATACTCGACGCCGACGTTGTGACCGCCGACAAACGCCCGCTCGCCGTCCACAACGACGATCTTGCGGTGATTGCGGAAGTTGAGCTGGAAACGGTTGACGAACTTGCGGTTGGTCGCGAACGGATGCATCTGCACGCCGCCCGCGAGCAGCGACGCGACGTAGCGGTGCGGCAGGTCGAAGCTGCCGATGCTGTCGTAAAGCACATACACGCGCACGCCCAGCGCCGCCTTCGCGAGCAGTGCGTCCTTCAGCATCTCGCCGAGCGCGTCGGCGCGCACGATGAAGAACTGCACGATCACATAGCTGCGGGCGTTTTCGATCGCGTCGAGTATTGCCGCGAAGGTTGCTTCGCCGTCGACGAGCGTGCGCACGCTGTTGCCCGGAAGGAACGGCATGCCTCCGAGGCGCGTCAATGAGCGCACGAAGTTGTGCCCGAGCTCTTCCGTCGGACGGCCTTGCGATGACGCCTCGGTGTCCCATTCCGGCGGATGGGCGCGGGTGCGCAGCGTCTCGTTTTCCAGGCGGCGCGCATCCGCGTAGCCCGCGAACTTGCTGCGGCCGAGAAACAGATACGGAACCAGCGTCAGATAAGGCATCGCGACGAGCGACACCGCCCACGCGATCGCCCCTTGCGACGTGCGGGTATGCAGGATGGCATGACATGCGGCGATCACGCCCAGCGCATGGGCGAGAAACACGAGCGTGCCGACGTGGAGCAGATCGAATTGCATAAGCTTGCGAGCGATGAACGCCGCGTTGCGCGTGATTGACTTCGTGGCTGCACTCGTCGAGTGCGGGATTCGACTGCCAGGTTAAGGCGGCTCGACTGCCAGGTTAAGGCGGCGCGGTCGCGCTCATCTTACCGAATGCGTCTGCCTTGCGGTCGGCGGGCCGCCAGCTCGCGTCCGGCATGTTGCGCGATTCGATGCTGCCGCAAGCAGACTGCACGGCCCAGAAGCACACAACGCACGCGGCCCGGACGGGCGGCGTGCGTTGTGCGATGCGGCGGCGGGCGCATTGACGCACTGATGCGCTGACGCGCTGGCGTCAGCGTCAATTGCTGGGCAGGTCGCTTGCCTGAATCAGGAAGACGTTGTCGTCGCCGGCGCTGGTCGACATCCAGACGAGGTCGAGGCCGCCGAAGGCCGCTTCGACATGCGCGCGCTCATTGCCGATCTCCACGACCAGCACGCCGTCGTCCGTCAGCCAGTTGCGCGCGTCGGCGATGATGCGGCGCACGATATCCATGCCGTCCGCTCCGCCCGCGAGCGCCATTTCGGGTTCGTGCTTGTACTCGGCGGGCAGCGATTTCATCGATTCCGCGTTGACGTACGGCGGATTCGTGATGATCACGTCGTAGCGGCGCTCGGGCAGCGGCGCGTAGAGATCGCCCTCGAACAGCGCAATGCGCTCCTCGAGCGCGTATTCGTGAACGTTCTGTGCCGCCACTTCGAGCGCGGCGGACGACAGGTCGACGGCATCGACGTCGGCGTTCGGGAACGCGTGCGCGGCGAGAATCGCGAGGCAGCCGGAGCCCGTGCACAGTTCGAGCACCGCGCTGACCTGTTCGGGGTCTTCGACATAGGGCTGCAGGCCGTCCTGCAGCAATTCGCCGATGAACGAACGCGGCACGATCACGCGCTCGTCCACGTGAAAGCGGTACCCGTGCATCCACGCTTCTTGCGTGATGTAGGCAGCGGGCACGCGGTCCGCCGCGCGCCGCTCGACCACCTTCAGCACCGAATCGATTTCTTCGGACGTGAGACGCGCATCGAGGAACGGTTCGAGCAGGTCGATGGGCAGATGCAGCGTATGCAGCACGAGATAGGCGGCTTCGTCATAGGCATTCGACGAGCCGTGGCCGAATGCCAGCCGGGCCTGGTTGAAACGCGACACGGCATAGCGCAGCACATCGCGAACCGTGGAAAACGGATGAGTCATGGTCGAGGCCCTCCGTCAGGCGATCAGTTGTTCGAGCACGCGTCGGTAGACGTTTTTGAGCGGCTCGATGTGTGCGACTTCGATATGTTCGTCGATCTTGTGGATGCTCGCATTCAACGGGCCGAATTCGATCACCTGCTTGCAGATGCGCGCGATGAAGCGGCCGTCGGACGTGCCGCCCGTTGTCGACAGCTCCGTCGTGATGCCCGTTTCGTCGAAGATCGCTGTTTCGAGCGCATTCGACAGCTCGCCGCGCGGCGTGAGAAAGGGCAGGCCGCTGACGGTCCATGTCAGATCGTAGTCGAGGCCGTGCTTGTCGAGGATCTGGTGCACGCGGCTTTGAAGCCCATCGACCGTGCTCGCCGTCGAGAAGCGGAAGTTGAACATCACTTCGGCATGGCCCGGAATGATGTTGGTCGCGCCCGTGCCGCTGTGCAGGTTCGACACCTGCCACGTGGTGGGCGGAAAATATTCGTTGCCTTCGTCCCAATGCTCGGCGACCAGTTCCGCGAGCGCGGGCGCCAGCAGATGCACGGGGTTTTTCGCGAGATGCGGGTAGGCGATATGGCCTTGCAGACCCTTAACCGTCAGCTTGCCGGACATCGAACCGCGCCGTCCGTTCTTCACCATGTCGCCGAAACGCGCGCTCGACGTCGGTTCGCCGACCACGCAATAGTCCAGACGCTCGCCGCGCGCCTGCAACGCATCGACGACCTTCACGGTGCCGTCCGTGGCCGGACCTTCCTCGTCGCTCGTAATGAGCAGCGCGAGCGAGCCGCGATGCTGCGGGTGCGCGGCGACGAATTCCTCGCTCGCCACCACGAAGCCGGCGATCGACGCCTTCATGTCGGCGGCGCCCCGGCCGTACAGCTTGCCGTCGCGATGAGTCGGCTCGAACGGCGCGGACGACCATTGCTCGAGCGGGCCCGTCGGCACGACGTCGGTGTGGCCCGCGAACGCGAGCAGCCTGCCGTCCTTGCCCGCCGAGCCGCGCTTGACGGCCCACAGGTTCGTCACGCCGTTCGATTCGATCGTTTCACATTCGAAGCCGATCGCGGACAGGCGCTCGATCAGCAGGCGCTGGCAGTTCTGGTCGTCGGGCGTGACGGACGCGCGCGCGATCAGGGCTTCGGTAAGGGCAAGGGTGCCGGACATCGATTCAGTTCCAAACTCAGGTGAAAAAATGCCGGCCCAGGAAGGCCGGCAACAACATCGCTACGTGGTGCAGATGTGCCGCGTTCGTTCAGCCGAACAGCGTCGCGTATTGCTCGGCGGAAAAGCCCAGCGTCTTCACGCGGCCATTCACGACCACGACGGGCCGCTTGATGATCGACGGCTTGTGGATCATCAGCGCGATTGCGCCCGCCGTCGTATCCGCTTCGGCCTTGTGCACGTCGGACAGCCCGCGCCAGGTCGTGCCGCGCTTGTTGATGAGCTGCTCGAGCGACACGTCCTTCAGCCAGTCCTGAACCAGCGCATTCGACACGCCCGCCTTCTTGAAGTCATGGAACTCGAACTCGACGCCGTGCTCTTCGAGCCATACGCGCGCCTTCTTCACGGTGTCGCAGTTCGGAATGCCGTAGACGACAGTCTTCGCGGACTTCGCCATCAGTCGCCTCGCAGCAGTTCGTTCAGGCCGACCTTCGCGCGCGTCTTCGCGTCCACCTTCTTCACGATCACGGCGCAGTAGAGGCTGTGCGAGCCGTCCTTCGACGGCAGGTTGCCCGCGACCACCACCGAGCCCGCCGGAATGCGGCCGTACGTGACTTCGCCCGTTTCGCGGTCGTAGATTTTCGTGCTCTGGCCGAGGTACACGCCCATCGAAATGACCGAGTTCTCTTCGACAATCACGCCTTCGACCACTTCCGAGCGTGCGCCAATGAAGCAGTTGTCTTCGATGATGACGGGGTTCGCCTGCAGCGGCTCCAGTACGCCGCCGATGCCCACGCCGCCCGACAGGTGCACGTTCTTGCCGATCTGGGCGCACGAGCCGACGGTTGCCCACGTGTCGACCATCGTGCCTTCGTCGACGTACGCGCCGATGTTGGTGTACGACGGCATCAGCACGACGTTCTTCGCGATGTACGAGCCGCGGCGCGCGATAGCGGGCGGTACGACGCGAAAGCCGCCTGCGGCGAAGTCCTCAGCCGTGTAGTTGGCGAACTTCGACGGCACCTTGTCGAAGAACTGGGAGTAACCGCCCGCCGGCATCGGCGCGTTGTCTTCCAGACGGAACGACAGCAGCACGGCCTTCTTCAGCCACTGGTTGACGACCCAGTCGCCATCTTTCTTTTCCGCGACGCGCAGCGCGCCCTTGTCCAGTTGCTCGATTGCATGCGCGACGGCTTCGCGCACTTCGGCGGGCGCGGCCTTCGGCGACAGGCCGGCGCGGTTGTCCCAGGCGTTATCGATGATCTGCTGAAGTTGTTGCGACATGGTGGTGGTGTCTGAAGAGAAAGGAAAGTTTGAAATCGGAAAGCGGTGAGGGCGAAGCGCCGCGGCGGCGCTTCTCCGCTTCTCGCTTCGCGCGAAAGCCGTATGTCTTTTTGCGCTCAGCGTTTGAGCGAACGGCAAAAATCGACGATGCGGCGCGCGCCCTGCGTGCACTCGTCGACGCCCGCAACCAGTGCGAGGCGGACGAAATCGCGGCCTGGGTTCGTGTCGTGCGCGGTGCGCGCGAGATACGAGCCGGGCAGAACCGTCACATTATAGTCGGCGTACAGGCGGCGGGCGAACTCGGTATCCGACAGCCCGGTGCGTGCAACGTTCGCCCACAGGTAGAACGCGGCGTCGGGCAGCTTGACGTCGAGCACGTCGGCGATCATGGGCGTGACAGTGGTGAACTTCTGCACGTACATCGCGCGGTTTTCGCGCACGTGCTTTTCGTCGCTCCACGCCACGATGCTCGCAGCCTGAAAGACGGTCGACAAGGCCGCGCCATGATATGTGCGGTATAGCAGGAACTGCTTGAGGATGGAGGCATCGCCTGCAACGAAGCCCGAGCGCATGCCCGGCACGTTCGAGCGCTTCGACAGGCTCGACAGCATCACGAGGCGCTCGAAGCCGCGGCCGAGCTTGTGCGCCGCTTCCAGTGCGCCGAGCGGCGGGCGCGCTTCGTCGAAGTAGATCTCTGAATAGCATTCGTCCGACGCGATCACGAAGCCGTGACGGTCCGACAGCTCGAACAGCTCCCGCCAGTCGTCGAGTGTCAGCACGGCGCCCGTCGGGTTGCCGGGCGAGCAGACGTACAGCAGTTGCGTGCGCGCCCAGACTTCGTCGGAAATGGCCGAATAGTCGCAGGCGAAGTTGCGCCTGGGGTCGCTATTGGCGAAGTACGGTTGGGCGCCCGCCAGCAGCGCCGCGCCTTCGTAGATTTGGTAGAACGGGTTAGGACAGAGTACGATCGCAGGTTCGCCGTTCGCGGTTTTCTTCGGGTCGATCACGGTCTGCGCGAGCGCGAACAGCGCCTCGCGCGAGCCCGACACGGGCAGCACCTGGGTGGCGGGATCGACGGGCGGCAGGTGGTAACGCGTCGTGACCCATTTCGCGATTGCTTCGCGCAACGCCGGCGTGCCGAGTGTGAGCGGGTACGACGCCAGGCCGCTAAGCGCGTCGACCACGGCCTGCCTGATCAGTTCGGGAGTAGGGTGTTTCGGCTCGCCGATCCCGAAGCTGATGTGCGGCAGATGAGCGGGCGGCGTGGCGTCCTTGAAGAGCAAGCGCAGCTTTTCGAAGGGATAGGACTGAAGGGAATCGAGTAGCGGGTTCACTTGGCGGTTCGGACGTGTTCGGTGACGGACTGACACAGGGGAGGGCGGCGAAGACAGCGGCCGTCACGCGCCGAACCTGTGTTGCGAAAGGCCGGGATCGGGCCGCATGCCTGTTAGCCGCGCGGCACCGACGACGATCGGCCGATTATAGCGTGTCGGCGACCCGTGACACGGCGCATCGTCCGATTGGACAAGGCGCGGCGGCGCACTTGCTGCAAGGGAAACACGCCGGAAGCACGCCGGAAAAGCGCCCGAAATAAGCCGGAAGAGCGCCCGAAACTCGCGGCGCATGCGACGCACGCAACGGCGAAAGCGCCCGGACTGGGCAGGAGACGCAATGCAGGCAGTATCCCGGTCGGGCGGCAAGCAATCGAACGGATCTGGCAGTACCGGCAACGGCAGGCCGCGAACACGCGCCGCTGGTGGCCGCAACATCGAAGGCACAGGGAATATGCACGACACGCTGGAAATCGCCGGGAGCGCCGCGCGATGAACGTTTCGCTTCGCAATGCATGGCCGACGCTCGCGATCATGATGGGCGCGTCGGTATGGGGCATGGTCTGGTATCCGCTGCGCATGCTCAACGCGCTCGGCGTGACGGGCACGGCGGCGAGCGCGCTGACGAGCGGCGCCGGGTGCCTCTTCGTGCTGCTGGTCCGGCGCAGCGCGATCAAAACGGTCCGCTGGCATTGGCTGTTGCCCGCGCTCGCGCTGTTCGCGGGTATCACGAATCTCGGCTTCGTGTGGGGCGCGATCCACGGCCAGGTGATGCGCGTGCTGCTGCTGTTCTATCTGACGCCCGCGTGGACCGCGCTCTTTGCGCACTTCATCCTGCACGAACGGCTGACGTGGGCGGGCGCGGGGCTGGCGGCATTGT
>BBSL01000485.1 GCA_001319865.1 Burkholderia sp. E7m39 | reverse complement strand
CGCACACCGCGAAGCTGCGCCAAGTCGAGGCACAGCTGGAAACGCTGCGCGTTGCGCACTATTCGGCCAGCGACGCGATGCAGGGTGCGCAAGGCGCGCTGTACGAAGCGAACGCGGAAGTGAGCCGCCTCGAGGCCGAGATCAAGTTCATCGTCGAATCGCGCAACCGCGTGCAGGCGCAGATCGCCGCGCTGACGGCGCAGCGCGAGCAGTGGCTCGCGCAGGCGCAAAAAGCGCAGGACGATCTGGAAGACGCGCAGGCGCAGCTCGAGGAAGGCGAGGAAAAAGCCGCTATCGCGGAAGAAACGGCCGCCGCGAAGCACGACGCGCTGCCCGCACTCGAAGCGCGCTGGCGCGACGCGCAATCGCAGTTGAACGAGGAGCGCGCGGGTATCGCGCAGACCGAGCAGGCGATCAAGCTCGAGGCCGCGCATCAGCGCAACGCCGATCAACAGTTGCAGCAGCTGCAGCAGCGTCATGAGCGTCTGAAGACGGAAGCGGGCGGACTCGACGCACCCGACGAGGCGCAGCTCGAAGAACTGCGCATGCAGCTCGCCGAGCACGAAGAGATCTTGCGCGACGCTCAGGAGCGTCTCGCCGACGCGCAGGACACGCTGCCGCGCGTCGATGCCGAGCGACGCGCCGCGCAGGAGCGGGTACAGGCCGAAAGCGCGCAGATCCATCAGCTCGAAGCGCGTCTGGCCGCACTGCGCCAGCTGCAGGAGAACGTGCAGACGGAAGGCAAGATCCAGCCGTGGCTCGACAAGCATGAGCTTGGCGCGTTGCCGCGTCTGTGGAAGAAGCTGCATGTCGAAGCCGGTTGGGAAACTGCGCTCGAATCGCTGCTGCGCGAGCGTCTCGCCGCGCTCGAAGTGTCAAACCTCGACTGGGTCAAGCACTTCGTCAGCGACGCGCCGCCCGCCAAGCTCGCGTTCTATGCGCCGCCCGCAGCGGGTGCGCCCGTCGCGGCGCAGGCGTCGCTGCGTCCGCTGCTGTCGCTCGTGCGTATCGACGACGCGGGCATTCGCGCCGTGCTGAACGACTGGCTCGGCAACGCATTCGTGGCCGACGATCTCGCCCAGGCGCTGTCGATGCGCGCGCAATTGCCCGAGGGCGGCGCGTTCGTCGTGAAGGCGGGCCATGTCGTGACGCGCGTCGGCGTGCAGCTGTACGCGGCCGACTCGGAGCAGGCCGGCATGCTCGCGCGTCAGCAGGAAATCGACAACCTGACCCGTCAGGTCCGCGCGCAGGCGCTGCTCGCCGAAGAAGCGAAGGCAGCCGCGATCCGCGCGGAAGCGGCGCACACGCAGGCGTCGAGCGTGTTGACGGACGTGCGTCAGCAGGCCGAGCGCGCCACCCAGCGCGTGCACGCGCTGCAAATGGATGTGCTCAAGCTCACGCAGGCGCACGAGCGCTACACGCAGCGCAGCACGCAGATCAGCGAGGAGCTCGAGGAAATCGCCGCGCAGATCGACGAGCAGCGCGGACTGCGCGCGGAATCGGAAGCGAACTTCGAGCGTCATGACGCCGAGCTCGCCGAACTGCAGGCGCGCTTCGAAGACAACCAGCTCGCGTTCGAAGCGCTTGACGAAGAGCTGAGCAGCGCGCGCAACGCATCGCGCGATCTCGACCGTGCCGCCACCGACGCACGCTTCGCCGCGCGCAACATGGCGAACCGCATCGATGAACTGAAGCGCAGCATCCAGGTCGCGCACGAGCAGAGCGAGCGCGTCGCCGGCTCGCTCGAAGATGCGCGCGCGGAACTCGAAACGATCAACGAGCAGACGGCGCACACGGGCTTGCAGGACGCGCTCGACATTCGTCGCGCGAAGGAAGAACTGCTGCACGCCGCGCGTCTCGAACTCGACGATCTGACGGCGAAGCTGCGCCAATCGGACGAGTTGCGTCTGACGACGGAACGCGCGCTGCAGCCGCTGCGCGACCGCATCACCGAATTGCAGTTGAAGGAACAGGCGGCGCGCCTGAACGCCGAGCAGTTCATCGAGCAGCTGACGGCCGCGGGCGTCGACGAAGCGGAGTTACAGGCGAAGCTCACGCCGGATATGAAGCCGTCGTACCTGCAGGGCGAAGTGACGCGCATCAACAACGCGATCACGGCGCTCGGACCCGTCAACATGGCCGCGCTCGACGAACTGAAGGCGGCGACCGAACGCAAGACTTTCCTCGACGCGCAGTCGGCCGACCTGACGCACGCGATCGAAACGCTCGAAGACGCGATCCGCAAGATCGACCAGGAAACGCGGACGCTGCTGCAAGGCACGTTCGACGAAGTGAACCGTCATTTCGGCGAGCTGTTTCCGCGTCTGTTCGGCGGCGGTCAGGCGAAGCTGATCATGACGGGCGACGAAATTCTCGATGCCGGCGTGCAGGTGATGGCGCAGCCGCCGGGCAAGAAGAATTCGACGATTCACCTGCTGTCGGGCGGGGAAAAGGCGCTCACGGCAACCGCGCTCGTGTTCGCAATGTTCCAGCTGAACCCGGCGCCGTTCTGTCTACTCGACGAAGTGGACGCGCCTCTCGACGACGCGAACACCGAGCGCTTTGCGAACCTCGTGCGCGCGATGTCGGACAAGACGCAATTCCTGTTCATTTCCCACAACAAGATCGCGATGGAAATGGCGCAGCAACTGATCGGCGTGACGATGCAGGAGCAGGGCGTGTCGCGGATCGTCGCCGTCGACATGGAAACGGCTGCGGGATTTGTCCAGAATATCGTTTAAACGACCCTCCGCGCGCGGCGCTGTCGTTGTGCGCGGATATTGCTGAAACAGGATTGATTTCGCGGTAACCGTCCACCCGCGTGCAGCCGTTCGGGCTTTGCGCGGGTGTTACTGAATGGAATTGTTCGCTGCGCGCTGTCGTCCGCAGCGGCGGTGCGTGTGAGCCTTCCCGGCACGCGTACAGGCCGCGCGATCCAGACACGGCGTGCCGCGGTGAGAAGAATTGCAGATGGAGCGTGCATGGACGAGTTGACACTCGGTTTGATCGGCGCGGGCGCCGTGGTGGTCGGGGGCGTGGTGGTCTACAACGCATGGCAGGGCGCGAAGGTGCGCCGCCGGATGCCGCGTCCGATGCCTGCCGATCCGGCAGAGTCGCTGGCGCGCGAGGACCAGCACGAACAGAGCCCGTTCATCGAGCCGGCGCGCCCGACGACGCGGCGTGAATCCGCAACGGGCGAGCAGGCTGAGGCCGCGCGCGTCGAGCCGACGTTCGGCGCAGCCGCCCCGCTCGACACGCCCGCTGACATTCAGGCGGAAAACACGTCGCCGAACGGCTTTCCCGAAGACGAGTTCGAGGCGCAGCCGGCCGCCGCGCATCACGCGGAGCAGACAGATAGCGTGGATGATGAGCGCCACGAGCCGATCCTGCCTGCCGCCACGACCATTTCGTCGGCGCCGCCCGCAATCGTCGATCGACGCATCGATTGCATCGTGCCTATCAGGCTGTCCGCCCCCGTCGCGGGCGACAAGGTGCTGCCGCTCGCGCAGCGTCTGCGGCGCGCGGGGAGCAAGCCCGTGCATATCGAAGGCAAGCCGGAAGGCGGCGGCGCATGGGAGCTGCTGCAAAACGGCGTGCGCTACGAAGACCTGCGCGCGGCCGCGCAGTTGGCCAATCGCAGCGGTCCGCTCAACGAACTGGAGTTTTCCGAGTTCGTCACGGGCGTTCAGCAGTTCGCCGACGCGCTCGACGCATCGCCCGAGTTTCCCGACATGATGGAAACGGTGTCGATGGCGCGCGAACTGGACGGCTTTGCCGCACAGTGCGATGCGCAGCTGTCGATCAACGTGCTATCGGACGGCGCGCCGTGGTCGGCGAACTACGTGCAGGCTGTCGCGTCGCAGGATGGCCTGCTGCTATCGCGCGACGGCACGCGCTTCGTCAAGCTCGACGCGAAGCAGAGCCCCGTGTTCATGCTGCAGTTCGGCGATACCAACTTCCTGCGCGACGACCTGACGTACAAGGGCGGCCAGATGATCACGCTGGTGCTCGACGTCCCCGTCGCCGACGAAGACATTCTGCCGTTCCGGCTGATGTGCGATTACGCGAAGTCATTGGCGGAGCGTATCGGCGGGCGCGTTGTCGACGATGGGCGCCGCCCGTTGCCGGAAAGCGCGCTGCTTGCGATCGAAAAGCAACTGATGACGCTTTACGCGAAGCTCGAGCAGGCGGGCATCCCGGCCGGCTCGCCCGCGACGCGGCGGCTGTTCAGCCAGTAGCATTTGCTGCATTAGCCGCCTAGCGCCGCCGTTTGCGGAGAAGCCGCCGATCGTACCAACCGAACCAACGGAACCTCCAGAGCCGCCTGACGCACACCCGTGCTTCAGGCGGTTTTCTTTTGCACGCCAGGATTCGCGGACCTCGCTAGCGTGATACATGCGTTGGCCGCG
>BBSL01000484.1 GCA_001319865.1 Burkholderia sp. E7m39 | reverse complement strand
GCTGCAACTCGCCGCCACGCGCGCGCGCTTCATGGAACTCGCTGTCGAACGTCTGCCCGAAGCGGGTCGCGACGAAACCGACGCAGCGTTCCTCACGGGCGTGTTCTCGTTCGTCGACTCGGTGTTCGGCGGCTCGCTCGAACACACACTGAACGTGCTCGTGCTGGCCAAGCCGATCCGCGATGCGATCCTGTTGCGCGAAGGGGTGCTCGGCACGTTGCTGACGGTGGTCGAAGCGCTGGAGCGCGGCGCATGGGCGGATGTGGAAGCCGCGTGTGCGCGCCTGGAAGGGTTGCAGGCAATCGATGCCGCGCAGATGGGACTGCTGGCGGCGGCGTGGGCGGGCGTCGCCGATCGCAGCGCTGAAGCCACGGGGCTCGAGCGGATCGAAGACTGACATGCGGGATGCGCGGCTCGCGCAAACGGGCCGCGCATAGCGGTTGAAGAAGAGAACAGGGCAGCGGGCGCTTCGGCGCGCACCCTTGCAGGCAAACTGCGAACCGCTAAATCATCAAAGCATTTCCACTTCGCTCACGGGCGCGTGTGCGAAGAAGCGTCCAAGCTCGCGCGCGAGTTCGTTGAGCGCCGCCATTTCCCGTTGCGAGATGCGGCGCGGCACATCGTGATGCGCCCAGTCGCCGTAGAGCAGCGCGACCGTCGATTTGTTTTCCAGCACCACGGGCAGCAGCACGAACGCATGCACGCCGGGGAACGCGCGCCGGTACCAGTCGGGCATGCGCGCATGCATCTTCGGGTCGAGTGCGTTCTCGATGAAGATGCCGACCGAGTTGGCGATGGCCAGATGAAACACGTCGGGCTCGAAGGCCGTTGCGAAGCTAAGCTTGGGCAGGGGCGTTTCGATTTTCACGCCGAAACTCATCGTCGCCCGGAAAATGCCGCTGCTATGGCGCACGAACACCACCGTGCGCTCGAAGCTCAGCCCGGCGAGCACCGTTTCCGAGGCCAGCGCGAGCGCGGGCGCGAGTCCGCTGTCGCTCGGCAGCGCCAGCAATTCACCAACGCCCGCGCGGATGCACGACTCGGGATCGAGCGCTTCGCGGGCGATGGCATCGGCGTTCGCGCGCAGCTCGAAAATCTCGCGCATCAGGCCATTGCGCGTTTCTTCTTCGGCCAGCGTGAGGCTCATGTCGACGAGCACGTCGGGATCGGTGTTCAGCGTGCGGCTGTAACGCTGCGCGAGTTCCGCGATGCGCACATCGCGCTGCGACTCGGGCAGATTCGGCTGCGTGAGCACGCTCGCGACTTCTGTCGAGTAGTTTGTGATCGCGCGCAGCCACTGCACCTGACGCGGCTCCGAGTCATCGAGAGGATCGAACTCGGTCATGCCGACGCGAATCATCTCGGGCAGGCGCCAGCGCGAGGCCGCTTCGAGTCCGATCTCCTCGAAGCTCACGCCGAGCACCGTTTCGCACGCTTCGCTTTCGCCCATGCCCGTATCGACCTGGCGGCGAATCTGGTCCCACTCGGCGTCGAGATAGAAGACCACGAGCAGCTTGCCGATCTGCCGCATCAGCGTGCAGACGACAGCCTCTTCGCCCTCGCGCAGATCGCCGCGCTCGGTCAGCTTGCGCGCGACGCAGCCCGATAGCATCGTGCGGTTGAGTTCGAGTTTCGCGTCGATGCGGCGCGGCGCGCTGTGATGAAAGTGATCGACGATCTTCAGACCGACGACGAGATGCCCGACGGCATCCATGCCGAGCACCATCAGCGCCCGCGATACCGTGGTGATGTTGCCGCCGAACGCCAGGTACATCGCCGAGTTCGCGAGACGCAGCACCTTCTGGGTCAGCGCGAAGTCGGAGAGCACGATCTGCACGAGCGCGCTGAAATCGAGGTCGTCGTTGCTCATCGCGGCCATCGTCGAGCGGAGCGACTGCTGCAGCATCGGAAAATCGCCGCGCTCGTTCATGCGTGCCCAGAGCCGGTCAAGCAGCGCAGCCTTTAGCATGAGAGTCCCGCAAAAGCCATACAAGTTCCAAGGAGTGGCACGCCGCGGCGTCGCCCGTGCGCAGTATCAACATGCGTCATGTCAGTCACGCCAGTCACGCTTCACCATGCACGTGAAGCGAGCGCGATTCGAAGCGCTGCGCGAGTTCTTCCGATGGCAGCGCCTTGCAGACGACCCAGCCCTGAATGTGGTCGCAGCCCATCTCGGTCAGCAGGTGGCGTTGTTCTTCCGTCTCGACGCCTTCGGCGACAAGCTCGAGGTCGAGCGTCTGTGCGAGCCCCACGACGGCACTGACGATCGCCTGATCGTTGCGCGAGGTTAGCAGATTCTCCACGAAGCTCCGGTCGATTTTCAGCTTCGCCAGCGGGAAGCGTTGCAGATACGCAAGGCTCGAATAGCCGGTGCCGAAATCGTCGACGGCGAAGCGGATGCCGAGGGCCGTCAGTTCTTCGAGCAGCGCGGTTGCGTGCTGCGGGTCGTGCATCAGCAGGCTTTCCGTGATCTCGAACACGACGCGATGCGGATCGATGCCCGTCAGCGCGATCGCTTCGCGCACGTTTTCCTTGAAGCGCGGATCACGGAACTGCTGCGGCGACACGTTCACCGCCACGTATTGCAGCCGGATGCCCTGCGCGTCCCAGCGGATCAGCTGCATGCACGCGGCCTTCAGCACCCAGTTGCCCAGGTAGTTGATGAGGCCGACGGATTCGGCGAGGGGAATGAACATCGACGGCGGCACGAGACCGTGCACGGGATGCTGCCAGCGGATCAGCGCCTCGACGCCGACCACGCCGCGCGTGTGGCTGCTCGTGATCGGCTGGAAGTGCAGCGAAAACTCGCCGTTGCGCACGCCGTCGTACAGGTCTGATTCGAGCTTCAGACGCTCGGCGTCGGCCGGGCTGTCGTCGGGCACGTAGAACGCGAGCGTGTTGCCGCCCGCGGCCTTGGCGCGCGCCAACGCATGATCGGCCCAGCGCAGCAGCTGGCTCTCGCGCGGTGCGCCGTCGGACTCGGCGGCGTGCTGCGTGTCGGGATAGAGCGCAATGCCGACGCTCGCCGACAGATGCACCGGCTGCCGGTTGAAGGCGTACGGCTGCTGGATCGCCGTCAACAGACGCCGCGCGAGCGCTTCCGCGGCGATGGCGGTATCGGCGCGCGCGTGCACGGGCGGCAGCAGGATCGCGAATTCGTCGCTGGAAATGCGCGCGATCAGTTCGCCGTGCGTTGTCATGTTCGACAGGCGGCGCGCGGTGTCGCGCAGCATCTCGTCGCCGGCATCGTAGCCGAGCGCCCGGTTCACGCGCTGGTAGTCGTCGAGATCGAGCAGCAGCAGGGCGGCCGATTTGCCCGCCGCGTCAGCCTTGTGCTGCGCCTGGCGCAATTCTTCGACCAGCGCGGGCACGTTGGCGAGCCCCGTCAGATGATCGTGATGCAACTGATGCTTGAGGCTCGCTTCCGTCGCGCGCCAGCTCGACACGTCGAAGCCGGCGATCGCATAGCCTTCGATACCGTCGTGGCAGTTGCGCGCGATGCGCAATTCCACGGGCACGGGGTAGGTCAGCGACTTCATCAGGTCGAGCGTGACCTTTTCGACGGCGCCGCTTTCGTCGGCGCGGCGCAGCGCGGCGTCGAGGCGAGCTGCGTCGTTCGGCGCGACCAGCTCGTGCAGCGTGACGGTTTGCAGATATTCGCGGTGGTAGCCGATGAAGCGCAGGCTTGCCTCCGAGACATACAGGAAGGTGAGATTGCGCGCCACGTGCGCGAGGAAGTCGACGGCGAGCGCGGCCTGTTCGAGTCCGTGCATGACGCCCGGCGCGCCTGGCGCAACCGCTGCGCGGGCGGGCTGACGGACCGCGCGGAATCGGTCGATCGCCGTGCGCAACAAGCCCCGGCGGGCTGGGGTGACTCTGGTCGCTTCCATGTATGTGGCTGACTACCCGGTTCGTCTTGAGGCTGGACGCCCACGCGATGCCCGTCAGCCGACCGAACGGGGCAGGCGCGAGGCCATCCATCAGAACGGGATATCGACGTTCGCGGCGGAATCTTTAGTGTCGGGACATAAAAAGCGCCACAACATGTGGTAAGGATTGTGCAAGCGCCGCCCGCGCCGATGCGTCTGCGGGAGGATTCCGCTAAAGTGGCGGCGGTCGCGCTCCGTTAATCGGTTTTGATGAAGCGAGACGCACGACAGCGCACGCAAATGCCGTTTATCGAACCCAAGCAGCCGTTAGAAATGCCTGATCCGTATCAAGACCAAGACGAAGCCGGCCGGCCACAAACGTTTGCGCAACCGGACACGCAGGACGAGGGGGACGAAGCGATCTCGTCGGCGCAATTCGTGTACGTCGGGCGTCAGCCGATTCTCGACCGCGTCGGCGCATTGCACGCGTACGAGCTGCTGTTTCGCGGCAGCGCGCAGAACCACGCCGTCGTCGCCGACGACGCGCAGGCCACCGCGCAGGTCGTGGTGCGCACGATCGGCGGCATCGGCGTGCCGTCCGTGCTCGGCATGCACCGCGGCTACGTGAACATCGGCCGCGATCTGCTGTTCGACGACATCGTGCATCTGATGGATCCCGAGCGCTTCGTGCTTGAAATCCTCGAGACGGTCAGATTCGACGCGCAGCTGATTGCCCGCATCCAGGATCTGCGGCGCGCGGGTTTTCGCATCGCGCTCGACGACGTGTGCGAGATGTCGCCGAACCTGCGAGCTGCGTTGCCGCACGCCGACATCGTCAAGATCGATTTTCTCGCCACGGACCGCACGCGGCTCGCCGACCTCGCGCAGTCGCTGCGAGGACGCGGCAAGACGCTGATCGCCGAAAAGGTCGAGACGCGCGAAGACTTCGCGATGGCGCGCGAGCTCGGTTTCGATCTCTTTCAAGGCATTTTTTCGCGCGTCCGCAGGTGCTGTCGACGCGCCGGGCGCGCTCGTCGCGCACGTCGCTGCTGCGGCTGCTCGCGCTGCTCGCGCGCGATGCGGGCATCGTCGAGCTCGAAGCGGAGCTCAAGGGCAATCCGAACGTTGTGATGCAGTTGCTGCGGCTCGTCAATTCGAGCGCGTTCGGCCTCGGGCGCAATATCGCGTCGCTGCGCGAGGCGATCATCGCAACGGGCACAAGGCAGATCGCGCGCTGGGCGCAACTGCTGCTGTATGCGGGCGGCGGCGATTTGCCGTGGCGCTCCGATCCCCTCGTGCAGCTGGCGGGCACGCGCGCGCGTTTCATGGAACTGGCCGCACGCTGGATTCGTCCCAACGACGAGGCGTTCGCCGACGCCGCGTTCATGACGGGCGTGTTCTCGCTCGTGCATGTGCTCGTCGATTCGACGCCGGACGCGACGCTCGATCCGCTCGACCTGTCTCCGCTGATCCGCGATGCGATTGTCGGGCGCAAAGGGCCGATGGGCGCGCTTCTGAGTATCGCGGAAGCGGCGGGGGAGGCGCAGGATGCCGCCGCGATTGCGAGCGCGCAGTCGCGCGACGAGTTCGCGGCGCTGACGCCGATGGTGCTCGCGGAACTGAATCTGTCGGCGGCCGCGTGGTTCGGCGCGCATCTGGCCGAGTGAGCGCGGCGCGCTGGATGGGCGCGGCCGTGTCGTCGGCGGACTGAAAGCGGCGGCGCGGCCGCCGACGCGCAAATGTCAAACGTGGTCCAATAGCGGACGAAGGGAACGAAGGCTTGGGATCGCGATGCCGGTTTGCCGTGTGGAGCACGGCATCGCGAGGCGTCGCACGGGCATCGTGCGCTGACGATTCGAGGACTCGACATGAAGCAAAAGATTGTGCCGTTCGCGCTGGCGGTTGCGCTGTGCGCGGGGTTGTCGCTGCATGCGCCGACGGCGTCCGCCACGCTCAAGCCCGGCGACAACGCGCCCGACTTCACGACACAGGCGTCGCTGGGCGGCAAGACGTACAGCTATGCGCTCGCCGATGCGTTGAAGAAAGGCCCCGTCGTGCTGTATTTCTATCCCGCCGCGTTCACGAAGGGCTGCACGATCGAGGCGCACGAGTTCGCCGAAGCCGTCGACGAATACAAGAAGTACGGCGCCACGGTGATCGGCGTGTCGCACGACAACATCGACACGCTGACGAAGTTCTCGGTCAGCGAATGCCGCAGCAAATTCCCCGTGGCCGCGGATCCCGACTCGAAGGTCATCAACGCGTACGACGCGGGCCTGCCGATGCATGCGTCGATGGCGAACCGCGTGTCGTACGTGATTGCGCCCGACGGAAAGATCATCTACGAATACACCAGCCTGTCGCCGGACAAGCACGTCGAGAATACGATGCAGGCGCTCAAGGAATGGGCCGCCACGCACAAGCAGCCCTGAGCCGTTCGGCGGACGCACACCATCAGGCAAGCGGGACGAACTGCCGCTAACAGGTGCTCCGGGTGCTATGAGCCGGGCGCCATGAACCTGAAGCCATGAGCCAGGCGGCAGCAACACCCCTCGATCCACACGTCACTGCCGTTTTCATTGCGCGCCGTTTGCCCTCCATGCGGCGGCGCGTGCTTCGATGATGTCGTGCCATCACAGGACACGTTGCCATGCCTATCGTCGTCGCGCTATTCGTCCTGATCGCGTTGATCTATGGCGCCGTGCAGGCGTTTCACGCGCTTTCCGCCCATTTCGGACTGTCCGTGGCCATCGGTGTGGCGATACTCGCCGCGGCGCTGGTGCTGGCGGCACTCGCGTGGTGGTGGCGCCGCCGCAAGGAAGTGGCCGCGAATATCCACGATGGCGACTGGACCCATGAGCTCAAGGGCGATTGGGGCAGCGTGCGGCTCGCTGCCGCCAAGCGCTTATGCGACATGGAGGTCGCGGGCGTGCGCGGCTCGTATATCTTTGCAGACTTACGAGAGGCACAGCCCGTGCGCGACGGCGAAGGCTGGCAGGTGAAGCTCGGCGTACGGGACGCGCGGCATCCCGAATGGCGCCTGCCGATGAGGTCCGAGCGCGAAGCCCGGCAGTGGTCGCGGATTTTCTTGCTGGCGATGGGACAGAAGCTGTAAGGGTTTCGCTTCGTCCGGGTTCCATCACATCGCGGCCGGCTGCGCCCCTTTGTTGCGCCGTGCTTCCCACCGCACCCGAATTCGATCCATATACAGATAGACCACGGGCGTCGTGTAAAGGGTGAGCATCTGACTGACGATCAGTCCGCCGACGATGGCGAGCCCGAGCGGCGCGCGCAACTCCGCGCCTTCGCCGCGGCCGAACGCCAGAGGCAAGGCGCCGAGCAACGCGGCGCAGGTCGTCATCATGATCGGGCGGAAGCGCAGTAGACACGCCTGCTCGATGGCTTCCCGCGATGACAGGCCTTGCCGCGACGCGTCGATCGCAAAGTCGACCATCATGATCGCGTTCTTCTTCACGATGCCGATCAGCAAGATCACCGCAATCAGCGCGATGATGCTGAACTCCGTGTTGAAGAGCAGCAGCGCGAGCAGCGCGCCGACGCCCGCCGAGGGCAGCGTCGAGAGAATCGTCAGCGGGTGAATGTAGCTCTCGTACAAAATGCCCAGCACGATATACACGGCCGCCAGCGCCGCCAGAATCAGGATGGGCTGGTCGGACATCGACTGCTGGAACGCCTGCGCCGTGCCCTGGAAGCTGCCGCGTATCGTGCCCGGCATGCCGATCTCGGCCATCGTCTGATAGATGATCTGCGTGGCTTCCGACAGCGACTTGCCAGGCGGCAGGTTGAACGAGATCGTCGATGCGACGAACTGGCTCTGGTGGTTCACGGCGAGGGGCGTATTGCCCGGCCCGAAGCTCGCGATCGCGGAAAGCGGGATCATCGTTTCTTTCGACGTCGACACGGCCGCACCCGTCGAGGCGCTCGACTTGCCGCTCGCCGCGATCGAGTTGTTGGCCAGATTGCGCGCGGAGTCGGACGCGATGGCGGCCGCGCTCGACGCCGACGTGCCTGCCGTGCCGCCCGAAGAAGCGCTCGGGGTCGAGGTGGCCGCGGAGGTCACCGTGCCCGCCGTCGCGTTGGTGGACTGCGAGCCGCTCGCGCTGCCGCCCGACGTGCTGACCCAGACCTGCTTGAGCATGTCGGGGCTCTGCCAGTACTTCGGCGCCACTTCCATCACGACGTGATACTGGTTCAACGGGTTATAGATCGTCGACACCTGGCGCTGACCGAACGCGTCGTACAGCGTGTTGTCGATCTGCGCGGGCTTGATGTTCAGGCGTGCTGCCGTCGCGCGGTCGATCGTCACCATCGCTTCGAGGCCGGCCTGCTGCTGGTCCGAGTTCACGTCGCTGAGTTCGGGGCGCTTTTGCAGCGCCTCGGTCAGCAGCGGCGCCCATTTGTACAGATCGGCGGTGGTGTCGGAGAGCAGCGTGAACTGATATTGCGCGTTCGACTGCCGGCCGCCCACGCGGATGTCCTGCACGGCCTGCAGGAACGTGCGCGCGCCCGCGACGCCTGATAGCGGCCCGCGCAACTGCTGGATCACCTGATCGGCGGAAATCTTGCGCTCCGACTTCGGCTTCAGCGACACGAACATGAAGCCCGAGTTGGTCTGCCGTCCGCCCGTGAAGCCGACCACGCTGTCGACGGCGGGATTCGCCTGCACGATCTTCATCATCTCGGAGAACTTGACCTTCATCGCCTGGAACGACGTGGCCTGGTCCGCCTGGATGCCGCCGACGAGCCGCCCCGTGTCCTGCTGCGGGAAAAAGCCCTTCGGCACGATGATGTAGAGCCAGATGTTCAGGCCGATCGTTGCGAGCAGCACGACGAGAATCAGCCGCGGATGGCGCAGCGACCAGCCGAGCGTGCGCGCATAGCCGTTCTGCATCCGCTCGAAGCCTCGTTCGAGCCAGCGCGCGAAGCGGCCTTCTTCCTTTTTCTCGTGCGGCTCGAACAGCAGGCGCGAGCACATCATTGGCGTGAGCGTCAGCGACACGATCAGCGACACGCCGATCGCGAGCGACAGCGTCAGCGCGAATTCGCGGAACAGCCGCCCGACGATGCCGCCCATCAGCAAGATAGGCAGGAACACGGCGACGAGCGAGATGCTGATCGACATCACCGTGAAGCCGACTTCGCGCGCGCCGACGAACGCCGCCTGCATGCGCGGCATGCCGCTTTCAATATGCCGCGCGATGTTTTCCAGCACGACGATGGCGTCGTCGACGACGAAGCCCGTCGCGATGGTCAGCGCCATCAGCGACAGGTTGTCGATCGAAAACCCGAGCAGATACATCGCCGCGAACGTGCCGATGATCGAAATGGGCACGGCGACGCTCGGAATCAGCGTTGCGCGCCAGTTGCGCAGGAACAGGAACACGACCATCACGACCAGCGCGACGGCGATCATCAGCGTGTATTGCGTGTCCTTCAGCGACGCGCGGATGGTGGTGGACCGGTCGGCTGTCGGCGTGACCTCGACGGCGGCGGGCAGCGACGCCTTCAGCTGCGGAATCATCGCCTTTACGCGGTCGATCGTCTCGATGATGTTTGCACCCGGCTGACGGTAGAGGATCACGAGCACCGAGCGCTCGTTGTTCATCAGGCCGAGATTGCGCAGGTCTTCGACGGAATCGACCACTTCGCCGACATCGGACAGATGCACGGCCGCGCCGTTGCGATACGCGATGACGAGGTCTTTGTACTGCGAGGCCTTGTTCGCCTGGTCGTTCGTGTACAGCTGCACGTGGTTCGGGCCGAATTCGATCGCACCCTTCGGACTGTTCGCATTCGCCGACGCGAGCGCCGCGCGCACGTCCTCGAGACCGATGCCGTAGTGGAACAGCGCCTGCGGCTCCAGTTCGACACGCACGGCCGGGTTCGCCGAGCCGCTCACGTCGACTTCGCCGACGCCATCCACCTGCGACAGCGACTGCTGCAGCACCGTCGCCGCCGAGTCGTACAGCTGGCCCGCCGTCATTGTCTTTGACGTGAGCGCGAGAATCAGGATCGGCGCATCGGCGGGATTGACCTTGTGATAGGTCGGGTTCTGCCGGAGGCTCGCGGGCAGGTCGGCGCGCGCCGCGTTGATCGCGGCCTGCACGTCGCGCGCGGCGCCGTCGATGTTGCGGTTCAGGCCGAACTGCATCGTGATGCGCGCCGAGCCGACCGAACTCGTTGACGTCATTTCGGTGACGTCGGCAATCGAGCCGAGATGCCGCTCGAGCGGACTGGCGACGCTCGTCGCGACCGTCTCGGGACTCGCGCCCGGCAGGCTGGCCTGGATCGAGATGGTCGGAAAATCGACCTGCGGCAACGGGGCCACGGGCAGCTTGGCGAACGCGAACAGACCCGACAGCGCAATGCCGATCGCCAGCAGCGTCGTGGCGACGGGGCGTTGAATGAAGGGGCGCGACAGATTCATCGTTTCGGCCTCTTCATTCAGACGTCGGTGTCGGCGACGGGCGGCCGGGTCGGACCGTCGCCGTGGCCTTCACGATGAAAGCGCGCGCGCAGCCGCCGTGCGATCGAATCGAAGCCGAGATAGATCACGGGCGTGGTGAAAAGGGTCAGCAGCTGACTCACGATCAGGCCGCCCGCAATCGCGATACCGAGCGGCCGGCGCAGTTCGGAACCCGCGCCCGTGCCGAGCATCAGCGGCAACGCGCCGAGCAGTGCCGCCATCGTCGTCATCAGGATAGGGCGGAAGCGCAGCAGGCACGCCTGATAGATCGCCTCGCGCGGCGGCTTGCCGTGCTCGCGCTCGGCTTCGAGCGCGAAGTCGATCATCATGATCGCGTTCTTCTTCACGATACCGATCAGCAGCACAATGCCGATGATGCCGATGATGTCGAGGTCGTGGCCCGTGAGCAGCAGTGCGAGCAGCGCGCCGACGCCCGCCGACGGCAGCGTCGAGAGAATCGTGATGGGATGCACGAAGCTCTCGTACAGCACGCCGAGCACGATGTACATCGTGACGATGGCCGCGAGGATCAGGAACAGCTCGTTCGACAGCGACGCCTGGAACGCGAGCGCCGCACCCTGGAAGCGCGTCTGGAACGACGCGGGCAGGCCGATGTCCTTCTCCGCCTGCTGGATCGCCTTCACCGCCTCGCCGAGCGACGCGCCCGGCGCGAGGTTGAACGAGACCGTCGTGGCGGGGAATTGGCTCAGGTGCGTGACGAGCAGCGGCGCGGGCCTCTCGTGGAAGCTCGCGATCGAATTGAGCGGCACCTGTCCGCCCGACGACGTCGACGACGGCAGGTAGATCGAGTTCAGCGACTCCGTGTAGTGCTGCATCTGCGGCTGCGCTTCGAGAATCACGCGGTACTGGTTCGACTGCGTGAAGATGGTCGAGATGATGCGCTGGCCGAACGCGTCGTAGAGCGCGTTGTCGACGGTGGCGGGCGTGATGCCATAGCGCGCCGCCGACGCGCGGTCGATTTCGACATAGACCGACTGGCCGTTGTTCTGCAGGTCGGTGGCGACGTCGGCGAGCACGGGCGATTGCTGCAGGCGGTCGACCAGCTTCGGCACCCACGTCGCGAATTCGTCGATGTTCGGGTCCGTCAGCATGAACTGGTACTGCGTCGGGCTGACCGTCGAGTCGATGGTCAGATCCTGCACCGGCTGCATGTAGAGCGTCGCACCCGGAATGTGCGACGTGTCGCGCTGCAACTGGCGGATCACCTGGCTCGCCGTCGCGTCGCGGTCGTCGCGCGGTTTCAGGTTAATCAGCATGCGGCCGTTGTTCAGCGTAATGTTGCTGCCGTCCACGCCGATGAACGACGTGAGGCTTTCCACGTTCGGGTTCTTCAGGATCTCGGCGGCGAGCTGCTGCTGGCGCTCGGCCATCGATGCGTACGACACCGACTGCGGCGCCTGCGTGATCGCCTGGATCACGCCCGTGTCCTGCACGGGGAAAAAGCCCTTTGGAATGAACACGTACAGCACGGCCGTCAGCACGAGCGTGAGCAACGCGACGACGAGCGTCGAGCGCTGCCGGTTCAGCACCCATTCGAGCGCGACGGCATAACGCGCGATCACCCAGTCGATGGCCGCGTGAGCCTTCGCTTCGAACCGGTGGCTTTCCTTCGGCGGCGTGTGGCGCAGGAGCTTGGCGCACATCATCGGCACGAGCGTGAGCGACACGACGGCCGAAATCACGATGGTCACCGCGAGCGTGATCGCGAATTCGTGGAACAGGCGACCGACCACGTCGCCCATGAAGAGCAGCGGAATCAGCACGGCGATCAGCGAAACCGTCAGCGAAATGATCGTGAAGCCGATCTGCTTCGAGCCCTTCAGCGCAGCTTCGAGCGGCGTATCGCCTTCCTCGACGTAGCGCGCGATGTTCTCGATCATCACGATGGCGTCGTCGACCACGAAACCGGTCGCGATGGTGAGCGCCATCAGCGACAGGTTGTCGAGCGAGAAGCCGCACAGATACATCACGGCGAGCGTGCCGATCAGCGACAGCGGCACGGAAAGGCTCGGGATGATGGTCGCGTAGATGTTGGCGAGGAACAGATACATCACGAGCACGACGAGCACGACCGACATCAGCAGTTCGAACTGCACGTCGCGCACGGATGCGCGGATGGTCGTGGTGCGATCGGTGACGATCTGCACGTCGAGCGCGGCGGGCAGCGACTGCTGCAGCTGCGGCAGCAGCTTCTTGATGCTGTCGACCACCTGGATCACGTTCGCACCCGGTTGGCGCTGCACGTTCAGGATGATGGCGGGCGTGCTGTCGACCCACGCGCCGAGCTTGGTGTTTTCCGCGCCGGACACGATGGTCGCGACGTCCGTCAGCATCACCGGGCGGCCGTTCTTGTACGCGACGACGGCGCTCTTGTAGGCGTCGGCGTCCGTCAACTGGTCGTTCGCGTTGATCGTGTACGCGCGCGACGGGCCGTCGAAGTTGCCCTTCGGCGTGTTCACGTTGAGGTTCGAAATGGTGGTGCGCAAATCGTCGAGATTCAGCCCGTACGATGCGAGCGCGCGTGGATTGGCCTGAATCCGCACGGCCGGGCGCTGGCCGCCCGACAGGCTCACGAGACCGACGCCCGCCACCTGCGAGATTTTTTGCGCGAGACGCGTGTCGGCGATGTCCTGCACCTGCGTGAGCGGCAGCGTCTTCGAGGTGATCGCAAGCGTGATGATGGGGGCGTCGGCGGGATTGACCTTCGCGTAGATGGGCGGCGCGGGGAGGTCGGACGGCAGCAGGTTGCCCGCCGCGTTGATCGCCGCCTGCACTTCCTGCTCGGCGACGTCGAGCGGCAGATCGAGACTGAACTGCAGCGTGATGATCGATGAGCCAGCCGAGCTTTGCGACGACATCTGGTTCAGCGACGGCATCTGCCCGAACTGGCGCTCGAGCGGCGCCGTCACCGACGACGTCATCACATCCGGGCTCGCGCCCGGATAGAACGTCTGCACCTGGATGGTCGGGTAGTCGACTTCGGGCAGCGCGGACAGCGGCAGAAAGCGCAAGGCGACGAGCCCGACCAGCATGATCGCCGCCATCAGAAGGGCGGTGCCGACCGGACGCAGGATAAAGGCGCGGGATGGGTTCATGCGGTATCAGCCGTGCCTTATTCCGCCGACGTCTGCGACGCATGCCGGCGGCGATGCGCGCCGGATGCCGCGCCTGCCCACGATGCGCCCGATGCCGCCGATGCACCGGAAGCCCCCGACGCGCCTCGCGGACGATCGGCCGGAATGGTGATCTTCGCGCCTTCCTTCAGGCGATCCGAACCGTCGGTCACGACGCGCTCGCCGACCTGCAGGCCGGACGCGATGCTGGTGCGCTCGCCGTCGACGGGCCCCGTCTTCACCGGGCGCACGCTCACCGTGTTGTCGGGTTTGACGACGTACACGAACGAGCCCATCGAGCCGTTGAGCACCGCCGAAGTCGGCACGATGACCGCGTTCTTCACGACATCCACGAGCAGACGCGTGTTCACGAACTGGTTCGGAAACAGCAGGCCTTCGTTGTTCTGGAACGTGGCGCGCAGTTTCACGGTGCCCGTGGTGGTGTCGATCTGGTTGTCGATGGTTTCCAGATAACCGGCTTCGAGCGACGTGGTGTTGCTGCGGTCGTACGCCGTCACCGACATCTTCGCGCCCGAGCGCATGCCCTTGAGGATGGCGGGCAGGTTGTCTTCCGAGGTCGTGAAGATCACGCTGATGGGCTGCAACTGCGTGATGACGACGACGCCGTTCGTGTCCCCCGGCGTCACGTAGTTGCCGGCGTCGACCTGGCGCAGTCCGACGCGGCCCGACACGGGCGCCGTGATGCGCGCGTAGGTGAGGTCGAGCTTGAAGGTGTCGATGTTGGCCTGATCGGACTTGACCTGGCCTTCGTACTGTTTGACGAGCGACGCCTGCGTATCCACCTGCTGGCTCGCGATCGAGTCTTGCGCGAGCAGCGTCTGATAACGCTTC
>BBSL01000483.1 GCA_001319865.1 Burkholderia sp. E7m39 | reverse complement strand
CTCGCGCCCGCTGCCGCGCTCGCGCCTTCGGCGTTCTTGTTCCACGGATGCCAACGCACCAGCACGATGCCCGCGATCAGCACGATGGCGACGATCAACGCGATCGTGCGGCCGCGATGTCGCCTGACGGCGCCGGGCCCCGGCTCGCGCCCGGGAGGCGGGCTGGCGGGGGCGGTGTTGCGTTTGGTTTCAGGCTGCTGTTTTTGTTCGTCCATCGGTTCGATCAGGTGGCTGGCGTGATATGAGGCAAACGTGCAGTGCGCGAGCGACGGCGACCGGCTGTGCGCTGTTCGGGTTGATCGCGCATGCCCGCGCGATGCTACGCGATGCGTCGCTCATCGGGATGACGGTGACGGGACGGCAGGCCGCGCTCGCGGCCAGACGCGATGTCGGCATGATCGACGGCTCCTCCCTGTTGGCCGTGCTTGTGCCCCGTTGCATCTTCGCGTGTGCGGCCCGAGGCGAGCGCATGCCCGTTGCACCGTCGCGCGAGAAGGCCGCGGCGCGCCTGGGCGCGCGGGAAAGCATGATGCTACGTCCCGGGCCGAGTTACAGTCCAGCGGCGTATTTTTCGGCGGATTACGACCGTTACACGACTTTCGCGCTATTGAAAGGCGCGCGTCAGCGGACGGGCAAGGAGGCGTGCCGCGGCGCGGCGGGCACACGAGCGGCGTAACAAATGAAACACGCGCGTCAGTCGTCGAGCCGGCGCCCGGGCGTGCCGCCGATCTCCTGGGCGATTCGGTCGATCGTCTCGAGCAGTGCAGGGGCTGCCCGCGACACCAGCCAGTCGCGCGGACACTGATGCGACGAGCCTCCGCAGTTGACGGCATAACGCTCGCCCGCCGGACCGATGAAGCCGGCCGCGATTGCGTTGAGCCCTTCGTGCCATTCGCCCGTCGCGATCGCGAAGCCTTGCGCCTGCGTCTCGCGCACCGCCGCGTCGAGCCGGCTGCTGATGAGGCCCCACTCGTCGCCCGCTGCTGCCTGCAGGCCCGTCAGCAGGTTCTGCCGGTCGGTTTCGGAGAGTGCTGCCAGATACGCGCGACCGACGGCCGTGCGGCTCAGGTCCATCCGTGAGCCGACGTCGAGGCGCGACACGAGCACGGCCGAGCGCGGCTTGATCGCGTCGATGACGACCATGTCGAGCCGGTCGCGCACGGCCAGATGCACGGACAGCGCCGTGCGCTCGGCCAGTTCGATCAGAAACGGCCGCGAGCGCGCGCGAATGTCGAAGTTGCGCAGAAAACCGTTGCTCAGCTCCAGCACCGACGACGTCAGCACGAACCGCTCGCTGTCCGGCAGGCGAAACAGAAAGCCCGCGCTGACGAGCGTCGCGGTGATGCGGGAAACGGTCGGTTTCGGAATGCCTGTGAGTTCCGTCAGCTCGCGGTTGGACAGCGGGGCGTCGGCGGCCGCGATGCGTCTGAGCACCGTGAGGCCGCGCGCGAGCGCCGTGACTTCGTCGCCGGAACCATCCTTGTCTTTGCCGGAATCGCTGGCGGGCGTGCGCGTCGATGGCTGCTTCATGTGGTTTTTATGAAACGTTATTTCAATTTTATGGGACCCGCTTCGTGAGGCAGATGCCTCTGAAGCGGCCTAAGACCCTCTCTCAGCAAGGCCTAGGTGCTTTTTCCTACGACGATTCATTGTATTGAAAGGTAATTTTTGCGCGTTCGGCAGTCGTGAAATTTTGCTTGACTTAGTCAGCATTACCATAAAAAATGGAACTATATTTCGAAAGCATGCAGCAATAATGCCCGATTTTCAGGGCGGGCGTGAACAATCGGGCCGCCAAAATTGACTGCATCGCCGCCGAATTCATGTCTTCAGCCGTCACGTGCGCAGCACACGTCCCCGGCGTCACGTACCGTCTCTCAGGTTCTAGCACGGCCCTCGGAATGGCTAGAACTTTTTGAAGGCGCCATGGCAACATGGCGCCTTTTTTTTCGTCCTATGAGCACACAACAAAGTGTGCTCCAAACCAAAACCTTCGTTTCCCGAACAACAAAGTTTGCGCCTTTCGCAAAATGACTGCTGCGTCGCAGCAATTTAATAGGCAAATGCTATCGGCTCCAAAGGGAAGCGCGACGCTAAGAAGGTCCGCAGTCACGTAAGTCGGGAAAGGATAGCGACGTCATGGTGCCGGTGACCACGGCAGGGAACGATAGGGGCGAGGGGTGATAGCCATCGCATGGCGCAAGTCACGCCAACAGCTGCCACGGAAGAGCGCCAAGAGCCTGAGCGATTGCATCGAGCGTGTCTAGCGTCACGCGTACGTGTTTTCGTTCAATCTTGTAAACGTAGTTCCGCGCAAGTCCAGCCGAGATTGCTACCTCTTCCTGAGTCAAATTCAGGCGCGTCCGAAAGCGCCTCAAATTGTCTGCAACGCAATCTGCGAGCTGTCGTTGTCGGTACTGGCCGTCGCTCGCGGCTGCTTCGTGCGAAAGCAAGACGCAGGGGTCGACATCCAGCGAAATGGCCAGCCGGTTAATCGTTTCCAAGTGTACGCTAGGCGATTTTTTCTCGATGTAATACACCGTGTTTCGCGCCAAGCCGGCGGCGAGCGACAGTTCCACCTGCGACACGCCGAGGCGTGTGCGGTAGCGTTTTAGGTTTTCCGAAAGCAACGCTCGGGAGGCAGTGGGTTTCGTCATAGAGTCCACGACTCTATTTAGGTGTCACATCCTCGTCTACATCCAAGAAACGTGTGACCAAATTTCATGCTAAGGACCAGTGTCTGATAAGGTGGCGGTGACCACCGCGAATTATTGATATGGCGACTTTATTGAGCAGATGACCAGGGGGACGTATTCTTGACTTGAACATCCTTTTGTAGTTGTATACAAACGTGATGAATTCTATCGCTCGCGCTTTAGCTCGCGTCTCGGGCGTCGATTGAGCGAATGGGTAAAGTCGCGAACGCTGCAGCTTGGCCAAGAAACGACGGTGAAACTGTGCAAGCTGAAATGGCAGCACTCCATTGGGGACATCGGCCAACGACCGCATTGCGTCCCCCTGCGGTTCGGGTTCAAGCGTCCAAAAGGTGTGTTGCGAGCGGTTCTCAACCATGGGCGTTCCCGTCGCAGGCGCCGAGCCGGACACAGAAACTCCTTGTTGCACCCAAGAGATGGACGGCACTGAAGACGGCGGCAAGCAAGCCGCGATTTGGGGACAGAGTCATGCATTCAATCCGCGCGCGAAAAGGTGTCGTAGTTCCGAACTGTCGCATCTGCGTGAACCTTCGCAACTGACGTCTCCACCCAGATACCGATGGTGGCAGTCGTGACCACTGACCGACGACGTATTACCCGGCGCATTCAGGTGGGTAAGAAAAGAGTCACGTATGAGCGAGTCGGAAAGGATGCGCTGTGAGACGAGCCGAGACGCGAGAGAACTAGCGATGTGCGATGCCCGGGATACGTCGCAATACGGCGCTGTCGTGCAAACGGATGTCGCGGTGTACTTGGGCGACTGCACTGGCGATACCTTGGACGTCGTATGCGATGGCCTGTCAACAGAACGGGCAGGGTCCACTTCGCAGCGCGCGTTACTGGCCCTTGCCTGCCCAACGCCACGTGGCCCATATCCGGTAGCCAACCGCTTCACTCTTTTCGTTCACGAGACTGTCGGAGGTGCAGTCACAGGCCGTAGCACGGTAGTCACCTTTCGCATTGACGTTCGATGCGAAGGCAGGTGGGCGTACGCCAGCGTTCGAAGCGGTCAGTCCCTTGTGGACCTTCCGCCAATCCCATATGTCATTGGTGACGATGTGGTCACTATTGCGCGGCGCGTGTGCCAGACCACGTAATGGCCTTGATGTTGTCGAAGCAAAACGGCCGCCGAGCACCGAAATCGCACGTCATCACCGCAGTCCACATAGCCGTGGAAAAAATGCTAACAGGAATTTGTGAGCCGAGCCTATACGTGCCAGTGCCACGATGCACTGGCGGGCGGGTCCTGTATGTGGATTTTGACGGCGTTTTGCACCCAGAAAGCGTCTATCTGCTTCACAGGCGCGGTCCGCAGCTGCTCGACGCACCCGGCCATGTCCTTTTCGAACACTGTGGCCTGCTCGAAGAGGTACTGCTGCCGTACGCTGACCTGCGCATAGTTTTGTCCACAAGTTGGGTGCGCTGTTACCGCGGAAGTGTTCGTCGCGTGTCGCGAAGGCTCACCGCTTGGTTGCAGGCAAGAGTCCTAGGGGCGACCTATCACAGCGCAATGGACCCCGTGGAGTTCGCGACTGCACCGCGGGGCATGCAAATCTGGTCTGATGTATTGCGCCGTAAGCCAACGGACTGGCTGGCATTGGACGATGATTATCTCCACTGGCCCACCTGGTGCCGTGACCGGCTTGTGTGCACGGACCCGCTACTTGGAATAAGCGAACCTGCGGTGCTTGCTGACCTAAAAGCAAAACTCTTCCGGATGTACCAAAAGGGCTGACGGAACGCACTGTGCGCAATACGAAGGACTTGCTGTGGGGTATGGACACTAGGTCGTTGATGCAACATCGCAGTCGGCGCAGCGCTCGATTCCATCAAAGGCCGCTGCCGGCCCACGGACACGTTTAATGACAGGTTCGTGTCCCCAAGTGTACTGCGAGGTGCGTGACGCGCGTCATCGAACCCGCGGCTTGGGCCACAAGAGCACCGCTTTTCGACGCTGCCAAGGTGGGTATGCAGGAGACTCCGAGTACTTCCTGCTCGGCGGGCAATAGCAGGAAGTTCTCAAGACTTCTCATCAATCTTGAGAAATCTGGCCGCGCCGGTGACGCGGTCAAACTGAGCAACACGCCACCTCTAAAGTGGTTGCAAACACATGCCTGTTTCGGCGGAGGCTAGATGTGATGTCACTTTTAACAACTTTGATTGCAGTGGGCGTCGATTCGTCCCTCCTGCGAGACGTGACCAACGAGCGCCTCAAGGACGTCGAACGTAGACACCCCCGGCTAGGCAACGCTGCGGAATTTCTCAGTGCTGCATTCAACGAAGAACTGCCGTCCCTCCCGCGGATGATGTGTGCTCTTGAAAGCGCTTACCTATGCTGCGTCGAAATCGTCGAGCCGTCTAAATTGTTGTTGGAGACAGCCTCGCATCCAAGCCCGTCCATCGCAGATGTTGCGGCGACTACGCTGGGGCTAAGCCACGAAGAGAAGCGGACGCTCCGGGAGCTAACTGAATGGGCATCCAGCTATTCTCCTTTCATGCCGCTGGTTGGCATTGAGAACACGTGTGTGCTGGGGAGAGACGTTGTCCCGGGAACAATCCGGTACCTTGCCTAGTCGGCTTGCAAAAGCCGTTCATGGCCTGAACGCTGACCGCCTCATTCTTGAGGATAACAAATAAGAAATTGGATGTCCGTCGTCCGCGTATTTGGTCTAGAGACGCGGCACAACGTTGCTGGATGCACCGAACGAACATGAGCGAGCTAAGAATTGTGTTTTACGATGGCATCTATAGCGGGGACCCCGCCCCAGCGGTGCATCTGTGCGATGTAGAGGGCAGTGTGGTGCCCGATGACAGACCTCCCTTTCCGCTACTTGAGGAGTTGAGGCGCGTGCTCGAGATGTGTGCGGAAAAGTATGCGGCGCCCTCTGCGTCCGGAGACCGCTTCTCTGTTCTCATCGGTCGGAAGACGGACTCGCAGGTCCAGCATCTGGCAAGGCTTGACGTGGTGGCACATCAAGGGCTCGTTCGCGCAAGCGTGGTATATACGGATGGCTCTCGGACTGACATCAACGGCACAGCCTCCGAGGGTGACGACGACGTCGTGATGACACTCCTCAACGTTCTGAAAGCGCAAACGGACGGCATGCGATAGGAACGATGCCATGAGCCTCATGCTGCATGTGCTGTGGGAAAATCGGATGCTGCTAGCCATACCAGCATGCGCGGCTTTCCTCGGCTACATCCTCGGTCGCTTGCTTCGCGGCGTTGGCCGAAAATAGCGCTGCTACAAGTCGCCTGGGCGACATGTGCTGATGACAGCCTTGCCAACACCGCATTGAACGGTTCTGCAGCAAGTAACCGCTCGGAGTACCTGATTCATATCAAGCACGAGCGCCGCACCGCAGAGGTGCTGTGCAAACATCGTCGCGTTACAGCGAGAAACCGCGACTGTCTGTCGCCTAGCAGCGAAGAAAGTCCCACGCGTGTCGCGCAGGACTGAAAAACCGGCTCAACACCCTCTTTGATTGCAGCATGAGTCGCGGTGCTGCAAGGACGAGCGTCCGGCGAGCTTTGCTCGACGTCGGCGACCGCGCCACCCGTGTGGCGGGCCGAATCTTCAACAAGTTCGGTTTATCGTTCAAGTCGGCTACGCCGCGTCCGTCCAAACTCAAGCGCAAAATGCATGCTCAGCACCGCCCACGCTGTCCAATCGACGTTGATTGCAAAGCGATGCGTCGCCTCGACAGCGCATCTGAAAGATGCCGTCGGCGTCGGGCGCAGTTCGCGCTTGCCGTGGCCGGAGGGGAGCGCTATTGTTCGGGTCAAGGACCCTTCGATTTTCGGCCGGGCTAGACGGCGATGGCCAGGGAGCTATGCCATCGAAGGCAGGCGCTTTTGTTGGAAATTATCGCTGAACAATGGTCAGCATGCCGGGAAGCGCAAAGCACTCGATTGCACCCGCATAGGCATTCAACTGAAGTTAGAGGAACATCCGACATGCTGAGACTGGGGTTCTACCGAAATTCGAAGGGTATCTGGGTGGGTGACTTACATGCAGACCAAGCCAGACTACTTGCGACCACGCACCCCGCGACGATTGCTGCTGCTATTTTTGCGATGGATGAGCACAGCCTGATGCTTGAGACGGAGCTAGGACGGTTCGAGATGCAGTTTCCCTTCGACCAGTGCGAATATGACCCGATTGGGGAAATAATCCAAGATGGGCAAATGGCTCAGTGGATGGAATCTGTTCTGCACTTTCTCGCGATTTGATTTTTCTAGACCCTCGCGCAATGACTCGCATGCTGATGTGCACTTTCGCACGGCGGTTCACCACCTACCGCATGAGCTGGTGAAGGTATATCCCTCCGAACCAGAGCCGACCGAATTTAAGCGACAGTTGAAGAAGCGGAACCAGTACATCTACTATCCGTGGTGCTAGGCGCGCACGGCCACCACTCGGGGGGGATGTACCCCGCTAGGTGTCACGTCTCCGCTTTGGCGCCTTGCTCCGCGAAAAGAGCTTGAATCAGGTAGTCGTAGTCGTTCAGTAGCCACGTTGCAGCTTTTGCGTTCCAGCGACTACCGTGGCGATGGCCCACGTTGGGCTCACCGGCATATCCGTACCGTAGCGCGTTCATGGCAGCTCTCTCGCTAACCTTGGCAACTTCGGGATTCAAGGTTAATGCTCGGTGAGCTGAAATACGATGGCACCGCGCGCCGAGCCCGTTTTCTATTTCCACCGCTAAGCGGGTTTTCCCGCCCCCGTTCGCTCCGACGAAGTAGACGGAGTTTCCTGGCTCAATACTCACGCCCTTCTGTCCGCTTGGTGTCGGTATGCTGAAGTCGAATGTCATGGTTCTTGATTTTATGGAAGAGGCAGACTTTGCGAAATTTCGCGCCTCCCTGTATTGCAACTGGGAATCGGCGCGATAAAGCGATAATAGTACGCGAGTTTATTCCGTTGAGCCGACTGAGAGGAGTGTTCCATCGAGTCATGAGGCTAACGATGACGTCAATTGAGGTCGCACGCTATCTCAAAAGCCGAGGAGACCGACTCTGCAATGGGTTATGGATAGCTTCGCGACTGCCGCAAAGGCTGCAAGGCTAGACTTGGACCGATACCTTGAACAACTCTTTGCGTCTACAGTGGACGTCCGCGATTTTCGTCAGATTCTTCGCGATGCAGGTCGTGAAGCGTGGGTCTGGGACGTTTCGACGCTCGGACTGACTCAGGCTCTACGCGCTGGCCGCACAGAACCGATGTGTCCGATTCGGAAGATGAGAAGCTTGAAACGGCGGTTGGCTGGCTGCGAGGAGCAGACGGTCTGCTCATCACAGCGGGCGCAGGTATGGGCGTCGACTCGGGCCTTTCAGATTTCCGCGGCCAAGAAGGTTTCTGGCGGGCGTACCCCGCGCTTCGGCATCAAGGCCTCTCGTTCGAGGCCATGGCAGACCGCGCAAGGTTTGCGGAGCATCCGAAACTTGCATGGGGCTTCTACGGGCACCGATTGAGGCTTTACCGCGACACCGGCCCACACGAAGGTTTTGCGATATTGCGCACGTGGGCGGACCGAATGAGCCACGGGGCGTTCGTGTTCACGAGCAACGTCGATGGACAGTTCCAAGAGGCCGGGTTCCCGGAACAACGTGTGCACGAATGCCGAGGGTCGATTCACGCACTCCAATGTCTGGAGACCTGTACGGACGATACTTGGTCGGCGACAGATTTTTATCCGCTCGTAAATGAAACAACCTCCGAGTTGGAGAGCCCGATGCCGCGTTGCCCTCGATGTGGCGCTCTTGCGCGTCCTAATATCCTGATGTTCGGAGACTGGTGTTGGGTCGGCCTTCCCTATGAGAAACAGCAACAGCGGCTTGCAGCCTGGATTTCTTCAGTGTCAAAGCTGGTTGTTGTCGAAGTGGGCGCCGGGAGAGCCTTACCTACGGTACGACGCTTCAGCGAACGATTCTCGGCGCGGAGGCTCATTCGAATCAACCTTCGGGAGTCGAACACGAAACCGTCGCATGGAATCGGCTTGGAAGGCGGCGCCGCTGCGATGCTCAAAATGCTTGACGCCCAGTTGTGAGTTTTCGTCAATCACAAACCATAGTGCGGGTTCACGTCGGCAGCCAGGAGTTTGCGCTCTGCTCAGCGAAATCTCGCGTGGGGCGACGACATGCGAGGCGTGTTCGATGGTCAGGCCGACTCGGAAACTTCCGCAGCTATAGAGGACGAAATGACGGACCGACAAGTGCCCGATGATTTCCCGAGAGACCAAGACCTAGGCTCTGTAACCGGGGTTCAACCAAGACTTCTCGTTCGCGAAGTCGACGGGCGTTATCAAAGCGGCCTCACCGAGGACCAGTTGTCTAGCGGAACATGGTCGTGAGGTCTTTCGAGCACATGACGCTCGATGATGGAGAGTCGACTTTCTCGCAACGAAGGGAGATGAACTGGCAGGACCGGCAACTCCTGAAGTTCGTGTATCAGTACGGCTGTTAGCGCGGAATCGCGCGCCGACATTTCAGTGCCAGTTGTCTTGTCAGCGAGAACGTTGATAACTTCGCGCATTAACGGTGTCACGGCCAGAACGCAGCTTCCAGCCAATACCGGCGCGCTCGAATCGCTTGCAAACATCACTGAGCGTAGCTGGACGTCTCCGCTGGTTCTTGCCCAATGGCGCACACCTGGAGACAGCCAGAGGGCACGTGTTGGCGGCACGACCCAATAGCCAACGTCGCTCCCAACGACCATGACGCCGGTCGCAGCATAGACAAGTTGTCCATCAGGATGGGTGTGGGCATCCAGCACCATCGGGCGGAGGAGATGCTCCTTTAGTCCCGTGACCGTAATCTCTCCCACACCAAGCGGCCCGTCCATCAACTGTGTCAGTCGTGAGGCCCTCGGTGGCTGGGAACGGTCGATTAACGAGTCACTCACGGCCAAGTCTCGCGAGCTAAAGGCTTAAAGCCCGAAAAGATTGTGCTGAATCTGACGCAGGTGCCCCGTCAGAACCTGGCCCGCCTGGTCAGCATCGCGGTCACGCAATGCTTCGACAATTGCCCGGTGCTGCGCTTCGTATTCTTTTCGGCGTTCGGGCGTGAGCGAGTGGCGTTTGAGTCGCCCCCATTCGCCCTGCTCGCGAACGCGGTTGGTCAGTTCAAGCACCTTGAGGAAGAAGGAGTTGTGCGTTGCCAGCGCGAATGTACGGTGCAGTTCGCCATCCCAATGCTCGAACTCTTCCACCGTCTGAGCAGCTTCGGAGCGTTCGATGCATTCCGTCATCCGCGCGAAGTCCGACGACGTAGCGTTACGCGCTATCAACTTCGGCATCAGCGGCTCGATGAGAAGTCGCGCCTCCATTAGCTCAGCGGGGCTGGTCTGAGTCTCTGAAATCTCGTCAATGACGATTTCCGGCGGCGGCAATGCCTTCGCAGCACCGGGAAGCACAAAGGTTCCGCTGCCGACAGTCTGCGTTATCAGGCCTCGGTCCTTTAGGTCCTGCAACACTCGCCTGACCGCGCCGCGCGACGCACCGAACTGCTCGCTTAGTTGACGCTCAGCGGGAAGTTTGACGCCATCGCCCATGCGACCAGACGCAATCTCATCATAGAGATACGCCGCGAGTGCTTTCGCACCGGTCGCCCTGACAGGGCTTTTCGCCTCGACTTCTCCCATCGCAATGCTCCCCTGTTGCATTGACCAAATCTTACCACAAGATGTACCAATTGGTAGTGTTATTGGTTAACCCCTACTTGCAATAGGTCCAATGTGGTTCTACAGTACGTCCTACACAAACCAATTGGACTAACTCAGGAGCCAATTTATGAAACTCGCAAACCTCCTTGTAGACGGCGCAGCGCTCGTCGCAGTCGTAGATGTCGACAAATCGGTGTTCTGGCCCGTGTCGACGTTGGTCCCGGACTTTAACGGCGACATGGTCCAATTGGTCCAGTCGTACCCCCAATTCAAGGGCGACCTTCGCCCGCGCGGCGAAGGTCGTCCGCTGAGCGACGCCACCGTACTCGCGCCTATCGACCAGCCGCGTCGCAACATTTTCTGTGTCGGCAAGAACTATCACGAGCACGCGGCGGAATTCCAGAAGTCCGGTTTTGACAGCAGCGCAAAAGACGGCGAGCACGCGCCGGAGGCACCTGTCATTTTCACCAAGCCGGCCAGCACCGTCATTGGCCCTGGTGTGAAAATTCCTCGCCACGTCGACGTCACTAGCCAGCTGGACTACGAGGCTGAGCTCGGGGTCGTTATCGGCAAGGCAGGACGTGGAATCAAGAAGGCCGACGCAATGGAGTACGTTTTCGGCTATACCGTAATCAATGACTTCACGGCCCGTGACCTGCAAAAGCTCCACCGCCAATGGTTCATCGGCAAGTCGCTCGACGGTTTCTGTCCGATGGGACCGTACCTGGTTACCGCTGACGAGGTCGACGGTCAGAGCGTCGACGTCAAGTGCTGGGTGAATGGCGAACTGCGCCAGAATTCGAACACCAAACAGCTGATTTTTGACATTCCGACGCTTATCGAGACGCTGTCCGCAGGCATCGAACTGCAACCGGGCGATGTCATTGCAACCGGCACACCGGCAGGCGTTGGTATCGGGTTCAGCCCGCCGAAGTTCCTGCAAAAGGGTGACGTGGTTCGTATCGAAATCGAGAACGTCGGCGTGCTGGAAAACGAGGTGGGCGAATGACAACAACTCTGGTCAAGAATATCGCGGTCGAAGTCGATGGCGATGGACAGGCAGTAGTTTGTATTCACGGCCTCGGCGGTTCGTCGAACAACTGGACGCCGGTTCTCTCCGCGTTCGAAGGTTTCAAAGTCGTCCGTCCCGAGCTGCCTGGTAGCGCACGTTCGGCGCTGCCTTCACAGCCTCTGTCCATCGACCTTTACGTCGAGACGCTGGCTGGAGTGCTGGGTGAACTGGGCGTCTCGAAGGCGCACGTCGTTGCGCACTCGATGGGCACCATCGTCGCGCAACATCTGGCTATCAAGCATCCCGAACTCGTGAAGAGCCTGGCGCTCTTTGGGCCGTTGCTTGCTCCCCCGGACCAAGGTCGTCCGGGCATTCAGGCACGAGCAGCGCTATCGCGGGAGAAGGGAATCGCAGGCGTGCAGGAAATTGCCGACGCCATCGTCAAGGGCGCAACGAGCGCTGAAACGAAGGCACAACGTCCGGTAACCATCGCTCTCGTGCGTGAAAGCGTGATGCGACAGTCGCCGGAAGGCTATGCGCAAAGCTGTGAAGCCTTGGCTGGCGCACAGGCGGCCGAAGTTGAAAAGATTTCAGTGCCGACGTTGCTGGTCACTGGCGACGAAGATGGTGTCGGTCAACCGGCTGCCGTCAAGGCAATCGGCGAGCGTATCGCTGGGAGCAAGGTCACAGTCCTTTCCGGTTGTGGCCATTGGACGACCTTCGAAAAGCCCGCTGAATGTGCCGCCGAGCTCAAGGCCTTTTACAAGTCAATGCTGTAAGTCCCCGACCATCGGAGGAGACATGAACAAAATCGCTTTTACCAACGTCAACATTTTCGACGGCACTGGCGCTGACCCTTACATCGGTGAAATTCTGGTCGAAAATAACCGGATTACCAAGGTAGCGAAGAACGGCGACCGCGTGAATGCAAGCGGTGCGCACACTATCGACGGTCGCGGACGTTTCATCATGCCAGGCATGACCGAAGCGCACACGCATTTCTCGTGGAATGACCAGCCTTCGCTGTCGGCAATCCAGTTCATGCCGCCAGAAGAACACATCCTGTGGTGCGTCAGGGTAGCCAAGCGCTATCTGGAAATGGGCTTTACGTCTGCGCTCGGTGCAGCAGCAGCAAAGGCACGTCTTGATGTCGTGTTGCGCAATGCCATCAATGCGGGTGAATTCCCCGGGCCGCGTTATCTCGCTGGCAGCCAAGAAATTACGACCCTTGGTGGCCTTGGCGACAACACGTTGCCCCATCTACCATTCCGCGAGTTGAACTTTGGTGAGGTGGTAAGCGGCCCGGAAGAAGTACGCCGCGCGGCCCGCATGTTCATCAAATACGGTGTCGACCATCTGAAAATCAACCTGTCCGGCGAATACATCGCAGGCATCCCGGCGGAAGCCTCTCCTTTCTCCGAGGAAGAAATTGCGATGCTGGCGGCGGAAGCTAAGCGTGCCGGCAAACGCGTGGCAGCGCACGCCCGCTCGAGCGAGTCGGTCAAGCAGTGCGTGCGCCATGGTCTTGAACTGGTATTCCATGCGAGCTTCGCGGACGAAGAAGCGTTGGATATGCTGGAAGCGAACAAGGATAAGCACTTCGTAGCCCCCGGTATCGGCTGGCTCGTCAGCACGCTGTACCATGCTGAGAAGTGGGGCATCTCGCAGGAAGTCGCGACGAAGATGGGCTATGCGCGTGAGCTGGAGGTTGCATCCGAAACACTGACCAAGATGCACAAGCGAGGCATCAAGATTCTGCCGGGCGGCGACTACGGTTTCGCCTGGATGCCGCATGGTACGAATTCCCGCGACCTCGAGTATTTTGTCAAATACATCGGCATGACGCCGAAGGAAGCCCTCCTGTCCGCGACACAACTCGGCGGTGAACTGATGATGCAACCCGAGAGTATCGGGAAACTGGCCGAAGGTTATTACGCAGACATCGTGCTGGTCGACGGCAACCCTCTGGAAGACCTGAAGGTGCTGCAGGACCCGGCGAAGATTTCCCTTGTCATGAAAGACGGCGAGCTTATCAAGAGCTGCTACGACATGAAGGCACCGGAGGGCGCTATCCACGTCACCGGAGGCAACGAGCCCATGAGGGATGAAGGCGTCAAAAAGGCGATGCACGCCGAATCTCACTGAAGTCCCCGCCGGGGCATTTACCACGCCCCCGGCTGATTTCCCAAAAAGTAAGGCCAGCACACCGCGCTTTGGGTGGTGTGACTGCGCACGTTCAAACATCTGAGGCAGACAAAGATGTGTGACTGCATTGGTAAAGCGCTTGAATTAGGTATGTCGCGGCGCGGCTTTCTGGGCGCAGGCTGGAAACTGGCGGGAGCGGGTTTGCCGCTTCTCATGGGTGTGCCGGCCAGTGCGGCCGAAGTCGACCAGCGCAATCAGTCGATGGCGGAGGCCCGCAGCAAGGCGCAAAGTCATGACACGCGGCTCGTGCTTTTGGGCACAGCGGGAGGCCCTGTCTGGTGGCCGAACTGCGACCGGGAAGGCATTTCTTCTGCACTGGTAGTAGGCGACGCGGTCTACGTAGTCGACTGTGGCGACGGCGTCGGCAAGCGCTACAAGCAGGCCGGACTGGGTCCTATCAATACCGTGTCTGGTATGACGGGCATGGAAAACCTGCGCGGCATTTTCCTGACGCACCTTCACTCGGACCACACCATCGACTACTTCAACCTGTTTCTGTACGGTTGGTACGACGGTCTGACAGGGGTGAAGCAGCCCGTCCAGATTTACGGCCCAGGCCGGCGCGGACAGATGGAGCCGATTTTTAATATCCCAGGTCAGAAAGTCTCCGCGCCTCCGCCTGTCGTCAATCCCGACAATCCGACTCCGGGCACGGTCGACATGACCAACTACCTATATCAGGCATATGCGCTTGATATTAACGACCGACTACGCGATGCGCACCGTCCGGACCTGCGCACCCTGATGCAGGTTCACGACATTGCCATCCCGCCGATGAGCGGCTTCAAGAGCCCGAACGAGACACCCGTTCCGAAGATGGAGCCGTTTCTTGTCCACGAGGATGAACGGGTTCGTGTCACCGCAACGCTGGTGAATCACTTTCCTATCTGGCCGGCTTTTGCATTTCGCTTCGACACGGACGACGGCTCCGTCGTGTTTTCCGGTGACACGTCGCCATGCGACAACCTGATAAGGCTCGCGCGAAATACCGACGTCCTGGTCCACGAAGTCATCGACACAACCTGGGTCGATGCACTTTTTCCACCGCCAGTCGGCGAGAAGGAAGCCGCGTTCAAGCAGCATCTGTTGAGCTCACACACCTCCATTGACGACGTAGGCAAGGTGGCAGAGGCAGCCAGTGCGAAAACACTGGTGCTGTCGCACATCGCCCCGGGCCACGCACCACGCGCAAATCTGATGCGAGCTCAGCGTAATTTTTCCGGCCAACTCATCATCGGCGAAGACTTGATGCAAATCGGCGTCGGTCGGAAGCGGGTCTAACCCGCTCGTTTTCTCGAACAGAAAGGTCCAACCCCACATTCAATGGCAAATCGCATGTGGTTAAGCATTTTCATAGTATTACTATATAGGACTACTAATATGAAGGTTCGGAGATATGTACCATGCTGCGTCGCATTGACTGCGACTGCTCTCTTATCGCCTCAGAGTCACGCGCAATCGAGCGTTACCCTCTTGGGTCAGGTTGACCAATGGATAGGCGCAAAGGAATTGCCTGGCGGAGACCGGGCGTGGGGTATCCGAGGCGGCGGGATGCAGACGTCTTGGTGGGGACTCAGAGGCCAGGAGGACTTGGGAAACAACGTCAAGGCAATCTTCTCCGTCGAAGGCTTCTTCACCGCCAACGATGGCCAGGCGGGTTCATATAAAGGCGATGCGTTCTTTTCGCGAAACGCGTATGTCGGTGTCTTGAGCGATTATGGAACGCTCACGGCTGGAAGACACACGACGCCTTATTTCGTATCAACCGTCCTGTTCAACCCGTTTGTCGACTCATACAATTTTTCCCCCGTCGTGCTGCATACGTTCCTGGGCTTGCAGGGTCAAGGTCTGGTGGGCGATTCCGGTTGGAACAACTCAATCCAGTATCAGTCGCCGAATTTTGGCGGCGTCCACTTCACTGCAATCTACGCATTTGGAAATGCAGCTGGACAGACCGGTCAGAACAAGTGGGGAGGCACGGTCTCCTATGACGTCGGTCAGTTCTCGTTTATCGGAGCCTACCAGCAGGTCAAGTTCAATTTCGTCCCGAATGACCTTTCCAGCGTGACGCCAGGCTTCTCCAGTCAGCAGGCCGCACAGGCGGGTGGGTCCTACGATTTTGGCTTCCTGAAGCTGACTGGGCAGTACCAATACATGAACGACGTGATTTCGGGCGGAGGCGCGCATAGCAACGGCGGCCAGTTCGGCGCGTCAGTTCCCATCGGAGCGGGCCGCGCGCTTGCGTCGTACGCCTACACGAAGATGGTTGGGAGCATGAACACAACGCGAAATACCTGGTCGGTAGGCTACGACTACAACTTGTCAAAGCGTACCGACGTCTACGCGGCCTACCTGAACGACCGCATCACCGGCCTGAGTTCTGGCAATACGTTCGGCGTTGGAATTCGGACTTACTTCTAGCGAAACGACAAGCCGGGCAAAAGCCCGGCCTCTTTAATCGCGCTGCCCCTGCCGTCAGGTCAGGCTGCCCCCGCCGTTCACGTGCAGCACCTCACCGGTCAGGTACGGATTGGTGAGTGCGAACAAAGCGGCGTCGGCGAGGTCGGCCGGAGTTCCGGTACGGCGAACTGGCAATTTCGTCGCAAGGTCGGAAAAAAATCCTGAGCGGCTCTCTGCGTCCATAAATGACCAGCCTTCCGTTTCGACGACTCCCGGCGAGATGGCATTGACGCGCACTGGTGCCAGCTCGACAGAGAGTGCACGTACGAGACCTTCTACGCCAGCATTTAGCGCGGAGACCATCGAAGTGCCCGGTGCTGGACGGTCCGCTGCGAGCCCGGAGAACAACAGAATGGAACCACCCACCCTCAGATTCGGAAGACCAAACTGGACGAGGTTAATCGGCCCCCAAAACTTGCCCGCTAGCATGCGGTCGATGGCGTCTCGCTTCATCTCCGCGAGTGGCGCGTATGTCAGGTCGGCTGCCGTCGACACAAAATAGTCGAAGCTTCCGAGTTTCTTGAAGCCCGCGGCCGCCGATGCCGCATCACCAAGGTCCATCTGCAATGTCGCGACTCCTTCGAGCCGACGACTTGCGTCTGCAAGTTTTTCTTCTGTACGTCCAGCAATAGTCACCCGCGCCCCATGCTCCAATGCAAGTTGGGCGATTGCGAATCCGATGCCAGAACTGCCACCAGCGACCACGAGGTGCTTACCCTTGATATCCATTTTCAAACTCCGTGTTTAGTGAGATTGCCTGCCGCGGGCAGACCTCCGAAAACAGTCGCGATAGCATTGCCACTGCGTTCCGGGCCCACGGCGGCCGCGGCTGTCGAAGACGCAAGTGCGAGTACCACACCGTGCATCAGACCCGCCAGAAAGCGGCTGCCCAATAGCATCGGCAAGGACATGGTCATTGCAGTCGAGAGGTTGCCGGCAGCGAAGACCAGCATGCTGGTCGCCAGAACTCTGCGTCTCGGTGCGTGGGCAAGTAAGGCGCTTAACGTAGGCGCACCAATGCTCACGCCGATGGCATAGATGCCAATCATCATTCCGACCGAGCCGACGCTCAGATGGGTTCCTGCCGCAATCGACGGGACCAGACTAACGGCGACAAACTCCGCGAAACCAAGTGCGAACGTGCACGCACTCAAGGCGAATAGTGCCAGTGACATAAGGCTCTCCAGTTAATTCAAGCCTTGATGTTAGTTTGTTGCTGGAAGGCTGATAATCTGGCTATTCTGTTAAATACTTTTGCTAGCGTGCAAATATGAGTTCGCTTGAGGGAATGCTGGAATTCGTTGCGGTCGTCGAGCGCGGAACGTTCACGGGCGCGGCGCGACAACTCGGTGTGTCCGTGTCACATGTCAGTCGACAAATCGCTGACTTGGAGGGGCGGCTTGCCGCGCAGCTCTTCGTGCGGACCACGCGGCAGATGCAATTGACTGAGCCTGGTCGCCGTCTCTTCGAGACGAGCCAGCCGCTGCTTCAGGAGCTCCTGCGTGCTCAGGAGACGGTGCTGGAGACGCACGAGGCGATTGAGGGAAGTATTCGAGTCAGCCTGGCCGGTAAATACGCGGAAGAGCAACTCGTCCCCTTGCTGAGTCGCTTTTGCACGGAAAATCCTGAAATAGCCCTTGAGCTGGATGTGTCGGCTCGAAACGTCGATTTGATTGCAGAGGGTTTCCATCTGGCTGTTCGAATGGGGCCGCTTGAGACGAGCAGCGCCTTAATGGCGACTCGACTGTTATCGGTCCCGCTGTATGTATTGACAAGCCCGAAACTATTGGAGACGCTTCCGCCTATCCGTTCGCCGAACGATTTGCCGCCGCAGTGGTGCTTGCCTTTGGTGAACCGCTCATGGGAATTTATTAAAGGGAAACGCCGTGAAGGCGTGAAGCCTCTAGGCCGCTTCTCAAGCAATAGTGGCGCAGCGATGATTCAAGCGTCACTTGACGGCCTTGGCATCGTCAACGTTCCAGCGTACTACGCTAACGATGTCGTGACTGACGGTCGGCTGGTTCGCGTACTCGAAGACTGGGCGTCGGTCGAGCAAAGTGTGTTCTATCTGGTCTTCCCTGCCGGACGACACATGCCAGTGCGGGTTCGTCGGCTTATCGATTTTCTTCGCGTAGCGGTATCAGATTGAGCGGCAGTGGGACGCTGAGCAGCGTCAGCGGTAAGCTGCAAGGCGCGTAGTTTCACTGCCGGGTCAAATAGAAACCCAGGAACATGTCGACCGCATTTTCGACGATGACATCGCGTTCCTGCTGGGAGTAAGTTTCATCAATGCCGACAACTCGTACCCAGAGAAGAGGCTCGTCAATGAGTCCGAGGAACTGCCGCGCGGCGAGCTTCGAGTTTTTGATTTTTACCAGCTTCCGTTTTGATAACGCTTCGAGGTAGGTCGCGACTGCGTCCATCGCGGGAGCCTTGCCCTTTTCGAAGAAGGTTTTGGTGAGAGCTGGAAAGCGGGGACCTTCCGAGATGACCATTCGCAGAAACGCCACGGCCTCTGGAGGAATCCAGAAATTTGAGACAGCGTGACCAAGCCGGGTCAGGCCAACCTTCGGGTCGCGCAGCGACTCCTCGTCGCGCGTAATGTCGAACACCGGAAAGCTCGCCCAGATACGGGCTGTCATCGCCTCGAACAGCGCTTCCTTGCCATCGAACTGGTTATAGAGTGTGCGCCTTGCCGCATTGGATTCGGCTGCGACGCGGTCCATACTGGTGCCCTCATAACCATGCTGCAGGAACACGCGGGTAGCGGCATCCAGTATCTGGTCGCGCTTAGTCGGTGCGGTGGCGGCCGCCTCCGACGGAAGCGCTTGCATCGTGGACTTCGGCCTCGATGCGACCTTGCGCGCTGGTTTCGGGCTCTTCTCGATGTTTGCAGTCTTTGCCACGGATGGTCGACGCTTGACGGGAAATAAACGTCAGATTGTACGCAATGCGGGATGGTCGAGTGTTTCATGGCCGTCAACCCGCGCCGCTGATGAGTCTAGCGAGTGGTCGCAACCGGTTTGCCCTTGAATAGGTTTCGAGCAATCAGCAGGCATGCGACAAGAGCAACGAGTGCGAATCCAGTGACGCAGACACCGTTCCAGCCTCCCGCAGTCCACGCTCCTGCGCCGATTGCAGAACCCAGTGCGCCGCCAGCGAAGGTGAAGACCATGTAGACGGTATTGAGGCGGGCGCGTGCACCCGGGTCAAGCTTGAAAATCCGCGCCTGATTCGCAATCTGGCCGGCCTGGTTGCCGAAATCGAGGAGGTTCACTCCAACAACAAGCGCGAATATGGAGATGTCGCCGCCGGCAACAAACGCGGCGAACGCTAACGCTCCCGAGCATAAGGAAATAATGTTCACAGCGGTGGGTCCGAAACGGTCTGAAAGTCGGCCGCATTGCGGTGCAATCAGAGCGCCTGTCGCGCCCCATAGTCCGAAAAGGCCTGCCTGAGCTGACCCAAATCCAAACGGCGGTTGTGCAAGATGAAATGCCAGTGTTGCCCAGAAGGCAGAAAACGCGCCGAACATCGAAGCGCCAAGCGCCGAAGAAAACCGCAGGTCTCGCCACTCAAGCACGAGTTGAGGTAGCGAAGCTAAAAGCGATAGATAGGACTTTTTGTCTGCTGCTGACTCAGTTTGCCGTTCCGGGATGTATCGCGGCAGAACAATTAGAAGAAGTCCAGTCAGAGCAGCGGCGAGAAAATATGACGCGCGCCAGCTACCGCTGAATTGGCCAACCGCGCCGGACACGGTTCGCGACAGCAAGATGCCGAGAATCAGACCGGTCTGCATTGTGCCAACTACCCGGCCAGACTTCCCCGGTGCCGCGAGCGATACCGCGACGGGAATCAGCACCTGCGGAACGACAGTAACGGTCGTTACCAGAAGCGTGAGTAGCGCGAGCAGATGGACCGACGGGCTCAACCCCGCGCAAATCAGCGCGGCGCAGGTTAGCGCGAGGAGGACTCGAATCAAACGGCGTGGGTCAGCTCGGTCTGCCATGGGCACAACCAGCAGAATGCCGGTAGCGTAGCCAACCTGAGCCCCGGTCGCAACGAGCCCTGCAGTCGATGCTGACGCGTGAAAGCTGGTCGCGACCGCCGATAGCAATGGTTGGCAAAGGTAGACGTTCGCGACCGTAACGCCGCACGCGGCAGCCATCATTGGAATCGCGCCGCGTACACCGTGCGGTGCCGTCGAAGTGTTATCCACGTGAAATCGCCTTCTTGAAGTCAGTGACCATGGCAACGCTCAAGCTTGTTCCGCGCTGGCCGCGTCGATTGCAGCGAAAGCCTCACGGGCGGCATCAAGCGCGGCGATAGCGGTCGGAAGCCCGGCAGAAAAGCCAAGTTGCATGAGCACTTCGGCAATTTCTGCTCGCGAAGCACCGGCCCGCAAAGCAGCGCCAATGTGCATTTTCACCGCACCTAACCCTGCTGAGCCCAACGTCGCGCACGACGCGACGATGACGAGCTCGCGGGTTCGCAAGTCCAGGTTCGGGCGACCGTACAGGTCACCAAATTCCCATTCAAGAATGTATTTGCCGAAATCCGGCGCGACACCCTTGAAATGGTCGATGAATGCAGACGCCGACGCGCCCATGGCATCTTCGAAGCGCTTCGCCCCTGCATGAAGTCGGCTGGAATCAGCGGATGTATCGGTACCAATTGGCCTGGATTGCATATGACCTCCCGTTTGAGAACAAGTCCGCATGGTGCTACACTGCACTGCACAGTGCAATGCATTTTTAAAGTTTTGCGTCACGACGGACAGGCCCGAATCTGGCTCTGCTTGTTGGAGATGCTTTCTATCGAGGAGCTTTGCGATGAGCACACCGCCCGAAAAACTGGGTATGCCGATAGTTGGTTTGGGGACTTATCAGTTGCGAGGTCGTGAGTGTGCCGAGGTCGTGCAGACGGCGCTTGCGATGGGTTACCGTCATATTGATACGGCCGAAACCTATAGCAACGAGGCCGAGGTTGGACAGGCGCTGGCGAATTCAGGCGTTCCCAGAGAGTCGGTTTTCGTGACAACCAAGGTCTGGCCTCACAACTTTCACCGCAACGATTTTCTGACCTCTGTCGAGGAATCGCTTGGAAGACTGAGGACGGACTATGTGGACCTGCTGTTGCTTCACTGGCCGAACGACGAGGTCCCGCTTGAAGAGCCGTTAGGTGCTCTCGAGAGGCTCATTGCAGATGGGAAGGTGCGCAACGGCGGTGTCAGCAATTTCTCGGTTAGTCAGTTGAAGAACTCGCTGCGAATCGCAGGTCCGGCAATTTCATGCAACCAGGTCAAATGTCATCTCGGCGCGGTCCCAACAGATGTCATTCATTATGCGGCTGAAAACTCCATTGTCGTAACAGCGTATTCGCCGCTCGCCAAGGGCGCCATCGCAAAGCAGCACCACCTCCGCGAACTGGCAGAGAAATATGGCAAGACCGCGTCACAGATTGCGCTTCGCTGGCTGACCCAACAAGGGGTTGCAGTGATACCCAAATCAAGTAAGCGAGAGCGCCTTGAAGAGAATCTGGCGTCAGGTCAGTTCACTCTCGACCCAGCAGACGTTGACCTGCTCGGGCGCCCGTAAATCATCCCGCTGTCCCTTCATGAAACCAGGGCTGTATTCGACTAACTGATGGAGAAACACATGACTGACTTAACCGACAAGGTCGCCCTCGTCACGGGCGGCAGCAAAGGCATCGGACGAGCAATCGCTCTCGCGTACGGGAAGGAAGGAATTTCGGTCGCGTTGACTTACGTCACCGACGAAGACTCGGCGCACGATGTTGTACAAGAGATTGAAAGTGATGGCGGGAAAGCTTTAGCAATCCGCGCGGATGTCCGCGATGAAGGAAGTGTCAAGGCGATGGTCGGCAGCGCACGTGATGCCTTCGGGCAAATAGACATCCTGGTCAATAACGCCGGCGTCACGATGCCTAAACCTTGGCAGGAAGTGACCATTGAAAACTGGAACACAATCGTGTCGACCAACCTGACATCTGCATTCATTGCGACACAGGAAGTGGTGCCCGAAATGGTGAGCCGTGGATGGGGCCGAGTCATCATCCTGTCTTCGGTCGCAGCGCAATTGGGCGGTGTCGTCGGACCACACTACGCAGCCTCAAAAGCCGGCCTGATTGGCCTCGCTCACGGTTACGCGTCGGTGCTCGCCAAAACGGGGGTGACAGTCAATGCGATTGCGCCGGCACTGATTGAAACGGGGATGCTCGCGGGCAA
>BBSL01000482.1 GCA_001319865.1 Burkholderia sp. E7m39 | reverse complement strand
AACCATTTGCATGTCATGGAGACTCTCAGATGAGAATGATTCTCGCCTAAACTGGTAGTGTTCATTTGTCCGTTTGAGGTCTTCCATGCAGCTATCTGAATTTACCGTTCATGATGTCGCGCAGTTTCCGGAAGTGCGGTGTGCACCTGAGACTGCTTATCCGGGGTACGCGGCGCAATGGCGTGCTGAGTTGGAGGCACTGATTGAACGAGGCGAACCGTTCTTCATGCTATTTGCAGAGGGAGAGTTCAAGGAAGCGCAGGAAGACATGCGAGTTCGCGCAGTATGGCTGAAGGAGAACAAGGTCACGCTTGCGAAACTGTGTCGCAGTATCGTGAGCATAGAGTCAGACGCCGCAAAGCGGGCAAAGTTGCTCGAGCAACTAAGGGGGCTGGAAAAAGCGTTTGGAATACCGCGTCTGGTCGCGTCGACTGAATCCGAGGGCCGAGTCGCCGGCTTAGAATCGATGTCGCACAGCGCCGACAACTAGCACCACATAAATTCGATTGTTCGCATCCAAGGAAATCGATTTTGCTTCACTTAAGGAAGCAAAATCGGACCCTGTGCTTCCCTATAGGCTCGCAAGTTTGGGCGTGTTCTCGTCTGCATCATAGGGACCGGATGCAACGCGTGTTGCGTGACGGTTGCCCACGCGACCGCCTTAGCCGTGGCCGTCGACCCAAGCGCGACACCACGAAAGACCCATCAGCTCGGCCTCTTCATCCGTATCGAATAAGCCAAGCACTCCAGATGCCTCCACGACCTTGGTGTCGCGCGTGACCGTGCCGCTCCCGGCGAAATGAATCGGCTGCAAGATGTCTTCTTGCTGCACGATGGCGTGGCCCCACAGCGTGTATCCGCGATATTTCTCGGTTTGCATCTATCGACCTTTGAAGGTCCTACGTGCCGCGTAGTATTGGTGATTGCTCGAGTTCAAGCTGCTCGAAAATATCTACTGCGCGGAGCGCTGCGTGTCGATTCCGACCACCTTCAAAGTTGCGTCAATCATCTTCAACTCATGGTCGAAGTCCAGAGGCCATTCTTCGCCATCACACCGCACGGTCATGCCGTTGTGCATCGATAGGAGGTGGCGCGCTTTGTACAACGCGTCCACAAGTTTTGATTCACGTTCGGCCTCCCAAACCCAGTCGTCAGCTCTCATGTTGAAATCTCCTTCGGATGTAGCATGCGCGCGAGCGAGGCTTGCAATCAAGCGAATGCATCGCCCGTCGCTCGAGCCTCGATTCCGAATGGCGCAACCGCGCGGCGTGGCCGACCGCGTGCGCTCCAGAGCGCTGCGCCGGGCTGCACGGTCACAGTCAGGTCGCCTTCGAACTTCGGGCCTTTGCGTTTGATGATGTCCACGTTCACGCCTTCTCCGGCGGGACGCACCGCAACGCGTAATTCGGCCGGGGACGCATCTAATGCCTCACGGATAGGCCGAAATACGAACAACAGCGACGTGCTCGAGCGGGCGGCCAAGAGCAAACGCCGTAGCGAATCTGCGCGTGCTTGCGTCTGCCACAGCAGCACGGCACCGCAGGTGCCCGCTTTCAGAATCTGCTCCGCTGACCATAGCTGGTCATTCGAGCGCCTCGCACGCAACAGGAGAATCTTTTCGGCATGGATGCCCGAATACGCCAGACCGTGCATGCACGGTTCGCACGGAGGCTCAATGAAGGCGACAGGCGCCTTCAGCGTACCGAGTGCGGGGGCGAGCAGCCGCATCTCTCCCGAACCCGGCGCTTGCGCCAGGATTTCGGTGAGTGCCCCAATTGGCCAGCCTCCGCCCGGCAGCTCTTGCGACAAGACTGGATAGCCCGTATCGACGGTCGACACGCGACCGCACGCGAGCTGCGATGCACGCCAAAGCGCGGGGTGAATCGACTCCGGTAACGGGGCGCGAACAGTATCCATATTGGCAAAACACTGTATGGATGTACAGTATAGCCTGGATTTTCCGCCAGTATCATGGTGCGACCAGCGGCGCGATGGGGGACTAGCGACGTAGCCGTTCGGAGCAGGTTTCGACCAGACCGATGCGGCGTCCCGCACAGCATTGTTGCCCCCAGTGCGTGGGTTCAGTTCAGTCCAGCAACGCGGCCTTGACCGGGAGAGAACATGTGTTATTCAGCTCAGATTGAAGCCGACTACAAAAAATTTGTTCGCATGTTTGGCGCCATCATCGACATCCGCGAGTTCGCACGGTTGTACTGGGAACGAGCCGAGGGTCGACTGAAGGCGAAGATTCCGAAGGCGATGGACGATTCTTTTTCGAATCCGCAGTCTGATGATGAGCAAGAAATCAAAAGGCTTATCGACCGGTACAACGCGGACCAGTCGAAGTCGCTTGAGGCAGAACTCTTTAAACAACGCTCGCGGCTGGTCGCAGCAGAGCGAACGCTGCAGACCAACCAGACGAAAGCTGCGGCTGAGAGCAAGCGAATTGCTGGCGACAAAATCCAGGCCGCGCTTGGGCGAATTGACGACATCAGGCGCACGGAATTGCTTCCCCGCGATTCGCGGATTTTCCCCGGGAACTACGCGCCAGTGCTCATCCAGGAGAATGGTCAGTTGGTCGTTCGACCGATGCGATATCTATGTCGCCTCGCAGGAAAGCCAGCTAGCTATGATTTCAAGTATCCAGGAACGTACAACGCCCGCCTGGACAGTTTGGGAGGTTTTTGGAAGCCCGTGTTCGGGTACTCCCACGGTGTGCTCATTGTCGACTCGTTTTATGAAAACGTTAAGAAGTCGAAGATGGAAGGTCGCGCGCTGGCTGGAGGGGAAGATGATGAGAACGTCATCCTGCAATTCACCCCGCGCGATGGAAGCAGGATGTTTGTAGCGTGCTTGTGGTCAAAATGGTCGGCCCCGGGCGAGCCCGACTTGTACAGTTTCGCAGCTATCACCGACGAACCACCGGCGGAGGTCGCTGCAGCAGGACACGACCGCTGCATTGTTTCCATAAAGCCCGAAAACGTCACGGCTTGGCTCAATCCGAATCCGAAAGACCTTGCTGCTCAATACGCGATACTCGAGGACAAGGTGCATGCTTACTACGAGCATAAACTGGCGGCATAGCAAGAAACTCGCAGAAATCGCGATGTGCCAAGTCGGATAGGCCCCTCCTTTGCGAGGCGCTTACCCATTCGCAAAATGTTCACCAACCGGGGCTGGGTTCACGCCGAGCCCCGATATTTGCAATTTGAGTCGACCTTGCTGTCTCCAGAACAAGCAAGTTACCGGCACGGCTAAAAACAAGAATCGAGAGCATAAGATGTTGATGAAATTGCGGCGGGTGTGTCGTACGACTTCCAGTGCGTATCGGTCCATCAGAGGCGCGTGCAGCGAATGGACCCATGAGCTGTTGGGTTCAATATCCGCGTCTCTCGCGAATATCAAGCACATCCGTAGCGTTCCATGGTCGATACAGAAAGTTGTCCAGGAAGATATCGCGGACTGGAAGACCTTCAACAAGGTTCAGAAAGAGTTCGCTATGTCGTTCTGGGCGCGAATGCTGATGCTTGCGGGGGAGCATCCAGTATGGCTTTGCATGCTTCTGCCGAGCATGTTCGTGCTTTGTACCGGGGGCCTATACCTGCTGCCGGACACATGGCTTCCGAACGGCTGGTCCAAGTGGCAGGCGTCGGAACAGCTTAGCTACTTCTCGACTTTGTGGTCTGTGCAGGCAACGCTCGCGGCGCTCGCCTATCCAATCGTCATTGCATTCGTGGCCGTATTTTTGCAGCGACGACCGGCGGCCGACAGCTTCATGCATCTTTACATGCTGAGTTCGGGAGCGCTGGCTGCTGGCTTGTCGTCGCTGATGCTGGTTGTCGTCATGGCATGCCAGTATGCCGTCATGCCTTACTTCGGTGCGTGCACGCTGTTGAGGTGGGGCATCCTGGATTCCGTCTGGTTTGCATTGAATGCGGTTCTGACAACGCATTTCCTTTATCGGACCGTCGAATATTTGCGGCCCGATGTGCAATCGGCCATCGTAACCAGCTATGTGACCAGCGTCGCCCTTCCGCGTGAGATAAGGCGGCTATATTCGTATCAGGTGCTCGCTCAGGCGCATTCCAAAGGATGGCTTATCACGCCAAGCTATCTGGACAACAAAAAAGAGGACGGCCCCAAGGTCTTGCTTGCAAGGTTTGGGTTCGGAAAAGGTGCCGAGCAGGGGACGATAACACTGCGTGCCCCGTCTCGTCTTGCGGACGTTCGACTCTGGCCGCTATGCCTTGCGATTCTGGGATGGGAGCGTACTGCTCGAAAGTGGCCACGCCCGACTGCTGGTCATCGCCACTCGCGCGCACAGTGGCCACTTCTGACGGTCCCGCTGATGCCCGGTACAGAATATCGGGAGTCACTGGACGTGGCTCAGGTTGAGGACGGTCCGAATCTTTCGCGCTCGCAGCGCATGATGCTTCGGTGGGCGTACGTGTTTCGCAGCGTGAAGAGGGAAAGATATGAGATTCGTGTCAAGTCGGTCATAGAGGAATTCGAACTTGATGCTCGCACGGCGGCAGAGAAGGCCGATGCCAAGACGTTTGAACGAGCTTACAACGCTCTCGTTGGACTACACGTGCTCCTTCTGGGCGCGTCTCTGGTTAAGACAGAAGACGGCTCCGTTGGCAGCTGGGCGATTATGCCCGATATCAACGAGTTTTTCGGGCGGCCGATGCACGAAATCTGGAACAACGCGTATCGGTCGGTATTTCTGGCTGCCATAGAGGCAATGGTTGCCGATAGTAGCCCGATTCGTCGTATGTGTCATATTGGACAGCACTTGAGCGGAGACGCGTTGAGCAGCTCACCTGTCGACATACGCGAGAGCGTCTTCGACTTGCAAACACTGTTGATGTATCAATTGGGAGACTGGTGGACCAAAAAGATAGAGGAACATGGAGCACAGCATGAACCGCATATCGCGGCGACGCTCAGTCCACCGCTGTCTGGAATCTACGAAGAAGTCGTTCTGACCTTCATCGGTGGATGGGAAAACGCGAAGACGCGTATCGCAGAAATTTCTGAGTCTACTGCAGCCTTCCACTGGCGTGACGTAGCGTCCATAGCTCGCGTCAATGCATCGCACATTCAAGGCACGGCGAAGTTGCTGCTGGCCGCGGTGAAGCGAGGAGACCAGACCGCCGCGGAATGGTTTGCGGATTCGTTGAACAAATGGTGGGGAAACCTTGAATACGAACAGCCTGCGCTGGCGCTCTATGACAAGGTGGATTTCATATGTCTGGATGACCTCGCCAGTGATTGGCCGGATGTCGCCGATTGGTTAGGTCTTTCGGAACAGGACGGTCGGAGGATGGGAGATAGTGTCGTAAGCCTGCAGCGTGGTGTGCTACTCGCTGCACTCCGCAATTTCTGGACGGACATCCGGTTGATTACCGTTGAGCTCGCGCTATCTTGGGCGTGTCGCTTTGGACGCGACGTAGAGGGCTCGCTGGCTTTGGACGTCGCAGCGGGGCTATTGACTGGTCGGCAATATCGAGGCGGCGGTACGTTGTCCCATTCGCTAGGTAGCTTGGGGGCCGCGGAGTATCTGACAGCGCAAATCAGACAATACGCTGCCAGTGGGCATTACCGCGGCGGGTACGTTGCTCGCTTGAACCAGTTCGTGCAGCGTGTGAAGGATATGCAGCAACCGCGAATGGTTACATCTCGGAGTTATTCATCGTTCGGAGCGGATGACGTTGAGTCCCTACAGCAAGAGCAACTCATTGTCATGGCGGTACTGTCGCCAGCAAGATGGACCATGGAGGCTTCACTACGACGCCAGCTGGATATCTGGATGGGGCGCCAATATGACAGTATTGAGATAGTTCGGGGCAGGCTGGCTGCATGGCTTGCCACCATGGAGGACCCCGCCAACCTGTCGACGGAAATGACTACGGCGATGCTGCGTCGAACTCGAAAGACGCATGACGCGGCTACGGCCGTAGAAAACCTCGAAGAGAGTCTCAAGTCCGTGCACGCGACATTGGAATCAATGAGGGGTGAAGTGCTTCAAAACGCACCGGTCGAGCCAGACAGGCTTACCGAGCTGGCGAGGTTCGCCTCGCTAACAGCGTTTGAACGGGAGTCCGGAGCGTTCCCGTTGCCGCTCTTCCGAAAGATAGAGTATGCCAACCAAGCGCTGGATGATTTTACCATCAATATGCAGCAGATTCGAAAAGGCGAACTGACGCGCGTCGAAATGGACCAGCGCGCCGTCAACGAGGCAGAGTTCTGGTCCGAAACAATGAAAAACCGTGTGGGTGCCGTCGTTCTCGGCGATGTGATAAGAAAGTGCAATATCCGTGAAGTGGCGGTCGCAGACCGTGAGTCCTACTGGGCGCTACTGACCTCGGAGTCTGAGCGCATTCAGAAGGTCGGTTCTGTGCCAATTCTGATTCTCGAGAATCCAACCAGACCTGACTGGGTCTGGCAGTGGCAGCATGCGGATTTCGGACTGGGTTATGAGAAGCCGTCCGACCTTCGGGTTTGGCGCGCAGAGGATAGAGGCGCAGGGTATGTCTGCAACTTCAACGAAATCGAGGTATATAGCGCTAACCTGGTTGCAGGGCAATCTTTGATTTTGTCAAAGAACGCGTTCGCGAAGGTGCTCTTCCAAAAGTTTGGCGAAAATCAATACGTCGACGTTTCATGCTCGCCGCGAAGCGATAGCGCTTTCCTAGTCGATGTCCACCTTAAGCTATCGAGAGCGGTTGACGTTGGGGATGAGGGCGCCATCCGCATTCTGTATGGTGCCGACGGCGGCGACGAATAGTGGACGGCTGAAACGGTTTGCCACTGTTCTACATGCGGAGTCAGTCCTGGCGGGTGTGCTTGTCGCCGCTGCGGTTCTCATCTCGAGTCCCTGCCAGGGACCATGTAAGCCGCACTTCATTCATGCGCACAACGTCCACGCAGATGGTCGTCGCCGACGGTCGATTCAGGCAGATTGGTGCCTTTACCGACGTGAGGCCTGGCCGTCTTTCATGGGACCTACGACCGCTCTCAGCTTATCGAACGCGCGGTGGACAACCTCAAGGACAAGCTCATTGAGGAGTTCATCGTGGTCGCAATCGTGTGCGCCGTCTTCCTGTTCCATCTGCGCAGCGAGTTGGTCGCGGTTCTGTCGCTGCCGCTCGGCGTGCTCGCCGCCTTCATCGTGATGCGCTATCAGGGCGTGAACGCGAACATCATGTCCCTGGGTGGCATTGCGATTGCCATCGGCGCGATGATTGACGCGGCCATCGTGATGATTGAGAACGCGCACAAGCACCTGGAGGCGTACGAGCACGCGCATCCAGGTAAGCCCATTACGACCGTGCAGCGATGGGAGTTGATTGCGACATCAGCAGCCGAAGTCGGGCCGGCGCTTTTCTTCTCGCTGCTCATCATCACCCTGTCCTTTATCCCGGTGTTTTCGGTGGAAGGACAGGAGGGCCGACTGTTCTCGCCGCTGGCGTTCACGAAGACCTACACGATTGCGGCCGCTGCCGGTCTGTCGGTGACGTTGGTTCCGGTGCTAATGGGTTATCTGATTCGCGGGCGCATCGCGCACGAAGCCTCGAATCCCATCAACCGTGTACTGGTGCGTCTTTATCGGCCGTTACTGGAAGTGACGTTGCGCCGTCCCTGGTTCGCCATCGGACTCGCCGTCGTGGCGCTCGTGCTGACCGCGATTCCGCTGTCGCGACTGGGAGGCGAGTTCCTGCCCCAGCTCGACGAGGGTGACCTCCTGTACATGCCAACGGCGCTTCCCAGCATCTCGACCGAGAAAGCCGCTGAACTGCTGCAGCAGACCGACCGGCTCATCAAGACGGTGCCCGAGGTCGCCACGGTATTCGGCAAGTCGGGGCGTGCTGAAACGGCCACCGACCCGGCTCCCGACCGGTTACCGTTCACATACGAAACCGACGCAAGCTACATGCGCCCGAGGCTAGGTCTTCCATCCTCTGTCCGCTTGAGGTCATCGACCTGCTTGCGTGTGTGCCCCTACGTGCCTTGTCCTGTAAAAGCGTTTGACGGTTGCGTTGGATTGCGTGCTGCTTCCAAATCTATCGAACATGGTGGTCACAAGTCGCTCGCTAAACCCAGCAGCGAATCCGAGTGTCAGCAGAACCTCCCATGTCA
>BBSL01000481.1 GCA_001319865.1 Burkholderia sp. E7m39 | reverse complement strand
TATCCCCTGTGTGCCTTGTCCTGTAAAAGCGTTTGACGGTTGCGTTGGATTGCGTGCTGCTTCCAAATCTATCGAACATGGTGGTCACAAGTCGCTCGCTAAACCCAGCAGCGAATCCGAGTGTCAGCAGAACCTCCCATGTCATTTTGCCTCCTGTCAAGGCGGAGTCGCCGAATTTTGCGGGGGGAAGCACTCCACTTTGAAGCAGACAAGTAAGTGCGCCCGCGCCAATTGCGCCTACAAACACACGCAGAGCTGCATCCGCATAGTTGTCACGGCCATTCAAGTCGAGTTGCACTGTTCGCTCGCGGATATTCATCGCGATTGAGAAGAGTGCACCCACAGCCCCGGCTCTGGCGGCGAGCCAGATTCCGGTGGTGGGGTCGTAAGCACCGTACATCGACTTTGCGAGCCAAAATGCAATACAAAGCGTAACAGCGGTTGAAAGTGCGCCGGTGACATATTGGAATCTCCCGCGAGATGTTCGCATGGCGACAATATCGTCCCGTACACCCTCAAGAGTGAACTTGGCACTCTCATGGTCATTTTCAAGTAGAAGCTGATTGAGAGCTGCTGCTACGCGAGCGTTAAATCGGTTTGCCGAAGTGCGGTCACCGTCACAATCACTTTTTTTCCAGCCATCTAAGAGGCCGTCTATCTGGCTTCGAAGAGAATTGATAGAGGCCATACTTGACTGCTGCGCTGTGGCCAGTCGGGCATCATCTGCATATTGAACCGTGACTCGTTCGGATGTTCGGTAGATTGCGAAATTGGGCACAGATTTATAGTAAACCTCTTCTATAGGGCGCTCGGCGCTGTCCCGAGCGTTCACGCGTATCATGTCCACCAACGAAGCCCTATAACCAAGGATTGCACGAATTGCGTACATGGGTGCATTGTATGCCAAATAGGTTGGCAGCAGCCTATACACCAATGATTTCACGGGGTTCGCAGGAGAGTGCGTTGGACATACAGCTTGCAGGACCGTCGCTTCAACGACCTCGCCAGCAGCAAACGACCAGGCATCCTCTTTTATGATATTGGAAGGGAGGAGTGTATTGACCACGACGGTCTGCATTTTGCATTTGCGCTCGAGGTCGAACTCCTGGCATAGGGTGTTAATGGTCTCTTCAGTTAAATCAAAAAGAAGCCCCCATAGCTTTTGGCCAGGGCTAATGTCAATGTCTATGAGAGGCTCCGCGTGTTCGTCTTGCCTTCGTCTGTAAACCAATGCCTTGTCCCGGATATAACCCGTTGCAATTGGCTCACTAAGCGAATAGTCTCGTAGCCCAGATAGCGAATTATCGGGAAAACGCTGTTTTAAGGATGCTTCGAGTACGGCTGCTACGCAGGCGGGAGCCCCAACTGACGCATTCAGCGCTGCGTCCTTAGCAGCGGTAGCTGAATCGTCTTGTTTCGCTTCCCGAAAGCCGTTAACTCCAATTGCGTTGTCGGTGGCACCCGCCACCGAACGCGCTAGCACGTGAGGACGGTTTAACTCGCAGCCGTAAGCAAAGAAATAGGCCATGGCGTAAGCGCCTCCTGCGGTGGTTCATCTGGGTCACTACCGTGAGAACTACGTGGTGAAACAGTGGGAGTCATTGCCCAAAGAGAGGCCATTGCTGCTTCAGGTTTGCTGCGGTACCAACGAAGCAACTTCGGTCGAAATTGGCATCGCCGATGCTATGCGGCCCCGGGCCGTCTTTTCCGTCAGTGAATTGCCAAAGGGTAAAATTGCTCCAGATTCGGGGGACTCCAATAGGTTGGTTGTTATACCTTGCGTACCAAAGAGGACATTTGGCAACCTCGCACGCTGGACGGGCGACGGAGAACGTGGACCGCAACAGGTCACCACCATATATCATCGGCCAGCGCCCAGTACGCTCACGGACCATACTTACAAAAGTACACGCGTCTTCACCGGACATGTTTGGTCCGCTATGACTAGGTTCAAAATCCAAGCACAACAGTGTGGTAGCGTCTGCCTCAGGGTCGGCGCCCCACTGTACTGCGGCAAGGAAGTTACTTACTTGTTGGTGTATAGGCATCCCACTGGCATAGTGATAGGCGCCCCAAAGAAGACCGAGGCCGTAGGCCTCGTGTCTGCGGACAGCGTACTTCTGGTCTTGAACCGTCGCACCTTCGCTGGCTTTATGAATGACGGCCAGTATCCCTGCGGACTTTGCGTCCGCGAGCGAAACGACGCTATCGTGGTAGATGTCGAGAACTACATCAATCGAATCAGGAAGAGTATGTGGCATGACCGCCCTCCAATCAACTTTTATTACGAAACTAAATAACTTCGTTTTGTATTGTGCTTTTAAGGTATTGCTAGTTCTCGGGTCTATCGAGCACTAGATAAAAGTGACGTCATCAAAAATGCGATTAGCTTTTCTCGAAGTTATGAAATAGGATGCGGTCATGCTATGGGCTAAATTAGGTATAGACATTCTGCGACTTTCAGGCCCGGTCCAATTTCGAAGCGCTAAGAGGAGCTAACATGGAGACCCAAATAGCCCAACCGAACACCTCTCCGATGAGCAAGAGGCGTAACCTGACGAGGGCAAGGGCATTCTCATGTGCAATGGACGCTGCCGCTGCCATCACAGACTCTGAAGAGCCCTGGATGGAAGTGATGCGCACAGCTCGCGCTATCGTTGGCGCAGATGCGGGGTGCTTTATGGCGTGGAATAGAAGGACCGGAAGACTGGAATCTTTTATACAGACTGGTCACGAAGCCGCCGCGGAAAGCGAATACCTCGAACACTATTGTGACACGGATGTTGTCGCTAAAAAGGCCATAACGCTACCAGTTGGGAAATGGCTTTCGAGCGACTGGTTACTGACTGCAGCCCAGTGGGAGAAAGAGGAGTTTTATGTTGACTTCCTTCGTCGATTCAGAATTGAGCAGATTTTCGGATTCGCTCTTTTAAACGATGAAAACCGATTTGCCGCTTTGGCTTTCCATTGCCATACAGCCAATCGTCATGTCGAGAAAATCGTTAGGAAGTCAGAAATTGCGCGTCTGCAAAACCGCATGATTGCGTCGTACACCAAGCGTATTGTTACGGCGCAAAATACCCATCGAGCGCTTTTGTCCGTTTTGGACCAAGAGCGGGAGGCGGTATGTGTGGTGCAATCGACCGGAGTGGTCGATTTTTTTTCGCCAGTCGCGTGTGAATGGCTCGCTGAGGGGCAATATTTGTCGCTTCGAGCACGCCGGCTACAGCACTCGTCGGAGAGGGCCAACAGATTGTTGTTGCTTACGATTGGTCGGGTGCTCGCGGACGACCATCCGCGCTGGGTCGTCCTGACAGGAGGGTGGGGGGAAACCTTCCGTTTGCGCGTTTCCCGACCGTCGGAAATAGTAGGTACCGGAAATGGTCGCTGTGTCATCGTTCGAATCGAACGTAGAAATGTGTTCTGCATCCCGGACGAAGAATTGCTTCGTCAAACGTTTGAACTGACAGGCGCCGAAAGCCGTGTTTTTCGACATTTGATAGCTGGGCATGATGCCAAGGCGTGCGCTGCGCTTTCGGGCGTGGCTGTCGGGACAGTTCGCAAGCAGATAGCTTCCATCCTAAAAAAGACCGGCTGTTATCGTCAAAGCGAACTGATTCGCCAATCTTCGCTTCTCTAAGGCCAAACCGTGGGCTCGGGGCCGGTAGGTTCGCTGAGACATTATCTAAAGCCGAAGAGCCCTGTTGCCGATATAGCAACTGACATCTTCAGCCGAGCGCAAACATGGCCATTTCTGCAACTAGACGAGGCAGTATCAAGGTGCATCACGTGCTCAGGGCTGCCCAAATTTGGCGAGAGCGCATCGGCTACCGTGGCTTTCGAGCGAGCAGACACTACGATGTCGTCATCGAAGGCGAGCACTTTCCACCGAAAGCCATCGTCTCTATTGCGAATGAGCTGTCGACCGGCCAAAAGCTGCGCCCGTCGGATTTTCCCGGCGCGTGGGATGGGAAATGGCATCGCGTGTTGAAAGACCTTGGGTTCGTGATTGTCCCCAAGGGACTAGTTCCGCCTGACCCTGAAGAGGCTGGGCCGTTGGCGCTAGCCGCTGAAGACATCAATGCTGTACTCGCTGAACACCCTGTAGACGCTACTGAGCGGGAAACCCTGGTGCTTGCGAGGTTAGGTCAAGGGCGGTATCGCAAAGAATTACTTGCACTGTGGGATGGACGCTGCGCGGTTACTAATTGTTCAATCACGCAGGTTGTTCGTGCGTCACATGCGAAGCCGTGGTCGGAGTCGACCGACGAAGAGCGTCTGAATCCAAATAACGGTTTGCCCCTCGTGGCGAACCTTGATGCTCTCTTTGATGCCGGCCTAATATCTTTCAGTGCGGACGGAACCATGCTTGTTTCACCCGTCGTCGAAGGAAACGACTTGCTCATCAATGTATCGCGGCGCCTGAGAATGAGGCCCACGAGGGAACAGGCCGACTTTCTTCGATATCACGAGGAGGAAGTATTTCAAGCTGGGCGGCCGGAGAACTTTGACTACTGACTGGCGCGTTTAGCTGTGTACTTCGTAGGCGTACTTCTGCTTAGAGAGCGGCAAAGAACATCGCTGCGTAGCTGGCAGGATGTTTATAGCGTGCTCATGGACAAAACGGTCGGCCGTGAGTGAGTCTGACCTGTACAGTTTCGCACTATCACGGACGAGCCTCCGCCGGAGGTTGCTGCAGCGGGGCATGACCGTTGCATTGTCTCTATGCACCCCGAAAACGTAGCTGAGTGGCTCAATCCGAATCCGGGAGACCTCGCGGCGCAGTACGCAATTCTTGAGGACAAGGTACGCCCGTACTACGAGCATCGGCTTGCTGCATGATGCCCTATCACTCGCGCAGAAGCAAAGCTAGCCCGACCGACTCGATGCAGCGCTGACCACCCGTCACTGTGGATGCTCGCAAACAATCATACGCGACGAATCCGGTCCCTCGTATCGCACCATGTTGATGGTTTGAATAAGCACGGGGTCTGGCAAAACGCCACGAGTCCGGCCACCTCGCTCGACGCCGTCGCGAGCGTGCTGTCGATGGAATTGGTCGACGCACTGGTCGCACGGGACACCTCGGTCATCGCGTCGCATCGCAGAGAGCGCCGGGTACGAAAGAGGCGGTCGCGCTTCCCGGCTAAGCGCTGCAAAAGAGACCCGTCGCGCCTGAAGCTGCAAACGATGCCGCGCGTTCCCAGCGTCAGTTCGAATGTTTCTCGGCCGAATTGGTAATCGCGTGACCCGCCTTCGAGAGGTCCTCGCCGGCGCCGGCGACGAGATTACAGGCCGCCAGCGTCGCGGTGCCGACAAGCAACAAGAGTGCGAGGAGTCGCCGAGTCATGAGTTTTTCCCTATCATCCGGTTGGTTTGGCGATACCAATCAGACACTGGCATGCCCGACATCGTCGTCCTCCATGTCTTCGATGAACCTGCTGGACTCATGGGGTGTTCCTCTTGGGCTTCGATTCGGTTGGAAGATGACGTCTGCGCCAGTTGCGACATCTTCCGCACCGTGATACAGCGTCGCCGATAAGAGAATCAGAAATACGCGTTATTCAGGAGCCACGAACCATCCTGGTTGATGAACTCATAAAAGACTGCCTGGCTCTCTCCACTCTCCGGGCTGTAGTACACAGTTCTGTACTGGAACGCATTGAGGGACTTTTGGGTCCACGAGTCCGTGCGCAAGATGCTCAAGCAATGATTCTTCGGAGCATACTTCATGGGTCCCCACGGGCCCGGGATGAATCCATTGCCTATCCGGGCAGACGTATACATGCTGAGAACGCGGGAGTCGTTCCAGTCCTGATAGCAGGCCGCCTTGGACATGACGGAGACCATCACAGGCGAGGCCGACTTGACCATGTTCCGCAGCCCCGCATCCCGCGATGCTAGCGAGCTGGTAACAGCGTTGCTCAACTGGGTCTGCTGCTCGGCCGATAGCGATGGAGTAAAGATGCCCGGCGTGCCGTTCGCGGATGGCGCCAGCGCCTGATTAAACTGCGCCAGGCCGTTGTTCAGTCCTTGCAAAGCTGTGCCGGTTTGCGCACACGCCGTAAGGGCGAGGGTGGCCGCGACCACCATAAGTCGAAGGTTGATGCTCAAGTTGCCCTCATTATTTTTTCAGAATTCGACTCAGTTAACGGACTAGGCCTGCAAATCTTTAGGCCTCGTTTTTCCTAGAAAATTGTTTGCGGTATCGACATAATTGCACCCGCCGCTAAGGGTCGCGGCGTCGGTCAAATATACAAATCGCATACCGGGAACAATAATGAAAACGAGCACTATCGTTACTGTGTCAATTGTGACGCTGTTCGCGCTGGCAGGTTGTGGAAACAAGAAAGATGCTAACAAGAGCAACTTCTCTGAGGCCATCCAAGACTACCTGAACACGACTAAGGGTGTCTGCGTGTCGCTGCCGCGGAAAGAGGCCCCGTTCGCGCTGGAGAAGAAGGGGGGCTTCTTCTTCAACCACGAGCCTGAGAAGGCGGCGGCGCTTGTGAGCGCCGGTTTGCTCACAGCCAGCGATACCGAAGTCCCGGGGATGTTCGGAAATCAGAAAGTCGCGGCGACGCAGTACGCGCTGACCGACGAAGGGAAGAAGTATCTCGTGAAGGGAGGTGGCGGAAACATCGTTGGCTTTGATGCCTTCTGCGGGGGCAAATACAAAGTCAAGGAGGTCGAGAACTTCACGGAACCCGCCGACATGTTCGGCACGAAGATTTCGCAGGTAAATTTTTCACTCGTGGCGGTAGATGCACCCGCTTGGTCAAAGCAGTCAGAAATTCAGGCTGCTTATCCCGACGTCAAACAAGGTCTTGATGACCCTGCTCAGGCAAAGGCAGTGCTCGTTGCGACCAATGAAGGTTGGATGCATGAGCGCCTGTTCAAAAGCAAGGGCGGCTAACGCGCGTATCGCGTTGTACCCAGTAGTCACGGAGCGCCGACCATAGCTGACGCAGCCAGGGTGCCGCCTTCTGCCGGATTGCGGTGTCCGAATCCGGCGGCCTATGGCCTGGCCAATAGCAGGACATCGTTGTCACTCAGGCAGACATGAGCTACGACCTCTATCTCAAATTTCCGCAGCCAATTCCAAGCTCCGACATCGACCGCTACTTCAGTAGTCGGTCAAATTACCACGTCAGCGACGCAGCGATATATGAGAACCAGAGTACCGGCGTGTATTTCATATTTTCTTGGACGCGCGATGGCAGTGATAACAAGGTCCGTCAAGTCTCGTTCAATATGAACTACTTCCGGCCTCATGTGTTCGGGCTGGAAGCGGAGCCGGAGTTGCGCGCATTCGTCGCGCGATTCTCGCCCAACATTGAGGACCCGCAACTTCACGGGATGGGCTCCGGACCTTACGCTGCTGAACGGTTTCTGTCGGGATGGAATGCGGGTAACGAGGCAGCGTACGAATCTTTCCTGAAAATGCAGCAACCGACGCGCAAGCTCTATACGCTGCCGTCCGCTGAGCTCGAGCATATCTGGCGTTGGAACGTGTTCATTGGCCAAACGCAGGCGAAGTTTGGTCAGTCGCTGTTTGTGCCCAGAATTATGATGCTTGCAGTCAATGGAGAACTCACGACTGTCGTCGTTTGGGGGGATGGAATTCCTGAGCTCATTCCAGAGGTTCAGGCTGTATTGGTTGTACGTGACGAGTTGTCGCCCGATGCAATGAAGGGCAAGAATGTGAAGGACAGGTGCCTTGTTCCACAAAACACGCTGGACGCCGTCCTCGCACCATTTACAGATAGCGGCTACCCGCTGCGCGTCAGGATTCCACGATATAACGAAGCACCGGAAGCACTTCGCTCGTTCATTAAATCCTTGCCACCAACTGCCGACCACATAACTGGAATCGCGTTCGATAGCATTCTCGACCGCGAACTCGTGTCAAAGTATTTGCACGTCGAGTGAAGGAACGGCGGATACGGCAGCGGTGGAAACTGCGAACGTTATTGGTTGATTGCAGTTGGCGGTCTGTTGGGACACTGCCTTCGTCGCCTCGGCGAGACTATCTCGATAGATTGCGTAAGCGGCGTTTCATGGAAACCTCCACCGGCTTACTCCAGGCGGAGGTTTCCAAGTCGCTGTTCATGGCGCGTCGTGAGACGCTGGGTGAGCGGACAATCAGGCTGTTGTTGGTCTGGGCGCACAGACCCGTGGATGTCCAGGGTTATTGAAGACTTTGCCGCCCGGGCTGCAGCGGATAACACGGCGCCAGATACTGCTACGGTGCTAACAGCGAAAATCGGTCGGCGCTAGCGTCAGGTGCGAACCGCGTCGCGAGAATAATTTTCTTTCTGCAACGACCCATGCGGTTTGCTCCCATCGAGGAAGGGTATTTGCAGCGTTCGTGGCAAACGTACGGGCAAGCGAAGTTCAAAACTCCTCCAATCAAGCTCGAATTTGGTTTGCATAAATCGTCTATAACTCATGCCAACATCATTGTTGTGGACGAGGTCAGGAACTCTTGTTTTGTCATATCAATGCGTGTGACACCCTGCACTAGGGAGAACGTCAATGGTTGCTCCGACAGCACTCGCAACAACAGATTCGCTACAGCCGTGGCAATGGTGGGTAAGCTATCTCCGCGCGTTGGGCGGCGGGGCGTGGCCGCCTCTGGATACAAGCTTTCAACAGCCTATCCTTCCCGGCTGGAGTTTCGCGGGTGTGGTTGTGAACGAGAACAATTCGAGCGACCCCGCCATGGAACACGTGATAGTCAGCCGTCAAAGCTACGGTAAACAGATTGGGCGGATGATGGACGTTGTAGCAGAACTGTCCAAACTGTCGTCGGTCGACAAGAACGCACCTCCGTATAAGGCGTTTTTCGAGGTCGTGGACAACATCAATGAACTTAAGCGGGAGGCGGCCGAAGCGCGTTTCGAGAAGACCCTGAAGGACCTCGAGGCTTTGAAGAAGGGTGACAAGGAAAAGTTCGAGCAGTGCCTTCAGCGGGTAGCTGCGCTGAGGTGACCAATCGCTCGGGTTTCTTCCGCGTTGCCTCGCTTTGCGAATCACTATTCGGCTTCAAAGTCATCGGCTGCAAATTTGGCCGAGGTACGGGAGCCCATGGCCAGAATCTCGTCAACGTCGATTGGATATCGTCCCAGCCTGAAGCCATCGTCTTTTGACCAGACTCCGTAGAACTGAATCGCCGCGCGCTCATCGGCAAGCATTCTGACAACAGCTCGCTGCACGGACGAGTCACATCGGCAACCAAGATAGACTGCAGAGATGCGGAAGGGTGCGTCGTCTACTCCATGTCTGGGCGCAATCGCGCGCCATTCCTTCTCGTACTTCCATTGCGGCGACTTCGCGAAAAAAAACTGCTTGTTGATTTTCCTCTCTGCTTCCAAAGATTTCCCGACTTGCCAAGCCAGCAGGTCGCTCACAAGCAGGTAACGCGTCGAACTGTAGGTCACTGGCTCAAGTCGGTCGCACCGATGGTCTCGTGTGTCGAATTCGATGCAGATGCCACGATGTTCATCGGCGTAATGGCTCCACATAAGCGCATTGTCCCAATGAGTCGCGAGCGAAAGAACGCCTCGACCACCGAAGTATGTGGTCACGTGATTGTCTATATCACGAACAAGCGAGAGTTCGTAGTACCCGGACCCATCAGCACCATCATTGTACTTGCCATACTGCGTGGCCATGTATCGATGGTCGCCCAGCTCGGCGATAGCCCTTTCCTTTCCGACTGCATTCAGGCGCAGATGCTTCCAAAGTCGCTCGAGTTCCGCTAATCCCACGTCGACACGAACGGTTGGGCTGCAGTCAAATGGGTCATTGAACTGCGGTGGATTCGCGAAATAGACTTCGGCTTCTCCAAGCATTCGAAGGGTATTTACACCGAAGGTTTTGTACTTATACAGCTTTCGAGGTAATGCAGGAGGGGCTATTGTGGTCTTCGTGAATATCTCCGCGGAACCTCCGAGAATGATAGTGAGGCCGGGCAATCATCTGCAAGGTTTCGCTGCAGGGAGAGGCCGCCGGTCAACTGGATTGAGTCTGACATTGGGGACGGGCCCATTGCGTCACCCGCGTCCCGAGAACTGAAAGTGGATAAAGATTGCGCGGCGCCTGCTGTACAGGCGGCCGGTGGCAGAACGTTGGTCAGGTCCTACAGGTCGCCCGTTCCCCTAGCGGTTCGCTCCCCACAGGATGCAAAGGCGCACTGGTTACGGGGCCGATTCGTGGGCCTGCCGAACCGAACTCGCCTCGCGCCAATTCGAACTTACCATCGTGTGTGGGGGGGGGCTGACATAGTCAGAACTCTGAGATAAATGTTCTTGACATTGTCTCTGGTGCGTCTATCATGCAATGATGCGAACTCTGTGGAAGAGTGAATGCGCGACGACCTGCATACGACGGTAGCTCTCAAGCCGCACTGGCGGAAGGCTGTGCGAGTGGTAGAGCGATTAGAGGCAACTGGTGACAGCGAGGCCGCGTTGGCGATTCACCATGCCACTTGCAACGAGTGGGCGACTGAAGTGCGTCCGTCGTGGTTTGCAGAGTTCGCGGAGGAGCTGGAGCGAGCAGGTAAGGACCTATTCAAGGTGGACAGCCTGCTTGCCGTCGTAGACGACTTCGAGCGTCGTGCCGAGAAGCCCCTTGAGCAAAGCGCTTGCGAGGCTGCGCGGTTCATCATATACGGTGACCCCGTCGACAAACTTCACGAAGCCGTCCGCGCGACCGTGCTTTCAGACTGCGCCCTGCAAGGGATTGAGCATTGCGCGCTGTCGGTCGCTGGCCAGTACGGGGAGATGCAAGGCACTATGCTGCGCCGGGCAATGACGAGACTGGCTGCCGAAATTGATTTTTCCGATGACCCGGCACCGAAGCAGAAGCGCAAGCTCAACAAGGATGAATTACTGGGCCTCGGTCTCAGCATAGATATATGAAGAGTCCCGTGCTTCGTTCTGTCGCGCAACCGTCAACCTTCCGCGTTACTGATAGGCGCGTGCGCCGGTCGTCTAAAGTGGAAATCATCCGCTTGGGCGAAGACATACGCATCGACGCCACGACGCTTTCTGAATACTGTTTTCAGGAGTCGGATGGAGTCGCGCACGACCTTATGACGTTGCTCGGCGCAGTGAAATACGCCGACCGCATGCTTCGTAGGCACCATGGAAAGACTTGGGGTCGGCGAATACACATTGAAATCCCAGTGTTCAAACCGAATACCTGGTTGTTGCCCAATGTTCACGAGACTCTGGCTCAGTGCCTCAATTATTTGACGGGGGATAGTTGGTCGTTCGCGTTTATCGAGCGAAGCGGTCGGCCGCCGGCATTACAGCAGTCGCCACTGCACGATATCTCCTTGAGCAATCGCAACATTGTCTTCGTGCCTTTTTCCCATGGTTTGGACTCGTACGGTCAGGTGCGACTGCTGCAGCTCTCCGAACCCGGAACCGAGGTCGTTTGTGTCTACGCGGACGCGAGAGCCGGCGGCGCGCGACGCGGCGCATTGAAGCGAAAAAGATTGGCCGGTGTTCAGTACGTCGGTGTTCCGGTCAAAGTCAAATCATTCAGGCATCCGGAGGGCAGTTTCAGGTCACGCCCGTTCATGTTCTACATGTTGGCCAGTCTTGGTGCAATTGCTTCGGGCGGCAACAGGGTGATGATTCCGGAGAATGGCCAGGGGAGCATTGGTGGGTCGCTTGTGACGACGGGGCACGAGCCGAAGCATCGAAGCTGCTATCCAGGATTCACGACGAGGCTGTCAAGGTTTCTTGAGGCATTGACGGGTAGGCGAGTGAAGTTTTCCCATCCGGCTCTCTTTGAAACGAAGGGAGCTCTCCTGCGCGCTCTGGTCGAGCACTGCGAGGACGTACGCGAGATTCTGCGACGACACCCGTCTTGCTCGTGCGACGCACGTACGGCGTCCAGCGAAAAGAAGATGTATCACTGCGGTATCTGTGGAAACTGCCTGCTGCGACGAACAGCTGAACAAAGTGCGAATCTGGAAGGTGCGACTGAGTATCTTTTCTCCGATTTAAGAGCCAAGTCGCTGGAAGCTGCGCTGCGACCAGGCGGCAACAACGTGAAGGTGAAATTTTTTGCTGACTTGGCACGCAATAGCGTCCGCGACATGCAGCGATTGGCAGATGCGGGAGCCGCGTCGCAACAGAGCGTTGCGTTGAGAACGGCGATTGACCTGTCGAGGTTCACGGGTGACGACATCACTATAAGCACGACGAAGCTCGCTCGTCTGCTCGAACAGCATACTGTCGAGTGGAGCGAATTCCTGGCCGCGTGCGGTCCGGATTCTTGGATTTCAAATATTGCGAGGGGATAGCATGGCTATCGAAATTCGAGTCCGCCCTGAAGTGCTCGGGCCGCGACTCAAAGGTGCCCGCTCGCTAGCGAAGCTGACGCAGGAAGCGGCAGCGCAGAAGTTGGGATTTGCACGGACGACTGTCGTTGCCATTGAAAGCGGAAAGCGGCAGGTCTCGCCTGATGAACTGAGAGCGTTTGCCGAACTCTATGGGGTTCCGGAGAGCGAGCTTTTGGCCGACGGCACTCCAAGTCTCGACATGGAATTGAAGTTCCGAACCCACTCCGCTAGCGATGATGCGGACACTGCTACCGCCCACATACTGCTCAATAAGCTGGCGGCGGCCTCGGTAGAACTTGAGAAGATGCTCGACAGGCCGATGTTGCAGCCTGACCTTCCAGTCGTGTCCGTCTCTCGCTCGATGTCAGTTGACCAGCAGGCAGAGGATGTCGCTCTTTCATTACGGCAGCGATTAGGGATTGGGCTCGGTCCCATACCCGACCTCATTGCCTTAGTCGAACTTGACATGGGGCTGCGCGTATTTGAACGTGGCTTGCCATCCAAGGTTAGCGGCGCATTCGCCTACGACGAGGCGATTGGTGGGTTTATTGTCGTCAACGCCCTCCATCCGGCGTCACGTAGGCGCCTGACCATCGCGCACGAGCTCTGCCACGCGTTGTTACGACGAGCAGGCGTGGTCGTGCATACGACTGACGAAGATTTTTCCGACCGTGAAGAGAAATTCTGTGACGCCTTCGCCCGCGCGTTGCTGATGCCGGCAATGACCGTTCGCAAGAAGGCTGCTGAACTCCGCGACGCGGCGGGCCAATTTTCGGTGCGACAGCTTCTTGCAATGGCGGTTTACTTTCACACGTCTATTGAGGCAATGACTCGTCGTCTAGAGGGAATCGGCCTGCTGCCAAAAGGGACGTACGACTCTTTAAAAGAAAAGGGGCTTGGCACGCAGCACTTGGAAGAGGTGAGGCGAGAGCTTGACGAACCCGAAACTGCTGGACGATTCACCCCGCGTACTCTGCTCCTCGCTGGGGAAGCATTTGAAAAGGGATTCTTATCTGAGCAGCAAATCGCGCGGAAGCTCCAGCTAGATTTGGGCACGGTTCGCGAGGTGTTGGAGCACGTGACTCCGGATGGCGAAGGGGAAGAGCTTGACCTTGCTATCTAGTAACTTCCCGAGTGGGCCGCTAGTTCTCGACGCGAGCGTTCTCTTCAACGTGCTGGGGAGCGGTGTCGCAGAAGACATGTTGCGCGCCATTGGTGTTGCGTGTTTGGTGGAGGAGCGGACGGCTGCTGAGGTTTGCCGTATGCCTGGAGAGCGGGTCGAGAGCGCGCCATTGTCGCCACTCTTCGATGCCGGCTATCTTCAACTGCACCGAATGTCCACTGAGGCGTACGAGACCTACCTGTCTTTGGTAAGTGGCTTGCCCACTGAGACGCTGGATGACGGGGAGAGCGCGGCCATTGCATTAGCAACCGAGGGACTCGGCGCCGTCGTCCTTGATGACAAGAAGGCAAGAAGAATCCTGTCCAGCCGCTTTGCCGGCGCTGCATCGGCGACATCTCTTTCGTTTATGGTTGAAGCTGCTCGGCGCGCCGGCTGGAGCGAGCAGAATCTGCGGGGGGCCATCACACGTGCTCGGACGGTTTCCCGGATGGCCGTACTTCACCACGAGCGTGCCATATACGAACAACTGTTCGCACAATCGATGCCAACCTGAGCCAAGACGTGCAACCGCTGATGGCAGTGAGAACGCGCGGGTCTCCTCCCTATCTTATTTGGCTCTGTGCCTGTGGTACCGTGGCTAGGCGACGCCTGCAAACGGGTCTTTGAGCATTCTCGATTGATTGTAGCGCCTGATTCACGGCGAAATGCTCAAGGGATTGACCGGCACTGAGACCCTCGACCATTCCCGTCCTCAATGTCGGCATGCTTGAGTGGGGATGAACTCCCTCCGCGTCGGCCAAGTGTGGCGCTGAGTTGGAACCACACTGCAAACAGGTCAATCGCAGCATCCTCAGAACGACATCCTCCGGTTTAGACGTTTGTGCAATTTTAGGTCAGTTTAGTTTTAGCAGTCTCAGACGGCGAAAAAGAGGTGTAGCTCGTCTACCTGAACCTGCGCCAGCCAGAAACGCCGCGGCTATTAGGGATTGGTTCAGGTTTCTCACCTAGTGCAGCTGCGAGGGTGACACTCACAAAGAACCAGAAGAAGAATCAAATCCCGACGTCTTCCTTTGCGAAACAGGTCGGTCAGAAGCTTGCAAAATGAACACGAAAACGCTTTGAGAAAATCGAGCAGCGATTAGAGTTCGATGCCCGACTATTGACTTGCGTTGGCGTATAAAGGCGACGAGGGATGCGCGAATGCTGATTTCATTTTAGCCTCTATATGAAACCCTTATTGTTTTAGATTTTCAACGACTATCGAAAGTGATTTAGGTTAACGAGGGGCAAGATGGCGGGAGCGCGACAGTACTTGTAATAGAGGGAATATTCGTGATTTCCCTTGTGTAACCTATCAAGGTCCGTTGCGTTTAGCCCCGAGGTGCAGGTTCGAAAGCGAGACCTAAAACGCTTTGAACGGGCAGCTTTATAACTGGATTAAGGCACCGAAAGCTAAAACTCGCAGGGGTTGACGCAAGCTCTAATCCGCCACTAAGTTGGTTGGGCGGTCACTGTCAGCCATGGCATTGCCACAAAGGCGAATCCACCTATTTCGCGAACCGGATTGACCTTGTAAGGACCAGCTCCTAGTCTTCGCATCACCGCAATTTTTGAGGAGACAAGCAACTATCGAATGGAACCTTTTGAGATACGTCTGACAAAATTAAAACGGGCACATCGTCTGACAACGATGCACCCGTTGGTCTCGGCTTGGTAGCAAAGACAGTGCTCAAACCATACTGTGCGCCTACCTTAGCCGAATGTCAATCCTGTCAAGTAGGAGATACGGGATGCTTTCGTCTAAAGATATTACGGCTTCGTCACTTTCTATTGCCGACCGCATCGATTTTTACCGCTCAGATGCGCCCGTCGTAGGTGAAACCCCTGAGCTCAATTTGAATCGCCCGTTTCAAAGAAATTATACGGGACGCGATGAGCGTTCAACGAACGACCGGACTGTAATTGCATTCAAGTTTTCGAATTTCGGAAAGACGCAACTCGGTCAAATGGGCTTGTATCCGCCGCGCTGGAACTATAAGCGTGACTTCGAGAAACAGGGGCGGGTTGTTTTTCTGGATGGTGCAGATTCCCCCGACAGAACGGCCGCATTGCAAAAATTGTCTGGGGCTGCGGCTTTCTCGTACAGAAGACGAGCGCCGGAGGAAGTCGGGGAATACCTCACCTTTCGACGCAGGCAAGGTCTTACTCTGAGAGAGCAGTTCTACGAGAACCGCCGCGGATATGACTATGAACAAGCGTTTGAGGACCTCGGCGCGACTGTAGTAAGTATTGATGCGGTCGACCAGCATCTCCGAGAATGTGCTTCCACGGCCCGTCAAATCTGGAAATGGGTGACGATGCGACGCTGGTACATCATTTGTGCCGTCGACGGCAGGTACAGTGACGCAATCCGTCTTGAAAGCGCGCTCCGCAGGCTCGGAGTGGCGGTCGTTTGGGCTAGGTGCGAAGATAGTCGGTCACCGAGCGCGCAGCAGCATGCCGTACAAAAAGAACCGGCTGCTGTTTGTCGCGGCGTTACCCCAGTATGCAAGTTTCCCGCCGTCGACACGCAAAGCCTCCGCAAGTTCGCCGCAAGCCGGCATGCTGAAGGGGGCGAACCTGTCAACGCTCTCACGGCTTGTTCGGGTCCCGAATCCAATAGTGGCAGCGACCCGAGCAGGATAGCCGTAAAGATGTCGACGGAAGGGCTCCACGTCAACCGGGAGGCCAACCGTAACTTGACGTCGGTCATGCATTCGCTGCGCGCAGAGCAGGTGGTTGAAGAGTCTGCCTTGCCCGTTGCTGCCTATCGAAACCCCTTTGCAATCAGCCGTCTGCTGCAAGAGAAGTGGAAACACGGCAATTCTGATTGTAAAGGCCGAGCCCGTTCGGGTATCCGCCCCAGGCGCAGGAATTAAAGCCCCGGCGGTGTTGGCGGCGACTACCTAATGCCCCGTTGCCGCCAGTCGGTGGCAACGGGAAACCTAGCAAAATTGTGACATTCCGCGAACCCGCTCTCAGGAACAAGCACCAAAATGGGTGCGGAATCCGTATGCCACGTTAGGAGCATTGCCATGACGTCAAGGACCCTGCGTATGCGTCCGAGCACAAGGCGACGGAAGCTCAAAGAGCAAGAAGTAGCCGGAAAAGAAGGTCGTCACGAGCGTTGGATTGGCACCCGTGATATGCCGGGAGTTGGCATCAAGACCCGGCTAACTTCCCCCAAAACAGAGCTCCGCGAAATTCACCTCTTGTCGGCAGGAGAACACGCTCTATTTCTGGAACTCTGGTGGGCAAGGGATGTACTGACCATCTACGACCAGGTCCGGCTTGATACCGGTGCAACTCGTCGGGCTGCGGCGGAGGTCGGTATCGAGCACCCGCATTATCCCGATTCCGGCGATGCCGTCGACCTCAGTACGGACTTGGTGGCTATCACTTCCGTACACGGGAAGCTTGAGCGTAAGGCGTTCTCGGTCAAGGCAGCTAGCTTCTCTGAAACTGGCCTCACGCCGAAGCAGCGCATAGAGCAGCAGGCCTGGAGCAATGCTGGGGTCAAGTTCGAGGCGGTATATGCGAAGGGTATGCATGCAACACGGTCCAAGAATCTAGCATGGTTGCTCAGAGCCGCAAACGACGTTGCTGCGCATGGCTTGACAGAAAGGGAGATTGCTACGCAGCGGGAGCTATACCGGCGTTTGTGCAGACGTTGCGAGGCATACGTAATTGACGCTTGCAAGGCAGTCGAACGGTTAGCCGGTCTTCCGCTGGGTTCAGGTATGCGTGCATTCCGGCAGCTCGCGGCTTTTCGGCACATCCAATTTGACCTCGAGGCGCCAGAGCCCGGAAAGATACTCGTGGAAAGTCTCGAGCTCAAGAAAATGAGGTAGATAAATTAGTACTACGATTCATCTGATATCGACGATGGGAAGCAAATCATGTTGATGAAAGTCGGTTTCCCCACATCAATCGCGATGGGGGACGTTCTAAAGGAGCGCAACGGAGAAAGAATTTTCTTCGTGCTGAAGACTGGTGACGGACAAAGATGGACGCATCTGATAGACATTGAACACGGAAAGCCGGAGAAGCATCACCGAGCATCACCGTTCAAACTCAAAACCGAAGAGGTGCTTCGTCGTCTTTCACT
>BBSL01000480.1 GCA_001319865.1 Burkholderia sp. E7m39 | reverse complement strand
TAAACGTCGAGCCGGGGCAAGCCTTGGACTTGATTCCTAGGTTACCGGTCAGTGTCGCCGAGCGGCGCAGGGCCGCCAGCCATCTGCCAAACCGACGTTCCAAAAAGAATATCGAGCAGGCGGAGACTCCGACCAAGAGCCGTGGATGGGAGCTCATCTGGCGACTGTTGACCTTTGATATGCCATCTAATCCGGATGGTACTGCACCAGACGCTTCTCTTCATGGCGAACAATTTGAGGCGATGCTTGAGCGCAGAACTCGCGCACGACGGATTGCTCGTTTCCGCGCGGTTCATTCCTATTCGGAGTCCACTGTTCGGAGGACGTTTCGGCGTTTCTGCCAACGCGGCGCTACGCCAGCCGCGGCGGGCGACGATTATGACCTTTGCGGCGGCAAGGGGAAGGTGAAGGACTTCCAGCGCAAGCCTGGCCCGAAGCCGCGCGGACGAAGTATGTGCGGGGCAGCGCGGAATGAGAAAATCCGTCAATTACTGCAAATAGCGGCGGACTACTACTTCTCGGCCGAGTATCGAAAAGGAAAGCGTCAATCCAAATCCCTAGCGGCAGCTGTTCGTTGGCTCAAAACGAAGTTCGCTCGTCGGAAAGTATTCGACGATGCCGGAATGCTCGTAGAACTGGATTTCGACGCTCAGCTGGCTATCACTGCGCGTCAGCTTCAATACTACGTTTCTCAGAAGTATTCGTACAAAGAACGTCGTGTCCGGCGAGTCGGGCTTCGACAGTACCTGCTGCACGAACGCCCACTAACAGGCCGGTTGTCAGATACCCGTGGACCCGGGCAGAGATATCACATCGACGCAACAATAATTGACGTCTACCCAGTGGCGAGAGGGATGAGACACGTCGCAGTTCGTCGCCCCACACTCTACTTGGTCGTCGACGATTGGTCGAGAATGATAGTCGGCGTGCACCTTACATTCGACCCTCCCTGCTGGAACGGGGCGATGGCTGCACTTGTCAACGCCATCAGTCCAAAAGTGGAGTTTTGCCGAAAACTTGGGCTCGAAATTTCAGAAACTGATTGGCCCTCGGACCGATTGCCGGAAGGAATCTATGCTGACCAAGGGGAGATGAGTAGCGAACATAAGGCTACACCGCTAGCAATTTTCTACAGAGTGGAATTGTCCAACGCGCCAGCCTATCGCCCAGATTTGCGCAGCATTATGGAATGCCGATTCCGCATCCTTCCCCGCACTTGGATGCCTTTGGTGCCTGGAGCGGTCGAGAAAGATTCATTTGCACGTGGATACAGGCACCCCGCGCTCGATGCTGCCCTCACTATAGACGAGCTTTTGCTTATCGTAGTCATGGCGATACTGGACTATAACACGCATGCGGTTACGGGATACCCGACTCCTCCCGAGATGGTCGAGAAGGGCGTTGCGCCGACGCCTCTTAACCTTTGGCGGTACGGCACGGAGGTGAATGGATGCGGGCGCAGGGTCGACGTCGTGGAGTTTCGTACTCGGGTGATGTCAAGCGGAAAGGCCGAAATCACGGGGCGAGGTATTAGCTTTGCTGGGCTCTTGTACGATTGTCCGCTGTCGCTGGTCGAACGTCAGGCGATGTTCCGTGCGGAGGGGAAAAGAACTGTCGTTGATGTTTGCTTTGACTCGTCGGACAACAGCACTATTCATGTGCTGGGGTGTGGGGAAGTAGTATCTTGTTCATTGGCCGAATCCGTACCTCATTGGAAGCGGGGCCTTTCGCATCACGAAGTGGAAACTTATGAACAAAAGAATAACGAGAACGTCAATGACCACAAAGCCGATGTCGAGGCGAGTCGAGCAATCGCCGAACACAACGTCGCGCATCTGGCTCGTTCAGCAGTAAAAAAAAGCAAGGATGTGCTCAGTGCGGCGGGGCTCACGAATCCCTTCATCGACAGAATAGACGAGGCGAGTAATGCAGAACGCAGCGCCGACCCTGCGTCCTCTGCGGTGGATATGAATGCCGGTAAAACGCACTTGAACGACTCCAGAAAGGTCGCTAAGAAGCGTGCGGCGTCCCGGTTATACAGGGTTGCTGAAGGGCGTAAGAAATCGGTCGGAGGTGCAGTTGAAAAAGACTCCTCAGTCAGTGACACGTACTCACATCGTAATGAGCAAATGCCGGTTGACCTCGATGATGAGGTGGTAGGTAAACGACCTGGTCACCTGTCAATCATCGAGGAAGGAGAGGCCCGCGCTCGCGAGCTGTTCGAAACCGTGAAACCAGGAGAGTGTCATGTCGACGAGTGAGAAATCTGCTGTAGAGGCTCCGACCGGCAAGAAAGATGTGTTTACCGCGGAGGCGCCGCGCGGAAAGGCGATTGAGGCGCGGTACTTCAAAGGGGAATTGCTTCCTGAGCATGCTGAAAATCCGCTCATTACGGCGCTGGGACCTTATTGGACGGGCGCAGACATCGTGCGCGAGCTTAGCGTTCCGGTCGCATTTTCGGAGAGCGAGCGAACCCGGTCTCAAGAATATCGGATGCACGCCATCGCACGTCTCGGGAACATGATGGTTGCACTTCCCGCTCAGCTAGATGTCGTAACTAGCATGCATTTACTGATTCGTGAGCACTATGCCCATCAATCCCCCCTCGACAACGGACTTGCCGGTGCGCAGGACCGGTACTCGCTTTCGAGCGAAGGGAAATTGACGGCGATATATCCCCACGGGCGTGGTCACGCTTACTGCGGCGGAATCTTCGGCGTTTCAGGCTCCGGTAAGACAACAGTGATTGATTCCGCGTTGCGTCTGTTGCCCCAAGTCATTCTCCATCCTGACTACGGATTGTCGCAGGTCGTCTATATCAAGATTGATTGTCCACGAAGTGCCAGCCTCAAGGACACGTTAAAGCTGCTTCTCGAAACGTACGACGACCTGCTCGGCACTCCCTACACAAGGGAATTAACAAGTAAGGCCACGGTAGCCGACTACGCTAATAAGGTACACAGAGTAGCTCGAAGACACTACACCGGGGTGTTTGTTCTAGATGAAATTCAGAATGCGCTGCATGCGGCAGCCGGACAGGACCCATTATTCGACTTCTTTGTCAATTTTACAAATATCGTGAGAGTTCCGGTTATCGTCGCTGGGACACCTCGTGCTGCACGCCTCTTCCGTCGCACGCTTCGATTGGCGCGGCGAGTTTCCAGTCACGGAATCACATCTTGGCAAGGTATCACGAACCCGAGGGATTGGGACAGGTTTTGCGACTCATTGTCGAGATATCAGTGGTTGAAGAGGGCGACTACGCTTTGCGAATCCGAACGCAGATGCCTGTGGACGATAACGCAGGGCCTGCCGGGCGTTGCAGTCCCCCTGTTTCAGCTTGCCCAATACGCTGCTATTCAGTCAGGACGCGAGAGATTGTCCAATCGCATCTTTGCTCAAGTCTTCGACGAGAAAATGACCGCCGTAAAGCCCATGCTGCGTGCCATTCGTTCCGGCAACAAGACTGCGATGATGAAGTACGACGACATCCTTGGAGACACTCTTAAGGACATCGTCACTGATATGAAGGTCGAAAACCAACACAACCTTTTCTACGAAGCCGCAATCAGACATGACCGCTTGGAGACCGGACTGAACGCAGTCTCGTCCTTGATGGCTGCCGGCATCCCGCAAGAAGTTGCTTCGACACTTGTCGATTTGATTCAGCGCGAGTATCCGGATGCAACCCGACAGCAGTTGTGCCACGAAGCGTCACTGCGCTTCTACAGAACGAAAGAGTCCCAGCTCAAGGCTCGCACGCGGACGCCTGAGACGGACCGGGTCACAGAAGCCGACTAAGCAGAAAGGTATTCCATGCACGAGTCGATAGTCCCGCGTGCCGCGGCTGCTGTCGAATCGAACGGAGACTGAGATGGCGATTGCACTTAGACGGCCTCGAGATGATGAGTTACTGGTCAATGTTCTGGCAGAGTATGTGCATGACGAACGCTTGACACAACGACTCGCATTCCTACGATACGTCCTTGGTTACGAAGCGAGTTCATTGTTCGACATGCCTGGAGGTCTTGACAGGCTGGCACAGCAGACGCAGGAGTATTGGGGGGTGACAGCTGAACACATTGCGTTGCGACTGACCCAATATCCTTATGAAGTAGCGAGTGCCTCGCCGGAAGCAGCGTTGCAAGTCCTGCGTGCGATGAAAGGTGGCGAAAAAGTTATACGAAATCGTAGAGGATTGGGGTTTGGGCGATTCGCACGGTTGGACAAGTTCCGTTACTGCCAGCGATGTGCGAGCGATGATAAGTCTGCCGGTATCCGGCCGTATTGCAGGCGTGCGCATCAGCTTCCCGGCGTTGCATTTTGCCACCTCCACGGTTCTCTGCTGTTGATTTCCCCAGTGTCCGCGCGAAATCCATTTGAGCATGATGGCGGCTTTGATGGTTTCTGCCAGAAAGGCGTACCTGTTACGCTCAATCGCCTTTGCGATGACATGGCGCTGCGTTGCGTGCTGGTCGCGCAACGGTCAGCCCAGGTGCTGCATTCGGCCGGCCCTTCGGATTTTTTCCGCCAGCAGGCTTTATACAGGGAGCGGCTTGCGAGTGCCGGCTATTCCTTCAAAGCAGACTCAGTTCGGCTGGACGACCTTTCACGGGACATGGTGAGCTTCTTCGGCACGGGTTATCTCAGCTGGATTGGTCTTTACCGGGAAGGGCAACGAACGAGGGATTG
>BBSL01000479.1 GCA_001319865.1 Burkholderia sp. E7m39 | reverse complement strand
ACTTTTAGTATCGAGTACTGGACGGCAGGCCGGTATCAAAGACGGATATCCCGATTCGGCGAAGCCTACAGNGAAAACGCCGTGCGATTGTTCGCCGATGGGAAATCCACATCCGAAGTCGCCAAGCTGCTTGACGTAAGTTGCATGACCGTCAGGCGTCTTACCGCGATGTCGACCTGCAATAGCCTTGCCTCGGCCGTGGACATTGACCGTTGGAGGGCAGAGTGGAGTTCTGTTGTCCGTGCGGTAGATGTTAAGTCCCTCAGCAATGCGCGCAAAGCGGCGCGACCTATATATCGCATGCTGCTGAAGTACGACCGGGACTGGTTGGCCCGTTTCAACAGCGCGTTGCGTTCAGCCTCAGGCACTCGAATCGATTGGGTACAGCGAGACATCGCATGCAGCGGCGCTATGAACTCGGCGGCAGACTACCTGATGGCAGCGATACCACCGCGTTGGGTCAGCAAGATTAGCATTCTTATGGTCGCGGATGTGCCTCAGGGAACGAGGAATGTGCTGCATAGGCTTCCCCTGTGCACCAACGTTCTGCTGAACCGCGTTGAAACGAGGCAATCATTCATGGAGCGTGCAGAAGTCTGGCGTCAGCAAAAGCCCCTCGATGACGATGATGTTGCTCATCGCGAGTCAGTCTCAAGGAAGGCATCCTCGGATTTTCGAACGAGTTGATGCGTTTTCTCTCATCGGCACACGACTCGCGTTCAGCCTGAGGAAGCTTACGGAGGAAACCATGGCAATTGCGTTTAAACCGCTTTTGGAAGGTGAGACTTTGGCAAGTAATGTTGGCCGGTACGCAAGGGAAGTTGGTCTGACTACAGCATATCCATTGTGCAAGATTCTTTGGGAACGAAATGGTACGTTCAACGCTATTCTTCCGAGTGGGCTTCGGCGGCTTTGTGATGAAGCATGGGACTATTGGCACATCGCGCCCGACGCTTTCGCGCGACGTCACACAGGATACCAGTACCATCTCTTGCTGGCAGAACCGAGAAATCGACATCAGGCACTCGAGAATATGCTCTCTGCCACTGGTTCAGTTCAAATATTTTCGAAGTCTGCGAGCTCGTCACTGTGCCGAGGAGTCGCAAGACATAACTATTGTGACGAGTGCTTGGACCTGCTGCGGGAAGAGAACATTGAGCCGTACTTTAAGGTTTCTCATCAGCTTCCGGGCGTCGCTGTTTGCTGGGTTCACGGTACACCATTGCGAACGATTGATAGCGGTTTTCGTTCAGACGATTACGCATTGCCACTAGCTCTGGAAGATTATGTCTCGAGGCGCAATGAGAGATTGCCCGGTAGTCGGAGAAAGTTGCACTTGGCAGCGGCCATAGACGTCGCGAGGCGGAGTTCGTTTGCCCAAGAGACGATGCCGCAATGTTTTGTTGATTTCCCTTATGACGAGTTGTTGAAGGATGCTGGCTTGGTTCTACCCGGAGGGAAGGTCAGCCAAGAACTTCTGTGGGCGGCATTCCAAGACTATTTGGGCAAGGAATTTTGTGGCAGGTATGGGATTGACGCAGCGTGCGTTTTGAGACGGTTCTGGAGGCAGAAAAGGCCGGTTGCTCCGCGGCCATTCCGATTTATTGCGCTGCAGTCTCTGCTGGCTTATCGTGTTTCGGAGGCGGGAGCGGCTGTGCTACGCGCTGCTGCTTATGGCCAGCAGTTGAAGGAGTTGGGAGGGACGGCGGTCCGACCCGGTTCAACTACAGTTCGCCCCAGCAGTAGAACGAAAATCGTGTGTGCCGACGAGACGCGAAAGCGTCTGGAACGTTATTTTGTGTGCAGAAGTAGATTCCATCGCGCGGGTGACCATTGTGTCGGGGTTCGGGTGACAATTCGAACGCAAAGACACATCTTTGACTGCTCATGTGGGTCAACGTTGAGCTGCCGTTTTGACGGTGACGGCAACGCAATAGAGTGGCGTTGGGTTCGGTATGGCCCCCGTTACAAGCATGCCTTCCTGAAACTGCTCCGAGAGGGTGTTCTCCCAACCACGGCTGCGCGCAAGCTCGGATTGAGAGCCGAAGTTGCTTACGAATGGAAGCATTCTTGTTCTCAGTGGCAATCTACTCATCCAGTTTCTCAAGCGGAGATAGAAGGGGCCCGGCGGGCTTGGATTGTTTGTATGGCCGGGGTTCGTTCCGGGCAAACACTGAGCAGTGTGATTCAAGCAAATCGGAGCACATACGACTTCCTACGCTTGCGCGACGGCGTGTGGCTGAAAGAGTTTAATCACGAAATTTGCTGTGTGGATAAAGCGAGGAAGCGCAATGATGACTATCTGGCTAGGCTCAAAGACGCGGTCGCGCGGCTACGACAGTCGTCGCAGCCGATTTGGCTAACCCGTGGGGTAATCCAAGCGGAGTCCGGACTCACCGATTTCAAAATAGCTAACGCTCCTGAATGTCTAGAATTCTTGAACCGGTCTGTCGAACCGCGGGCGGATTACATTGACCGCGTTTTAGAGCTCAGTATGCGGACCTACTCGGGGCAGAGGCCGATGAGTCTGCGGACGTTTTTAAGTAGATGCGGAGGCAGTAGGCTCAGTCTCAATGCTGCGCAGCGGGCCCGAGTCGATACGTGGCTGGGCGAAGTTTTCCCGACTGGGAAGAATCGCCCAGGTCCAAAACCGCAAAGCCTTCCCGGCATGGATATCCACGCAGCGTCGCGGCGGCGCTCTCGATGCTGGTTACGCTGAAAGCGACCTTTCTTACAATGTTGTAAGACAATCCTTCCCGCTAGCCCAGTGCTCGCGCCGACCAAGCCGGTCCAAGGGCGGCCGCGTCAGTCAACATCGTACCCGCCAGCGAATGGCCAGCGTTGGCGTCAAACCTGACCGCCAGTCGGCTAAGCGCACTGAATGCGATTGCTGGCGCATCAATTGCCACGTCGCGTACTCATCCCGAAGGCCAGTACTGGTAGCAGCCTGGGACGTGCCGAATTGATGCCAGCGCGCTTCATTCTTGCCTACAGGTGGCAAAGGCGTCATCGGCGTTATCTAAGCGATTTCCGCTTCTAGAATTTTTAGATTCGCGCCTTTCCGCTGACGGATAGTGTTGGCCCGCACGGGTTCAGCGTTGCTTTCAATAAAGACGCCTCCAGACCTCAAGTATGTCGTCATGAGGTCGTTAGCATGGAAAGCGGGGATCCTTTAGCTAGTTGCCGTTTGCGGTCCTTGTGCTAAGGACCGCACCGCCTGTTGGCGACGCCGACAGGGTGGCAACGAGGTAACGTCCAGCCCGCGGAAAATTCCAATACTTGCGAGCGGTCGCAGCAATGGCCGCCAGCAATCGAAATCTGAGAGAAATCGTGGCCCTGACCTTGACAGTTCTTGTCGTTCTCGTCGCAGTCTTGCTGTGGCGATTCGTAGTTGCCTCCAAAGCATTGTCCGCAAGCAAGAAGGAGTCTGCCGAGCTCAACACGCGACTTGAAGCTCTGAGAGCTGCGAAGGAAGAAAACGACTCCGCAAATGTGCACGCGATTGATGGCTTGAAAGGACAGCTAGCGACAATGACGTCGGATAGAGACTCGCTCGCGCGTTTTAGCGACATACGCAACACCGCGGTTGAGGCCGACCGCATCCGGGCTGAAGCTGGGCAAATTCTGGACTTCGCTCAAAGGAAATCTGCGGCATCTATCGCGGCCGCTGATGAAGAGGTGGCGCGTTTGCTTGCAGAGGCAACTGCCGAAGCCAAGCAGAAGCGTGGCGAAGCGGAGCAGGCGATTTCCCGTGCGAGCCAGCAGGCGGCGAAGGTCATTGAAGATGCTCGCAAGCGTGCGGAAGAAATCGGCGGTGACGCGTATCGGGCGCTGGAGGAGGCTGAGCGGCTGAAGGAAACCATTGCCGCCATGAAGAACGTTATCGACGGCTACGGTGACTCTTACATAATTCCCAACCACAGCCTTCTTGACGACCTCGCGGAGACGTACTCGCACACGGAGGCTGGGAAACGGCTTCAGGTTGCTCGCGACTATTCAAAGACAATGGTCCCGCAGAATCGGGCGGCCGAGTGTGATTATGTCGAGAGAGCGCGCCACGACACTGCAATCAGGTTCGTTGTTGATGCTTTCAACGGGAAGGTTGATTCCATCCTGTCGCGTGCGAAGGTGAGCAATTTCGGGACGCTGCAGCAGGAAATCAAAGATGCTGCAGCGTTGGTGAATCACAACGGCACCGCATTCCGAAACGCTCGCATCATGAAAGAATACATCGAAGCGCGAACTCAGGAGCTTGTCTGGGCTGTGCAGACGCATGAGCTCCGCGAGCGCGAGAAGGAAGAGCAGCGGCAGATTCGTGAACAGATGCGTGAGGAAGAGAAGGCGCGCAAGGAGTATGAGCGCGCGATGCGTGAGGCGGCGAAGGAAGAGGACCTGATTCGCCGCGCCATGGAGAAAGCTCAAGGCCAGATTGCCAAAGCAACAGAAGAGCAAAAGGCGCAATTCGAGGCGCAGCTTGCCGAGCTTGCCGAGAAGTTGCGACTGGCGGAAGAGAAGAACCAGCGCGCCCTCTCGATGGCACAGCAGACGAAAGCAGGCCACGTCTACATCATCTCCAACATCGGCTCGTTCGGCGAGCATGTCTACAAGGTCGGACTGACGCGGCGCCTTGAACCGCTGGACCGTGTTCGCGAGTTGGGCGATGCGAGCGTGCCATTCGCATTTGACGTTCACGCAATGATTTGGTCGGAGAATGCTCCCGACCTTGAGCACACGTTGCACCGCAAGTTTTACGAGGCGCAAGTGAACAAGGTGAACCCGCGCAAGGAGTTCTTCCGCGTCGGGCTCGCTGACTTGCGGGCAACCGTTGAGGATATGGGACTGAATGTCTCATGGACGATGACGGCTACCGCTACCGAGTATCGTGAGAGTCTTGCCATCGCTCGCCAGATTGAAGCGGACCCTGAGCTTCGCGACAAATGGTTCAGGCAGCAAATCGCGTATGACGCTAGCCTGGAAGCAGAAGAGGACAGCGCACTTGCGACGCAAGTCGTAGCATGAGGTCGCTGGCGGACCCTACATCGGGTGCAAAAGGTTTACCATTTTGCTTAGGGCCACGTGAGGAGGGCTCTTGGTTAAATTCGAAGTTCAGTCTACGTGCAATCTCGGACTACCCAACGTGCCACAAATTCACCACCAGCGGATAAAAAATGGCTGACCCAAGAAAGTTGGCCTTCCGGCTACCGTTCGACGTAATCGACGAGGGCCGAGGACGTGATGTCGCCGTCAAAGACTCAACCGTCTCGATTGTCGTTCCCAATACGTATGCAGACGACATGGCGGCAGGCATGGCACGGTCTGAGGTTTTGGCCATCCAGCGCCTTCTGACGTTGAGCCGGCACAACACATTACAAGTGACCTGGCAGGAAGGCATCGCCAAACGTGCACTGAA
>BBSL01000478.1 GCA_001319865.1 Burkholderia sp. E7m39 | reverse complement strand
ACGCCTAAAGGCTGACCTCTTCTCCGATACGCAGATAGTTATATGCGCAGATAGCCGAGGGCGAGGCAACCCACCCGACTTATACGGCCGCGATGGGCGCCTGGTTCAGCGCGAAGACTTCGAAGCCATCATTGAGGAACTCGTCGCGCTACAGGCTGCGAACGACTTTTCCACTTCGAGGGCTGTGTATTGGAGTTCTGCACTTGCGACCATCGTCTCGGAGCTTTTCGAGAACGCAGACACGCATGGCAAAAATGAACTGTCAGGCTTGCCGATTCGAGAGAATGGAATCCGTGGCCTTCTGCTCAAGCGGACCAAGATACCTCGGCCCAAGACAAAAGACACTAGCGAAGCGTCGAAGGGAAAAATCGAAGCTTTTGAACTCTCCGTTTTCGATTCAGGACCAGGGTTCTATGGTTCGTTCACAAGAGAACCGATTACGCAAAACGTCGGCGTCGACCTCGAATGGAAGGTCGTGCACTCCTGTCTGGAGCGTCACTACGAGCCCGGACTGACGGATGTACGTCAAGGGCATCGTGGAATGGGACTGTACGAAGTTCTTCGAGCCTTGCAATTGCTGCGTGGGGCAATCGAAGTTCGCACCGGACGAGTCTACGGTTACCGGACGTTCATGGAAGGCGAAATCAAGTTTGCCATGGAGCCGGCTACATCGACCACGCGGCCAGGAATGCCGAAGCCCCAACTGCTCGATGTCGAGCGTCGCTTCGTTAGTGCACCGACCGAGCATGAAATGCTCCTCGGTTCCTCCGTTCGTATCATTGTCCCCCTGAATTAAGAGCATGCGCGCGCTTTGTCTAACAACAAGATTCCGTCAAGATGCATACGAGGGTGAGGCCAGCCTGCTTGTCTATGACGAATACGAATTTACCGAGTCAACGCTGAGCGAAGATGTTCGAAACATCTTTGACGAGCGACCAGCAACAGCAAACATTTACGTGCTCGCGCCGTTTGAGGCGGAAGATAAGCTTATTGAGGTCATCAAGGGCGGAGTTGCGGTTCAGCGCGCCCGCCCGTACTTTGAAGGCATTGGCGGCAAAATCCGTCTGCTCAGCCTCGAACGCGGTTCGAACGAAACGGTTCGCATTTGTGCAATCCCATTCGAGTATGTCGACGGCGAAGTAAAAACTGGCGAGCGAATGACTCTGCACGAGCGCCTAGGTAGCGGATGGCTGTTTGACCTGTTCCATCGAGGCGGCGGATTGGTCGAAGCGCCTATTGGCGTCCACTTCGGAAAACTGTCAGGTCGTCACACAAACAAATTTCTTCGTGCCAGTGGTCCGCTGCTGACTTCAGAAGCGTGTGCCGCTGTGGCGTTCTTCGCGCTTGGTGCATCATCAGGCTTGGCGCCCTCACGCATATTTGTCGACACTGCCCCCTTGATATCAGTGGCGTTCGCGATGGCACGCATCGCGGTCGTGCGGAACTTGTGGACGAATCATCCTCCAGTCAGGTCGTTTAGCTCGTATGGCGGCGTCGAAAACTTGCCTCGCCGGAGACCTTCTGACCTCTATCTCATCTCGGCCTCTACCTCAGGTGGCTTGGCTGGAAAGCTTCGCGACCATCAGATTGAGGACAGCAGAATCATCACGCTGTTCTACCTGGAGTCCGGTGCGGCGCCATATGAGGGCGTTGTGGTGTGTCACCTGACATATCAACAGGACGGCCTACACGGGTATTCGTCGGTCAGCAGTTTCACTGCCAAAGACTGTCCATTCTGCAAGAACGGATACTTTCTTGCCCAGTTAGAGGGAGACCAGTTCCTTCTTGAAAAGCGCGCGGTAAAGCGCCTTATCGTTCGAAGTCAGTCGCAACCTTTGGACGCACGCAAAGCTGCGGAGCGCCTCGCGCGGACTAGGGCGGCCGATGTAGCGCTTTTCCCGTCCAGCAGCCATCAGGGTGGAGTGCGCATCAATGCAGAGATGTTTTTCGATGCAGACAAAGTGCAGCGTGAGGACTTCATCCGCATGTTGCGTCGATTTACGCCGACGCCGCTGAACTACGTCGTCCTCGTAGAACTGTCCGAGGCGAAATTTCTTGAACTCGCCAAAGAGGCAGGAATCGAGGACGTAGTCCAGATTGCCACTGTCGTCACTGATGTACGCCAAACCTTGCCAAGTATTCAGGACGGTGCCGCACTCGTGGTGTTTGGCTGCCTGAGTAATCACGCTTACGCACGCGAAATCAACGCGAAAATGCGGACGGTCGTTCCCGGCGGGTCTGTTGCCTACCTGTCTGCGATTACAATAGCTGAATCGTCGCAGGCGCTCAGCGAACTCGAAATGTTTCTGAGCTATGGTGAACGTGGGCGCGACACCTTCACGTTCCGCTCAGCTCTACAGTTCATGCTGCCTGTTCCGCGGGCGGACGAAACGCCATGGCAGGCGGAGCGCGGCAAATTGCTGCGCATGAAAGAAAAGAAACCACTATCGCCTGAACTCGCTGCCCGGTTGAGCGAGCTGGGCGAGTCACCGAACAGTGCCGACAAGCTGTTCTTCAGCGGAGACCGTGCTCGGCTGGAAATCGCGCGTGATTTTGTTTATCTGGATACGGAAAAGCATCGCGAGCAGATTTCGCAGGCTGACGTCTACGCGGTCGTGGAGAACATCCTCGCGTGCTGTCGAGCTAACAACAATGGGCTTGCCAGTAAGGGGAAAAAGGATGGCATTACAGGCTGGACATCAAGTGTCTATGCCCACCTGCTCGTTTGTCCTAGCAACTTTCAAATATACAACGATGCCATACTGAGGGCCGCGTTCTTGCGGGCAGCGAGCCCGTCGGAGCTTCTTTACTCGACTGATGAAGAGTGCAGCACTGAGATGCTCAACATTATCTTGGCGGAAGCTGAGGCGTGGAATGACGGTGGAGGAGCATCGCTTCCGGAGTTTTTGCTGGCATTGGCGATGGGACGGATGCGGTTGGTCAAGTCACACCGAGAGGAACTGTGCGCTCGACTGAAGCAACGGGACCTGCCAGCGTACCTTCGCGACCTCGCGGACGAGGTGGAAGGTTCGCAAATGCTGTATTGATGATGGGTGGGGCCGCCAGGCCGACGGACGGCATGACCGGACGTTGAACAGTTCAAACAGATATCTGTAGGCAAGACGATGGGCCGCGCAAAAGAATACGCAATGGCGGAGAGTGCGCAGGGGTTCTCCTCAAGGAAGACCCATGTCTGTTCCAACTGCATCGAAGACTATGCGCTGCGCGCGTATATAAACAGTCTGGGGCAGGTTAATAGCGACTTTCGGTGCTCCTATTGCGAGCAGGACCGGCAAGGCGCGAATGCGATTGCGTTTGACGATTTTGTTCGTCACGTCCTTGATGGAGTGGCGTGGGCGTGGAGTGATGTGAACAGCGAGGCGCTTTCGTGGCGCGAAGGTGAATGGAGCACTACAGTTTGGGACGCTTATGACTTGTTCGATGACGAGTCTCAAATTGGGTTTTGCAATGACGGTCTCCTAGATGACGTTCGAGATTCCCTTGTTGACCGCCAGTGGTGTCAGAAAAATCCTTACGAGCTAACTGTACATCAGGCACTAATAGTTGGTTGGGAAGAATTCACCCGCGTCATCAAGCACGAGTCCCGGTACGTGTTCTTGCGTCGCGAGGATGATAGAGCGCGATGGCGTGGTACGGAAGAGATACCGCCAGCCGATTTCCTGGACGCGCTCGGGCACGCGATAGACCGATGCCAGTTGTATACAACCTTGGCAGCAGGGGCGGAGCTATGCCGGATTCGTACGCATAAGCCCAATGAAAAATTCGATAAAGCCCGTGACATCGGTTCGCCACCGCCTGAGTATGCGAAGACCGCAAATCGGATGACTGCAGCCGGTATCTCGGCCTTCTACGGGGCGTTCGCGCGAGAAACTGCTGTTCTGGAAACAGCGTCGGGCCTGGTCGAATCGGCATGGGGAACGCTGGGAAGATTTAGAGTGATTCGAGACCTTCGCCTCGTTGATTTCACAAAACTCCCTGACACGCCGAGTATTTTTGATGCTGAGCGTCGCGGGATGCTGCCGGGACTCAGATTCTTGAGTGGCTTCCTGACCGACTTCACTGCCCCCATCGTGAAAGACGGCAGGGAGCATATCGAATACGTCCCAACGCAGGTTGTCGCGGAGTATCTGCGATTCATTCACCACGACGGCGATGGCCGTCCAATTGACGGGATTTTGTACAAGAGCGCCCGTCATGATGGTGCACATGCTTGTGTCCTTTTCGTCGGGCCGGAGGGTGCATGTGACTCGGGCGAGGAAACACCCGATAGTGCGTTGGTTCTTTTGTCATCGGAGACCTTCGAACTGCCGTTCGACCCACCAAAGGATTCAGCGGTAACGTGAGGTAACTGCGTAGTTCGCCGCAGCCATCGTCGTGCACGATATTTGTACAGCGCAAGGCCGACGGCCGTGCCTATCTGTCTACGATGGGCAACGCATGCCGGTGTCGCTTGACGGTTATGACCGGACGCCTCTCTTCTGGAGTTTTCACGAGATACATCACAGGTGCGCTTGCGTTGCAGCTGTCTGTCTCCGGTACGTCTCGCGGGTGGACGTTTGAGGGTGTTTTTGGACGCAGCTGACGCCGGCCTTGTTGGCACCTTTATCAATGCGACTGGCATGTAAGTCGTCTGGAAAATGAAGTTCCGCCCGAAACTGCAGAAGCTTATTCGAGGACTATAAGGTCAGGGAAGGCGCTTGCCTGCAACGGTTTGTCCCACGGGCGAGCGGGGTTCGCCGACCAGTGACCACCACTGGGCCTATCGCGAGACGTCTCTGATAAAAGAGAAACTAGTACGGAATCTGGCTGCAGACCGGTTCGCGCAGCTCAACGAGAATCGTCATGGCTATTCGGGAGACCCCGTCGAAGCGTCGAATCTGTTTGCTGCCACGCAGCATCACAAACGTCGGGCCCTAAATTTGGCGCCGCCTGCAAAGCGTTGTGGGACGGGCTTCCTGCACACTTTGTGTTCCATTTTTTGAGCACACGCCCGCGACAAGAATCGTTTCCGTCAAACTATGAGTCTTTTGGGTGCAGTCGGGCAACGATGTTATCAGGGCGACATGGGCAATTTCCAACACACTTTGTTGAATGTTTCTACGTCCGTCCGTCCGGTCGGACTGTGGTAGTCGGTGTGCGGTGGCATCGCTGCGTTGCCGCATCGACTTGCGGCGAGCCGGTCGCTCGGAGGGTAGGCGGGAAGAGAGTGGTCTGCAAGTGCGTCGGTACGGCCGCGTTGGCGCGGTCGCGTGCGCAATCCACGTAAACGAAACGCGGCGGCCGTCAGGACGACGGCCGCCGGTAGCGGCGCCCAAGCCGAAATTCAGCGGGCGCCGTCTGGCTGCATCAACTGCGGAAGTGACGCGCAGTGACGGACGATGCCGTCATCAGAGCCCGCGGTCGCGCCCCGCGACGGGGTCGACAGAGGTCGACGCAGGGTCCGCCGAAGTCGACATCCAGTACGGATCGCGGTTGTAGTACTGGTGCATCTGCGTGCCCCATGTTTCGTCGGCCATCGAGGGCCAATGGTCCTTGTCGAAGCCCGGTTCGTCCTTGATGCGCTGCGCGGTGATATCGACGCGGAACACCTTCTGGTCCGTGTCGAGCGTCAGTGCGCTCCAGGGAATCGCGTGCAGGTTGCTGCCCATGCCAAGAAAACCGCCCTCCGACAGCACCGCGTACGCGACGCGTCCGCTGCGAACGTCGAGCATGATGTCCGAGATCTTGCCGACGTGTTCGCCATCGGACGAGATGACCTTGTTGCCATCGAGCGTTGCCGCTGCCATCACTTCAGGCCCCGGACCTTCGCCAACGCCACCGCCGACGATGCCTGCGCCGCCACGTGCCGGGTTCATTTTCGGGTCAAGCGTGGTCATGATTTCCTCCTTTTGGATGTCCACGGGATGCACGGCGCATCCGGCGTGCCTGCCGCCGCCGCGTAAGCTGCGTCGCGTGCGGCTGGCGCGTGTGCCTGCGCGCGCCGCGTTCGTGTCAAATCACCGCCGCGCGGGTGGCGTGGTTCTCGCTGCATGTCGACGCAGAGCGTGGCTGGCCGCCGAT
>BBSL01000477.1 GCA_001319865.1 Burkholderia sp. E7m39 | reverse complement strand
GCTTCTGTCCGCGTACGGCCATGCGAACCGCGACCCGGGAGTCAACGATGGATGCCCAGAATCTCCTCGCGCGCGAGACGGCGCCGCCGCCGATGCTCGCGCCGACCACGCGCAAAACTGTCGAATAGCTGTACGCGAGGACCGCACTTGGGTTGCGCATCGCGCCCGCCGATGCTGCGGCGACGACGGCCGCCGCCGCGTTCGATCCGTCGTTGCGCTGGTGTCTGCTCGAATACGGGATCGACGATGACGACATCGGTCGCGAGCCGTCGCGCTATGTGTCGTTGAGCGCGCCGAAGGCGATCCTCAAGGCGCGGCGCGCACTCGCCGACGCGAAGGCCGTGCATCTGGACGACGTCCGCACGCTCGAACTCGAGCTTGACGATGCCGAGCAACGCTGGTCGAAAGCGTGCAGGCAAAAACTTCAAGCTCTACGTGTCAAGCTGACAGAGATGCACACGCACGCGGCATCCGACGCGCGCGAGCTTGCGTCGTCCGAACTTCAACCCGGCAGCGCGACAGACAGCGCAACGAATCGTCACCCGAATGTGCTAGCGAATTGGCCCGCGAATTGGCCCGCGAATTGGACCGCTCTGGCGCCGTACTATTTCATCTATCTGGCGCCCGACGGCGCACACACCGGCGTCGCGAATGCTGCGCAGTTGCCCGCGCCGCCGACGGCGCAGTGGGGGCTGCGCGCGCGCAACTATCTCGGGCGCTGGCTGCTGGAAGACGACGTGGAAGTGGATGCGTTGGCCGTCGCGCGTTGCGGCTGGCCGCTGCCTGCATTTCAGCGCTGGATTCAGGGCGTCGTCGCGACGCGCCGCAAGCCGTCGCGAGAAGAGGGCATCGTGCGCTCAGTCGATTGCGTGCTCGCGGCGGGTCACGATTTCTGTCTCGCGATGGACCTGCAGACCTTCACGATGCGCTCGCTCGCGCACGCCGGATAGCAGAAGGAAAGAGAGCGTATGGGCGCGTGATCGAACGCTCGCGTGTCGTGCTCGATTTTTGTGCAGCGGGAAGCGTATGATGGTCGTCTGCATCGGCCGATGCATCGGCCGTCATCCTGTTGCCGCTCACAAGACCCATGAAAGACGACGATCGCACGCACGAGATTGCCGCGCTGGGCGATGATGCGCACGCCGAATCGACATTTGCCGCGCTCGCCGCGCCCCTCGTCGATGAAGCACTGGCACGCAATGCTGCCATTCACGCCGATGCTTCACCCGAATCGCTGCACCAGTTGCGCGTCGCGCTGCGGCGCCTGCGTTCGTTGTGGTGGGCGTACCGTCCGCTGCTCGACAAGGCGGAGAACACGCGGCAGCGCGCGCTGTATCGCTTTCTCGCCGACGCCGCCGGCGAGACGCGCGACTGGGACATCCTGCTGGAACTGCTGTCGGGCATCGACGGCGACGTGCCGGCCTGTCTGCGCGACGCGCGCGAGCGTGCGCTCGCGGCAAGCCGCGAGACCCTCGTCAACGCGGATATCCGCAACGTGCTGCACGATGCGTTGGCGAGCGCGGCTAAGGAATTGAACACCGCGTCCGCGCGGCACGCGTTGCCCCGGTTCGCCGCGCAGCGCGTGCGCGCCGCCGAAAGGTCGCTGCGCGCGCGGATGCGCGCGGCGTCGCGCGTCAAACGACCCGACTACGAATTGCTGCACGACGTGCGCAAGGCGGGCAAGCGGGTCCGCTATCTGATCGAGTTCTTCGGTCCCGTGCTCGATGAGCGTGACCACGAGCGCGTCCTGAAGCGGTTGAAAGAGCTGCAGCAATGCTTCGGCGAACTCAACGACGTGATCGCCAGCATCGCGTTGCTGCGCGCGAACGTGCATCTGTTCGCCGACCAGCGCGCCGCGCGCGATGCGCTTGCCTATCTGAAATTGCGTCGCAAGGAGCGGCGGCGCGAGGCGGTGCGGCTGCTCGCAAAGGCCTAGCGCAAAACTGCTGCTCGCGTTTTTCGGCGCGCGGGCTTCGGAGGAAACTCGGGTCGAAGTTCGCGTGAGGATTTGGCGCAGGATGTCGGCCGCGCCGCAGCGACGTTCGCTGGTTGAAATGTCGTCCGAAAAAACCGTATATACTGTTTATACCGTTAACAAGGAAGTGACAATGAGCACGCCACGAATCAAAGAACCCACGAAGAAGGCCTTCCATTTCCCGAAGAGCGTCAAAGAGCCGGCTGCGGAAGGGAAAAAAGCGTCGGCGAAAGCAACGCGCGCGTCGAGCGCGAAGCAGGCTGAAGCCGCCTCGCCCGCTGGCGCAAGCGCACCCGGGGCGGCGAAGACTGCGCCGAAGCGCACGAAAGCCGCCAGCAGCGTCGAGACGGGCGCGAGCGCTTCAAAGGTAGCGGAAAAGACCGCTCGGGCAGCACCGGCGGCGAAGGACGCGAAGGATGTGAAGGCCGGGAAAGCGCCGAAGGCAGCCACGGCCGTGAAGTCGCCGTCCGTGCCTGCAGCCGTCGAAGAAAAGAAAGTCCGCGCGAAGAAGGAAAAGGAGAAGGTCGTGCGCGACAGCTTCACGATGCCGAAATCGGACTACGCGAAGATCGCTGAGCTCAAGCAGCGCTGTCTCGACGCAGGCGTCCCTGTCAAGAAGAGCGAACTGTTACGCGCGGGCTTGAACCTGCTCGCCGTGTCGCCTGCCAAGCGGCTCATCGCGGCGGTGCAGGAACTCGAAGCCGTCAAGACGGGACGGCCCGCCAAGTCGTAATGTGATCGCCGCTGGCAGGGTGAGTGGTCGTCGACGCTCTTTTCGGCACGTCAGTCAGCAGCCGCTCGCGCCTTCATTCAGGGCGGCGCGCGTAATGCTCGGCGAAGGCCGCGTGCATGCGCTTGAGCAGCGCGATATAAGGACGCCCTTGCTCCGTCAGCATCCATGACGCGGCAAGCGCGTTCGTCTCAGCCCACAACCGTTCGAACTTGTCGTGCGCGATGCCGGACGGAATGCCGGACATCATCAGATCCAGAAAGTCCCTTTCGATCTCGTCGACGCAGCGCGGCGGCCGTGCGTTCGGGTTCGTCGGGATGTCGCCGGGCATCGGCTTGTGCGCTAGTTCATCGATCTCAGGAACCGCCAACGCTGGTCCATGCTGTGCAGCAGCGCGATGTACGGAAAGGCGGCGTCGCTATCGACGCACGACTGCGCGGCCTCGTTGACTTCGTTCCACAGAATCTCGAAACGCACGGCTGCTTCGGGCCGGCTGAGCGGCTGCGTGAGCAATTCTGAAAACGCAAACGACAGTTCCTCGGCGGTGCGCCGAAGCGAAACAACCGAGCGACGTGAAAGATATCGGTACTTCAAGTGGTCCCCGGCTGGCTTGCATCGACGGTGGCGAGAAGCGGATGCAACGATGCCGCGCGCGGTTCGATGGTGCGTGGTCGATGGTGGTCGCCATGCCCGCTGCATGTCATGGCGATGATACCGCGACGCGCCTCACGCGCGACGAGAAGCGGCCATGATCTTTTGATGAACGTCGGGTGTCAGTCATCGTCGGGCGCGCCCGGGCCGCGCACACGCGCTGCACGCAAAGCCGCCCGCACGGAGCGCACGCACGAAGCCGTACGCATGAAGCCGTCGCAGGCGCTTGCCGTACGGCGTTCAGCGCGCGGCGAGAGCGACTGTCGCGATGCCGAGCACCGTCATCACGACGGAAGCGGCCACGTGGATCGCGATTTCCCCAAGCGCCCAGTTGAGCCTCCCTTGCTGGAGATGCTGGACGACTTCCGCGGAGAAGGTCGAGAAGGTCGACAGACCGCCCATCAGCCCCGTGATGATGAAAAGCCGCCATTCGGGCGCGAGTTGCGGATTGCGTCCGAAGTACGCGACAGCCACGCCGATGATGTAGCCGGCAATCACGTTCGACGCGAGCGTGCCGAGCGGCAGCGACGGAAAGAGCGCGTTCAGGCGCAGACCGAGAAACCAGCGAAACAATGAACCGAGCGCGCCGCCGATACCGACGGCAAGAATGGACAGATACATGAGCAAGCCTGGAAAGCCGAGCGTCGACAAACCGGGCTGCGGAGGCGTGACGCTGCAACGTCCGCAGGTTCCGGGCGAAGCAGGCATCATCAGCCATGAGGGCGGTTAAGGAGAATGCCATCTCCGGGGCGCGCAAGTCTACCACCCGCGCGCACGATCGCATGAAGGATAGCGGCTTGCCGTGGCAGATCGCATCCAGCATCCGCCGAGGTTACACCAGATGCCGCGCGGCTGTCAGACGGCGCACCGGGGGCGCCCGCCACGCTGCAACGCGAAACGGGGCCGCGCGCCGGCCATCGGCGCGCCTTGTCAGCCGACCGTTTCGCGC
>BBSL01000476.1 GCA_001319865.1 Burkholderia sp. E7m39 | reverse complement strand
AGCGTGCCGCCGACCATCGCCATCAGTGAGTTGACGGCGACGAGGCCGCTGATCTTGTCGATGGTCTGCGCGCTCATCACGTTGAAGCCGAACCAGCCGACAGCCAGCACCCACGCGCCGAGCGCGAGAAACGGAATGTTCGACGGCGGATGCGCGGCAATGCGCCCGTCGCGCGTGTAGCGGCCGTGGCGCGCGCCAAGCAGCATCACGGCGGGCAGCGCGACCCAGCCGCCGAACGCGTGCACCACGACGGAGCCCGCGAAATCATGGAACGGCGCACCGAGCGCGTGCGCGAGCCACGACTGGATGCCCAGGCGGTCGTTCCACACGATCCCTTCGAAGAACGGATAGATGAAGCCGACCAGCACGAAGGTCGCGAACAGTTGCGGATTGAATTTCGAGCGTTCGGCGATGCCGCCCGACACGATGGCGGGAATCGCCGCCGCGAATGTCAGCAGGAAGAAAAAGCGTACGAGCGCATAGCCGTTGTTCGCGGCGAGCGTCTCGGCGCTGCCGTAGAACTGGACGCCGTAGGCGATCGTGTAGCCGATGAAGAAATAGGCGATCGTCGACACCGAAAAGTCGACGAGGATTTTCACGAGCGCGTTGACCTGGTTCTTCTTGCGGACCGTGCCGAGTTCGAGAAACGCGAAGCCTGCGTGCATCGCGAGCACCATCGCCGCGCCGAGCAGAAGAAAGAGGGTATCGGTGCCAGTTTTCAGACTGTCCATCGGGGTGGGAATCCTGCGTGCGCAAAAAGCGGGCATTGAATGCAAGAAATGGGCCAAATGGAGGCGTTCGCGCGTCCGTCGGGTGCGAAGACGCACTGGAATGGGCTTTCCCTGTCACGGCGCTGTTTTCGTTCGCATCGAGGCGGCCTCATCGTCGGGCGGAAAAGCACCGAGAAAGTGCGTGTGCTCGGACATAGGGCATTTGGCAAGCCCAAAAGCGGGCGTAAGCCTATGATCTGCCTGCCATTTCCCTACGATCAGATAACGGCGGCGCAGGGCGGCGCCACCCGCGTGCACACGTCGGCCGGCTGGCTTGCGAGCGGCACACGGGCAGGGACGGCAGCGCGGCAACCGTCTTTGTCATCGACGCGAATCGCCGACATAATGTGCCGTCCCCGGCGCGACCCGCCGGCATCCGTTTCCTCCGGCGCGCGCATGAGACTCACGACCAAAGGGCTGCTGCTGATCGCCATACCCGCCGTGTTCGAGCTTGCGCTGCTGTCGGGACTGGTCGTGGCCCAGGCCGACGCCGACGAGGCCGAGCGCTGGAGCATGCACAGCGAAGACGTGCTGCGCCAGACAGCGGACATTCTCGCCCCCGTGCTGCTCGAATCGGTGCGGCTGCGCGGTGCCGCTGTCAGCGGCACGCGCGATGTCTCGACGCCCGTCACGTTCTGGATGGACATCGACCGTCGCATCGACCGGCTCGCCGAACTGGTCGCCGACAACCCCGCGCAGGTCGAGCGCGCCGTGCAGATCCGCCACTCGGTGCAGGCTTACCGGCAATGGTCGGAGCGCGTGCAGGACCTGGTTCGCTCCGGACGCCGGCACGACGTGCTGCAGCGCCTTCACGATCTGTCCGACGCCGACGTGCTCGACGGCTTTCGCGCGCAGATAACCGCGTTCCAAGGGCAGGAGCGCCAGCTCGACTCCGTGCGCTCGGCCGCGGCGGCCGCCGCGCGCGAGCGCCAGCAGTCGCTGATCGTCGCTGCCGTGGTCGGCTCGCTGGTGTTCGTGGCGATCGCATTCTGGCTGTTCGCGCGCGGCGTGCGAGGCCGCCTCGCGCGGCTGTCGGACAATGCCAGCCGGCTCGCCAGCAACGAGCCGCTTGCACCCCTCACGCCCGGCGACGACGAAATCGCGCGGCTCGATCTGACGCTGCACCTCACGAGCCGCAAGCTGCTCGAGGCGGAGCGTCAGCAGGCGCGCTTTCAGTCCGACCTTGGCCGCCACGCGGATGAGCTGGTGCAGACCAACGAAACACTGCGTCAGCAGACCCAGGACAACGAGACGTTCATCTACAGCGTGTCGCACGATCTGCGCGCGCCGCTCGTCAATCTGCAGGGCTTTTCGAAGGAACTGATCCATGCGTGCGACGACCTGCGCGCAGCCGTGCGGCAGTCGTCGCTGACGGCGCAGCAGCGGCAGCACATCGAGCGGCTCATCGACGAGGACATCGGCGAAGCGCTGCACTTTCTGCGCACGGCCGTGCTGCGGGCGTCGCACATCATCGACGCGCTGCTGCGGCTGTCGCGGGTCGGGCGCGTCGAATACCGGCGTCAGCAGGTGGACGTACGAGACATCGTGCAGCGGGTGATCGACGCGATGCAGGCGACCATACGCGAGCGCCGCGCGCGCGTGATCGTGCAGCCACTGCCGCCCGTATGGGGCGACCCGACGGCGCTCGAGCAGGTCTTCGCGAACCTGATCGGCAACGCGATCAATTATCTGAGCCCGGCGCGCACGGGCATCGTGGAGATCGGCACGGCACCCGCGCCGCCCGGGGTGCAGACGCTGCGCATCTTCTATGTGAAGGACAACGGGCTGGGCATCCCGGACATCGCGATGCCGCGTCTGTTCAACGCGTTCCAGCGGCTGCACGGCAATGTTGCGGCAGGCGAGGGCATCGGACTTGCGCTCGTGCGGCGCATGGTCGAGCGGCACGGCGGCCGGGTGTGGGCGGAGTCGGCCGAAGACGTGGGGTCGACCTTCTATCTGTCGTTGCCCGATGCCGCGGCGCTGTCGCGCCACGATGCGCACGACGCCGCCATCCCGGACGACGGCCAGGTTGCGCGCGCAGACGCGCGTTAGCGCCTTGCGCAAGCGGCGTATCGGGAACCGTCCGCGGGAAATGTCTGCCGCAACCGTCTGCGCGAAACGTCAGGGAGCGGAGAACAGGCGGCGCGGCTTGAGCAGCTTGCGGCCGCGAATCGACCAGTAGCAGCTGGCGGCGATCAGGATCAGCGCGCCGACCAGTACCGTGCCGGGCGAGACATGCGAGGCCGAGGTGCCGGGCGCGGACAACCCGCGCGCGACGACCAGAAGCGCGGTCCAGAACGACAGCACGGCCTGCGCGAGCAGGCGCGTCCCTGTCGCGCGGCGAGCACGGTTTCTGATCGACCAGTTGGCGGGTGCGCGCGAGCAGAAGAAGGTCAACGAAATCAGCGCGACGGCGAGAATGAGCACCCAGTTAGTGAGATTCATGGCAGAGCCTTCCAAAGTGAGCCTGCGACTCTAGAAAGCCCTGCGCATCCGGAAAATCAGAGAAATCTCAATCTTGAAAGTCAATGTTCAAAGTCAACGCCACGCGTAGCGAATCGATCTGCGCGTCACGCCGCCGGACGCATCAAAGTTCGATGCGCGTGCCCAGCACGACGAGAAACTGGCGCAGCCATTCGGGGTGCGCGGGCCATGCGGGCGCCGTGACGAAGTTCCCGTCGGTGATGGCCGCGTCGACGGGGATGTCTGCATAGTCGCCGCCCGCCAGTTTCACCTCGGGCGCGCAGGCGGGATAGGCCGAGATGCGCTTGCCGCGGATCACGTCGGCGGCGGCGAGCAGCTGCGCGGCGTGACAGATCGCGGCAATCGGCTTGTTGCTTCCGGCGAACTGGCGCACGAGCTCGATGACTTTCGGATTGAGCCGCAAGTATTCCGGCGCGCGACCGCCCGCGATCGCGAGCGCATCGTATTGAGACGGCACGACGTCGTCGAAGGTCGCATTCAGCGTGAACTGATGGCCAGGCTTTTCGGTGTAGGTCTGGTCGCCTTCGAAATCGTGAATCGCCGTTTTCACGCGCTCGCCCGCGCGCTTGCCGGGGCAGACGGCATCGACGCGGTGGCCGACGGCCTTCAGCGCCTGGAACGGCACCATCGTTTCGTAATCCTCGGCGAAATCGCCCGTCAGGAACAGGATCTTCTTTGCTGCCATCGCATGCCTCCATTGGTTGAGGGACTCCGTTGCATGCTGGCCAGTCTAACCCAGTCCACTCGACAGCCTCGCGACGCAACCGTCGCACGTCGCGCCGCCTGCAATCCGCACCGCATGGCACCGGCGGCGGGAAGCGGGCGGCGCGCAACAGCGTAT
>BBSL01000475.1 GCA_001319865.1 Burkholderia sp. E7m39 | reverse complement strand
TTGAGACGTTTTCGCACGACGAAGCCGTTCGCACGGCTCACAGACAAGTATGAAACCCATCTCACGCCATCCGCTTATCCGCTCGTCGATCTTCGCAGCCACGCTGCTCGCGGGCCTTGCCGCGTGCCAGAAGAACGACGCATCGGCGGGCCAGACGTCGCCGAAACTCGACGACATCGCGCAGCAGGCCAGCCAGAAGCTCGATCAGGCGGCGAGCTACGTCGGCCAGCAGGTCGACGCTGCCAAGGCCACGGCGCAGCAGAATCTCGATGCGGCCGCCTCGGGCCCGACGATCAACCTCAATCCGGGCGATCTCGCATCGCAAGCGCAGGCCAATCTGCAGGGCGCGGCGAGCGCGACCAACGCCGCCGTCAACAAGGCGATCGGCTCGACGGGCGCCAGCCTCGAGACGGCGGGGCGCAAGCTGCAGCAATGGTCGAGCGAGGCATCCGCGAACACGCAGTCCGCCCCGTCCGAATCCGGCGACGCCCAGAAGCAGATGGACAAGTAAGCGCCCGCTTGACCGCAGCGATTACTGTAACTATGATGATTACACATCGTCGGTGCCGACGAGAGGTGTGATGCGCGCCTGATGCGCATCGGATGACTAATCGCTGTGAATACGAGTAGCCGATTTGCCTTCGCGGTTCATGTGCTCGCCTTGCTGTCATTTCAGGAAGGCGTGCCGCTGTCGTCCGAGATGATCGCGGGCAGCGTGAACACGAATCCCGTGCTGATCCGGCGCCTGCTCGCCATGCTCGCGGAAGCGGGCCTGACCACGTCGCAGCTCGGCGCGGGCGGCGGCGCGCTGCTCGCGCGCGAGCCGGAAAACATCACGCTGCTGGACGTCTACCGCGCCGTCGACGACGCGCAACTGTTCGCGATGCATCGCGAGACGCCCAATCCCGCGTGCATGGTCGGGCGCAACATCCAGACGGTGCTGACGGGCATCATCGGCGATGCGCAGCAGGCGCTCGAAGCGTCGCTTGCGTCGCGCACGCTGGCCGACGCGACAGCCGACGTGGTACGCGCCGAACGTGCGCGCGAGCGCAAGCGCAAGACATCGGACGTTTGAGCAGACGAACGCAACACGGCCCGGGGCATCGCCCCGATTTTTTTAACCATATATGTAATCGAGAAAGTTACATTTAATCGAAAGGAACCTCGACATGAGCAAGACATTGAAGATCGCGCTGTTCGGCGCAACGGGCATGATCGGCTCGCGCATCGCGGCGGAGGCCGCGCGGCGAGGGCATCAGGTGACGGCGTTTGCGCGCCATCCGGCACGCGTGCCCTCGGGCGTCGCGAATCTGCATGCGGCGCAGGCGGACGTGACGGATGCCGCGAGCGTCGCAGCGGGCGCGCGCGGGCATGATGTCGTCGCGAGCGCCTACGCGCCGCCGATGGACAACGTCGCGCTGATCGAAGCGGCGACCGCGCGCTCGTCGAAGGCACGCGCGCGGCGGGGATCGAAACGGCTCGTGGTCGTGGGCGGCGCAGGCTCGCTCGAAGTCGCGCCCGGCAAGCAGCTGGTCGACAGCGAAGGCTTTCCGGAAGCATACAAGGCGATTGCGCTCGCGCATCGCGACGTGCTGCCGATCCTGCGCGCGGCCAGCGACCTCGACTGGACCTTCTTCGCGCCTGCGGCGCTGATCGCGCCGGGCGAGCGTACGGGCGTGTTTCGCACGGGCGCGAATGCGCTGATCGCGGATGCGCAGGGCAACAGCCGCATTTCGGCGGAAGATTACGCGACGGCCTTCGTCGACGAGCTTGAGCAGGGCCGTTTCGTTCATCAGCTCGCCACGGCCGCGTACTGAGGCGTTCGAAGCATCGTCCCGCGCGCGCGCAGCCACCGCGCGGCGCGCGGGAGCGGCTGCCGCGCCGCCGCGCAAGTGCACTAACATTCGGTTACGCATCGGGGAGCTTTCCCTCGCCGACAGCCGCTACACTTGGCGTCTCCCGATCTGTCACGGATTGCCATGAATTCATGCCTTGCGCGGCGTGAATCGCGGGCTGCGCCGTTATGCGGCGGGCTTCTGGCGATTTGCACCGTTTTTCGTCTTATCTTTCTGATCTTTTCGCACGCCGCAGCATCGTGCCCGGCGCGCTTTCGCACGCGTTGTGCAGCGTTTGCCTATGCCGCCTGCGTGGGGTTCGCGGCCGTCGCGCTGCCCGGCGTGGCGCAGGCCGCGGGCGCCGCGAGCGGCACGCCGATGATTCCCGCGCTGCAAAGCCTGATCAACAGCGCAACGGTTTCGACGGTGGCGCCGGCCTCGGGCGCGTCGGCGGCGGACGCGGCGTCGGCGCCGTCGCCCGCGAGCCAGGCGGAGCTGACCCGATCGCTCGACAGCGTGATCAGCACGCTCGACAACGACCGGCAGCGCTCCGCGCTCGTGTCGCAGCTGAAAAAACTGCGCGAAGCGACCACCACCGTCGGGCCGCCCGCGCCCGCGCAGCCGAGCCCCGGCTTGCTCGGCGCGATCGCGGCGGGCATCGCGTCCTTCGAGAACGACGTGCATCAGGGGCGCTCGCCTTTGAACTACTGGTCCGGACGCTTCAACGCGGCGGGCAACGAGATCTACACGATCGTCACGAGCCAGGGGCGCGAGCACTTCGGGCGCCTGCTGTTGAACATGATCGCCGTGCTGGCGGGCTGGGGCGCGTGCGCGGCGGGCCTGATCTACCTGCAGCGCAGGATTCACGCGCGCTTTGGCATCGTCGTGCGGCTCGATCCGAATCCGACCACGCGCGACCTGCTGATCTTCGCGCTGCGCCGCGTCGGTCCGTGGATCGTCGCGTTTCTTGCCGCGCTGATGTTCGTGCGCGCGATGCCCGATTCGCTCGGCCGCACGATCGCCATGGTGATCGCGTACGCGATCGTCGCGGGCGCGGTGTTTTCGGCCATCTGCCTGATCATGTTCTCGCTGTTCGGCTCGGGGCACCGGCGCGCTGCCGTGCGCGTGCTGATCGAGCAGGGGCGGCGCCTGCTGTTCGTGATCGGCATTTGCAGCGCGCTCGGCGATGCTGCCGTCAACTACGACGTCGCGCATGAACTCGGCACCAATCTCGCGGCGCTCGTATCGACCGTGTCGAACATGACGGCGGCCGCGCTGACGGCGTACTTCGCGCTCGCCTTCCGCCGCCCCGTTGCGCATCTGATCCGCAATCGCGCGTACGAGCAGCGCCACGATCACAAGGCCGCGACCGATGCGTTCGACGTGCTTGCTTCGCTCTGGCACGTGCCGATGCTCGTGCTGGCGACGGCCTCCGTGATCGCGACCATCGGCGGCATTGGCAGCGGCGAGAACGTGCTGCAGATTTCCGTCGTCACGGCGCTACTGCTGGTGCTCGCGTTCTTCGTGTCGGCGATCGTGCTGCGCGTGACGCGCCCGCGCAGTGCACGCCGCCGGCGCCGCTCGCCGTATCTGACGCGTTTGCTGCGCTTCGCGGGCACGCTGATCACGCTGTTCGTCTGGCTCGCTTACTTCGAGTTTTCCGCGCGGCTGTGGGACGTGTCGCTCGCGCGGATCATCGAGGAGAGCGTGACCGCGCGCGGCATCGCGCATGCGTTGACGGCCATCCTGATCACGGTGTTCGTGGCGTGGCTCGTGTGGATTCTGATCGATACGGCGATCCAGGAAGCCGTCAATCCGAGCGGCCCGCGCAACAAGGGCAAGAGCCCGAGCATGCGCGCGCGCACGATGCTGCCGCTCGTGCGCAACGTGCTGATGGTGACGATCCTGACGATTGCCGGCATCGTGACGGCGGCCAATCTCGGCATCAACGTGACGCCGCTGCTGGCGGGCGCGGGCGTGATCGGTCTCGCGATCGGCTTCGGCGCGCAGTCGCTCGTCAGCGACCTGATTACGGGCCTGTTCATCATCATCGAGGACACGATCTCGGTCGGCGACTGGATCGACATCGACGGCGGCCACGCGGGCACCGTCGAATATCTGTCGATCCGCACCGTGCGCCTGCGCGACGGGCAGGGCGCCATCCACGCCATTCCGTTTTCGCAGATCAAGATCGTGAAGAACCTGTCGCGCGATTTCGCGTATGCCGTCTTCGAGGTGCGCGTGCCGTTTTCCGCCGACGTCGACGAGGTCACGCAGTTGGTTCGCGCCGTCGGCGCGGACCTGATGGCCGATTTCCGTTACCGGCGCGAGATGCTCGGGCCCGTCGAAGTGTGGGGCCTCGACCGGTTCGATCCGAACTGGATGGTCGTCAAAGGACAGATCAAGACGCGGCCATTGCAGCAGTGGAGCGTGGCGCGCGCGTTCAACCTGCGCGTCAAGCGCAAGATGGACGAAGCGGGTATCGAAATTCCCGTGCCGCAGATGCGCGTGCACACGTCGCGCGGCGACGAGGTAGGCGAGGCGCTCGTCGACGAAGTCGTCGCGCAGCACGGCGGGCATGCTGGCGAAACCGCGACGGGCACGACGGCGGCCACGGCGACGCCGTTCAGGCCGAAGCACGGCGGCGCCATGCCGCCGGCGCGCGATGTGTCACACGAGCCGCGTCCGGCACCTCCGACGACAGGTCAGACGGCGTCCGTGCCGCCGCAGATTCCGACGGCAGGCGACAGCGCGAAAACGTAAAACGTACACGGGAACGCACCCACGACAAAAAAGGCGTCACGCATCGCTGCGTGACGCCTTGTGTCTGATGGGGACCAGATGCTCGAGAGCCGTGCGCGAGCTTCAGGCGGGAAGGGCTGGCGCGCTGCCGGCGACGCGCACGATGTCGTTCACGTGCGTCGCGATCTGTTCGCCCGGCACGCCGTAGATGTGCAACGAGACAGCGCCCGCGTGGCTGCTGTTGCCGAGTCGATGGATGCCCTTGCGTCCTGCGCGCACGAACGACACCGCGCCCGGCTCGCGCGCCTGCTCGCGCACGGATGCCGCGCAATCGATGTCCGCGTTCCAGTCGTAGACGGTTTCCGTCAACATGCCGTCGATCACGGCATATCCACACCACGTATGATGCGCATGCACGGGGCTGGCCTGGCCGGGCATCCACACGAGCGCGGCGATCGCGTAGCGGCCGTGGGGATCGGCGGCAAGCAGGTGGCGGCGGTAGCAGGCAGCGGCGCCTTCGCGCTGATCGTGCGTGAGCAGCGACGGGTCGGCGGCCGCTTCGGCGAGCGCCGCCCGCACGCCGCGCGCAAAGCTCGCATGCAACGACGGATCATGCTCGTCGGCGCAGGCGTCGAACGCGGCATCGAGCGCCGCGCAAAGCCGCGCGACTGCGCTGACGGCGGGCATCGCGCTCGCAGCCGAGCCGGCATCGAGTAACGAAAGAGAGCGTGAAGTCAGGCTGGTTATCGGATTCATGGAAGGCTCCGCTGGCGTTGTTTTTCGAAGTCGGGACTGCCCTCATTTATACCGATTTGCGCGGAGAAAGAGTTTTCATATAATTCCCTCGCTTTGACGAGAAATAGAATAATTTTCTATCCGGGTGGGAAGATGGGAATGGACATCATTGATCGGCGGCTGCTCGAACTGTTGCAGGAAGATGCCACGATGCCGATCGCGGAACTCGCGGCCCGCGTGAACCTGTCGCAGACGCCATGCTGGAAGCGGGTGCAGCGGCTCAAGGAAGCAGGCGTGATCCGCGCGCAGGTGGCGCTGTGCGATCCGCGCAAGCTGGGCGTCGGCACGACGGTGTTCGTCGCCGTGCGCACGAACCAGCACACGGAAGCCTGGGCGCAGACGTTCACGCGCGCCGTGCAAGACATTCCCGAAGTGGTCGAGGTCTACCGGATGAGCGGCGAGACGGACTATCTGCTGCGCGTCGTCGTCTCCGATATCGACGATTACGACCGCGTGTACAAGCAACTGATTCGCGCGGTGCCGCTGTATGACGTCAGCTCCAGTTTCGCGATGGAGCAGATCAAGTATTCGACGGCGTTGCCCGTTCGCGCTTCCGTGGTGGCGGAAGGGCGTTGATCCCCTTCATCGCCGATGCGTTCCGTGCGTGCGCGCGTCCTGACTGCAAGGCGCGCGCAAGGTGCTTCGGCGTAGAATGCCCGCTTTGTCGAATCCATCTGCAGGCAGAGCACGATTCATGAACGATCCGCGCAAGAAGAACCCCACGTTGGGTGTCGCAGTGTTTATCGTCGTTGTCGTGCTGCTGGTGATCGCGACGATCCTCTACAACGCGATCACCGAAAAGCGCGAGTACGAGCGCGACAATGCCGTCGATTCGACAGCGTCGGCGGCCTCGGCAGCGACAGGCGCGGCGAACGCGATCAAGGGCGCGTCGCAATAAGCTGGCAGCAAGCCCGCATCGAGCCGCCGACGGATGGGGCGCGGCAGGCGGCGCATCCGCTTGCTTTGCGCACAGCGCGGATGCGTCGCGGCTTTTCCATTCGCCGTGCGTTTTTCCACGTGTTCCACCCTTTATTTCCCGCGTGTTCCGCGCGTCAATTTTCCGGCAGACGGATCACGCCCGCGTCCTTGCGAATCTGAATCGATGCCGCGAGCATCTGCTTGCACTGATGCGCGAGGATTTTCAGCTCGTGCACGGCGTCGGCCGAAGACTCCGCCGACCGCTCGGTCTCGACGACCATCGAATCGAGTTCCCGCCCCAACTGCCGTGATATCTCGAGCTGGTCCGAGGGTGGCGGATTGCCGGCTTCCGCTTGCGTGAGGTTGTCGCGGATCGCGCTGAGCGTGCGTTGCAGCGGCTGATGCGACGGCCCGCCCATTTGTTGCGTCGACGTGCGCAGCAACGGCGCGGCTGCCGTGATCTGGGAGGCGAGCACGTGCGAACGCACGAGCAGATCATTGAGTTCCGGCACGAACTTCTGCGCGGACTTTGGCTCGAGCATCATCCGCTGGAACGCCTGGCCGAGATTCGCGAATGCGACGTGCACGTTCTTGCGCGCAAGCCGATAGCGGTAATCGCGATCGAGCGCGATCGCGGCGGCCGCGGCGGCGGGCGTGGGCGCCGACGGTTTCGCGGACGCCGACGGCGCGCCACCCGAAACCGAGCCGCTCGCGCCGGATGAGCCCGCCTGCGCCTTGGCAACCGCCGACAGCGCCTCGGCTGCGGCCGAGCTACTCGACGATGCGCCCGCGACCGCATGTGCCGTCGATGCCGCCATCGCATCGGCGCCGCTCGCCGCGATTTCGGCCACGGCAATAGCGGGCGCGAGGGCAGCCGCCTCCGTCAGCGCGCCGGGCGTGGTCACGACGGCGGCAGCCGGCTTGCCGCCCCACCACCAGCTTGCTTCGAGATAGCTGCGCGTGGCCGCGATCATGTCGTTGACCAGCTTGCCCATCAGCCGGTATTCCCAGTAGGGGAACAGATGGCTTGCAGCAATCGCGATCGCGCAGCCGACGACGGTATCGATCGCGCGCTCGCCGATGATATGCAGGCTGCCCGGCGCGAGCAGATGGAACAGCAGCAGCACATAAGCCGACGTGAACACGACGC
>BBSL01000474.1 GCA_001319865.1 Burkholderia sp. E7m39 | reverse complement strand
TTCACGCTCATGATGAGCGCGACGCTGGCCGCGCAGCCGATCAGCGTGCCGACGATACGCTGCCCATTGCGCTGCTTGGTGAGCGAATAGCCGGGTTTCAGAATGATGACCGTCGTCATCACGATCCAGTAAGCGTTGGTCAGCGGCAGCAGACGCCCCAGCCAGAAGCCGATGGCGACGGCGATCGTCACGCGCAGCGCGTGGCGGAAGCTCGGCGACGCCATCGTCAGGTTCGAGAAGATCGAGCCGAACGGAACACGGCGGCTCGACACGAAGCGCGTAAGCGCCTGGTCGATGCGCAACTCGGTTTCCTTCGTGCTCTCTTCGTTCGCGAGGTTCTTGCGCATCTTGTCGATCAGACGCGTTGCGCTCCAAATGCGTCTGAACGAAGCCGAGATGGCCGAATACGCCTCCGGGTTTTTCTTGGGCAGATCTTGCTTGCGCATCAGCTCGATCTCGAACTCGATTGCGCGCAACTCGGCCTTCACGTTGATCCGGGCGCGCGGCGCCTCGTTTTGCAGAACGGCGAGACCGATATCTTCGAGGTCGGCGGCAGCCTTGCGGATCAGGTCGCGATAGAAGATCAGCATGTCCGACGCGCCGAACGTATTGCGCACGAGCGGGTAGTCGGTATGCGCGCCGACGAACTGCTCGTGCAGATCGACGGTATGGATGAACAGGTTGAAGAGCGTGGCGCGGCGCGGCTGCAATCGCCCGCTCTTGAGCTTGGGCAGGTTGCGCAGCACGATGTCGCGCGCGGCGTCCTGCATCGCCACGGCCGCGATCTGCCTTGTGACGAGGTTGCGATAGCACTCGTCCAGATCGTTGTCGAGATCGTAGAAATCCGCGCGCGCGAGCAGATAGTCGGCGAGCGCGAACACGCTTTCGGCGAGCGCCTGCTGTTCGATCCGGTACATCATCCAGTGGCTCACGAAGGTCGACCAGTATGTGAACCACAGTCCGCCGAGCAGAATCCACGAGGCATTGATCAATGCTTGCATGGGCGTGAAGTGCTCTTCGAGCGTGACGACCATCATGAACAGTGTCGCGAAGCTGATCTGCGGCCAGCGGTTGCCGTAGACGACGATCAGCGACAGCACGAACGTGAGCGGCACGACGGTGCACCACAGTGCGATGGGATTGACGCTCGCGAGCCCGGTGGCGAGCGCGGCAAGAAAGCCGATCACGCTGCACGCGAGCATTTCGTTGTGCTTGTACTTGAGCGGGCCCGGCATATCGACGACGCATGCGCCGAGCGCGCCCGTCGCGATCGTGAAGCCGAGATCCCGGTTGTGGAAGACGATCAGGCAAAGAACGGCGGGCAGCGACACGCCCACTGCAATGCGCAAGCCGCCGTAGAAGTACTGGCTATACAGAAACTTTTTGATTTCGACTGAATAGCGCATCGACTGCCTGATGTCTCGTGTCTGCCTGTTGGTCAATAGGAGTGAAGCAGCGGCTGTTCCCAGCCCGAACTGCCGTCGAGTCTAACTGATTTGCCCCTGTCCGGACCATCTGCCGGATGGCCAGGTTATTCGACACCCAACGCGTTTGCTATGCTGTCGCTTCCTTTATTTACGTGGCCTGCGCGCGAGCGCGGCGCCCCTTGTTCGCACAGCTTCAATGCTTCAGATCGTCTATTCGAACCGATACGACGTGCTCGTCGGCGCACTGCTCGACGGGCTTGGCGAAACGCCTGCCAGCCCTTGGACGGCTCAGCCCGTTATCGTGCCGAGCGCGGCCGTGCGGCGGCGGCTCGAACTCGATATCGCCGCGCGCCAGGGCGTGTGCGCGAACATCCACTTCGGCTATCTCGCGCAATGGCTGTGGACGCAGATCGGCGGTGTCATCAAGGACGTGCCGAAAAGCTCGCCGTTCGCACCGGATCGGCTCGTGTGGCGCTGTTACCGTCTGCTCGGCGACGCAGACGAGGCGCGGCCGTGGAACGCGTCGCCGCGGCTGCGCAGCTATCTCGATGCCGCCGACGCGCCGATGCGCTACGAGCTCTCGCGCCGCGTCGCGACGGTGCTCGACCACTATCTGACCTATCGTCCCGAATGGCTGCTGCAGTGGCAGAAGGGCGGCTCGATCTTCGCGAGCGGCGCAGCGGACGAGACCGGTCCGCGCCTCCAGGGCGGGAACGCGGCGGCGCGCGAAGACGAACGCTGGCAGGGCGCGCTGTGGCGCGAGCTGCTTGCCGAAGTGGCGGGCGGCTCGTATTCTGACGATGCCGCCACACCGCCCGCGTACCGCTTTCTCGACGAAATTCGCTCGCTCGACCTCGACGCGATCGCGCGCGCGCAATGGCCCGAGTCTGTCAGCGTGTTCGCGCTGCCCACCATGCCGCCGCTGCATATCGCGTTGCTGCGCGAGCTGTCGCGCTGGATCGACGTGCGGCTGTACGCGATGAACCCATGCCGCGAGTTCTGGTTCGATATCGTCAGCGTCGGTCGCGTCGAAGCGCTCGACGCGGCGAGCCAGCTCGACTATCAGGAAGTCGGTCATCCGCTGCTGGCCGAA
>BBSL01000473.1 GCA_001319865.1 Burkholderia sp. E7m39 | reverse complement strand
TCGTCGCGGGCGCGGAAGGCGAGCGCCGCCTGACCAACGTCAACCATCTCGCCGAGCTCGTGCAGGCGCGCGCCGCGATGCAGCCGGGCATTGCGCCTACGCTGCGCTGGCTCGCCGCGCAGCGCGCGGGCGGCGCGCGCGGCAGCGAAGAAGCGCAGCTGCGGCTGGAATCGGACCGCAATCTCGTGCAGATCGTCACCGTGCACAAGTCGAAAGGGCTCGAATACGCGGTCGTGTTCTGTCCGTTTCTCAACGACGGCAGCATGCGCGAGCCCCCGTCTTCGGGATTGCCCGATGCGCGCGAGTATCACGACGAGGCGGGCTCGGCCGTGCTGCACTACGGCTGCGACGACGAGCAGGCAGGCCACGCGAGCCGTCAGGCCACGCGCGAGCAGGCGGCCGAGCGCGCGCGGCTCATCTACGTCGCGCTGACGCGGGCCGTCTATCGCTGCTATCTGGTGGCGGGCACGTATCTATCGGCACGCTCGACAAAGGAATCGGCGCGCAGCGTGTTGAACTGGCTCGTTGCGGGCAGCGGCCGCGACTTCGACGAATGGCTCGCCAAGCCGCTCGACGAGACGGCTATCTATGCGCATTGGCAAGCGCTCGCGGGCGGGCCCATGGCCGTGGTCGAATTGCCGTCCGTGGCGCGTCGCGTGCCGCTCGAAAGCGTCGCCGATAGTGGCACTCGCCTGCGCGCGCGCGTCAACCGGCGTGCGTTGCGCGACATGTGGCGCATGGCGAGTTTCAGTTCGCTGATCGCGGCGGGCTCGCGTGGCGAAGAAGCGCCCGCAACAAGCGAAGAGGCGCGACCCGATCACGACGAACTTGCCGATATCGTCGATCTTTCGGCAGCGCCGAACGCAAACCTGTTCGATATGGGATCGGCGCCCGTCGAACTCGCGCCCGACGACATCCTCGCGTTTCCGCGTGGTCCAGCGGCGGGCGAGTGCCTGCACCGTATGTTCGAACTGGCGGACTTCTCCGATCGCAGCACATGGCCAGAGGCGATCAGACAGGCCTTGCGCGACCGGCCCGCGCCCGCCGAACCCGAGCTCGCGCAACGGCTGCCCGCGATGATGCAGCGTCTGCTCGCCGATATCGTAAGCGCTGAACTCGTGCCGGGCATGACGCTCGCGTCGCTCGACCCGAAGCGCCGGATCAACGAGCTGGAGTTTCTGTTTCCGGCGCCGTCGCTGGACTTTCCGGCCCTGCGCGCGCTGCTTGCCGCGCATGGCTGTCCCGATGTCGCGCTGGAGCCGGGTGCGCTGCGCGGCTACGTCAAGGGGTTCATCGACATGATCGTCGAACATCAGGGCCGCTTCTGGGTGATCGACTGGAAGTCGAACCACCTCGGCGACACGCGTCACGACTACGCAGCCGCGCCGCTCGACGAAGCGATGGCGAGCCACGCGTATCACCTGCAGGCGCTGCTTTATATCGTCGCGCTGCACCGCTATCTGCGCGTGCGGCTGGCGGGGTACGACTATGAGCGGCACATCGGCGGTTATCTGTACCTGTTCGTGCGTGGCGTGCGCCCCGAGTGGTGCAGCAGCGGCCAGGCGGCGGGCGTGCACGCGCGGCGGCCCGACTTCGAACTCATCGCCGCGCTCGACGCACTGATGGACGGAGGGGCGCAATGAGCACGTTCGATCAGCCTTTGCCTGACGTCGAAGTCAACGTGCCCGCGCCCGCCGACTTCTCGACGGCGCTCGCCGAAGGCTTCGCGCGGCGCGTGAGCGCGCTGGCGAAGCGCGCCCGCGCGTCCGAAGACAGTGTGCGTTGGGCCGCGCGGGCGGCGTTCGCGGCGAGTCGCGCGACTTCCGAAGGGCATGTGTGCGTGCCGCTCGACGAACTCGCGCAGCGTTACGGCGCAACGCTTGCGCACGTGCGCGCCGCGTTGCTCGCGAGCGGTGTCGCCAGCGACGGCCAGCAGCCGGCTCAGGCGCTGCGTCCGCTGATCGTCGATGCAGACGGGCGGCTCTATCTCGCGCGCTATTTCGATTACGAGCGACGGCTCGCGCAGGCACTCGTCGGCCATGCGCGCGCGGCGCGCGGCGAGGGCGTGGCGGCT
>BBSL01000472.1 GCA_001319865.1 Burkholderia sp. E7m39 | reverse complement strand
AACCGCGCGACGAGCAGATCGACTGGCAGCGCGTGGCCGCCGTGATGGCGCTGTCCGGGCGGCTGACGATCGTCAGCGGCGGGCCGGGCACGGGCAAGACGACGACCGTCGTCGGCGTGCTCGCGTGTCTGCTGGACACGCGCCCGGATCTGCGCATCGCGCTTGCCGCGCCAACGGGCAAGGCCGCTCAACGGATGCAGGAGGCACTGCTCGCGCGCGCCGGCTCGCTGCCGGCGGAACTTGCTGCGCGTCTGCCGCAAACGTCGTTCACGCTGCACCGGCTGCTCGGCACCGCGCCGAACGGGCGCTTCCGGCATCATCGCGACAACCCGTTGCCGTATGACGTGATCGTGATCGACGAGGCCTCGATGATCGACGTCGCGATGGCGACGCATCTGTTCGACGCACTCGCCGGCGACACGCATCTCGTGATGCTCGGCGACAAGGATCAGCTCGCGGCCGTCGAAGCGGGCGCGGTGTTCGCCGGGCTGAGCGCGCAGCCGGCGTTCACGGTGGCCGGCATCAATGCGATCGCGGCGGCGCTCGGCATCGATGCGCGCAGGCTGCAGGCGGCGTTGCCCTCGGCGGGTCGCGACATGGCCGCCGATGAGCCGCCGCCATTTGCAGCCGACCTTGCCGACGACCTGTTCGGCATGCCGGCCGGCATGCCGCAGCAAGGGCCCCGCGCGCAGCCGCCGCGCCGCGCGACGCTTGCCGATTGCGTCGTATGGCTCGAGCGCAACTATCGGTTCGGGCTCGAGTCGGCCATTGGGCGGCTGTCGCTGGCGATCCGGCGCGGCGCGGCGCAGGACGCGCTCGACGTGCTCACCGCCGATTCCGCCGAACGCGGCGCGGCGGCATTTCATGAAGACGTGGGCGCGGCGCCTTCCGATCGCACGATCCAGCGGCTAGCCGCAGGCTTCACGCCATATGCGGATGCGCTCGCGCTTGCGCTCGGCGAAGGTGCGCAGAGCCTGGCGGCGCACGCGCTCACGCTGTTCGAAGCGCTCAACTGCTTTCGCATCCTGTGCGCGACGCGGCTCGGTGCGCGCGGCGTCGATCAGATGAACGCGGCGATGGCGGCGCAGGTGCGTCGCGCCGCGCGCGTGCCGCTCGCCGTCGGCGCGCAATGGTTCGCCGGCCGCCCGATCATGGTGACGCGCAACGACTATGCGCTCGGCCTGTTCAATGGCGATATCGGCATTGCGCTGCCGGGCGCCGACGCCGCGCTGCGCGTGTACTTTCGAAGCGCGGACGGCAGCTTGCGCGCCGTGTCTCCCGCTGCGCTGCCGCCGCACGATACGGCGTTTGCGTTGACCGTCCACAAGTCGCAGGGCTCGGAGTTCGATCATGCCGTGTTGATGCTGCCGTCTACGTTCAGCCGTGTGCTGTCGCGCGAACTCGTGTACACGGCCGTCACGCGGGCGCGCGAGCGCGTCGAGGTGATCGGCTCGCGTCAGGTGCTGATGCGCGCGATCGCCACGCCGACACAGCGCGATTCGGGGCTCGCGGCGCGAATCGCCGAAGCGGCGCGGGAATACGAAGAGGGGGATAACGAAGGAGGCGAAGACGGGGACGAACGGCGTTAGTTCGCCGCTGTGTTGCCCGGTGTCTGTGCTTCGGATTCTGGGTTGTGCGTCAGATCGTGCAGCGTACGCCGATACCACAGCGTCCAGATCATCAGCCCGCCGAAGATCCCGTAGCCGACGAACGGCGACACGACCAGCACGCGCTCGATGGGCCAATGCCACGCCATCCAGCCGCGCAGCGCCGTTTCGCTTGTGAGGCCCGTGCCCCAGGTGATGGTCAGCACGCGCATCGCGGCGGCGAAAGCGGGGCGCTCGCGCCACAGCATGTCGATATGGGCGGCGCCGTTGGTCATCTCGCGCGCCATGAAAGCCCGCGTCAGGTAGAAAATGGCGGGCCGACGCAGCAAGAGCGACAGCAGGAACGCAACGCCGATCGCGCCGGACGCCAGCGACTCGCGAAACAGCAGCATGCGCGGATCGCCGCCCAGCGCCATCGCACCGATCGACAGCACGATGCCGAGCAGCACCGTCAGGCTGACGGCGTCGACGCGCCTGAAGCGCACCAGCTCGACGATGCTCCAGGCAAGAGGCGGCACGGCCGACGCAAGCAGTCCGCCTGTCTCGCCCCAGTACGGCTGCGCGAGACGGTACGTCACCCATGGCAGCACGAGGTTGACCACGAGTTCGAGTACCAGCGCGGGGCGCAGTTTCGTCACGATGAATGACCCAGGAGCGAAAAATGTCAGTATGGGCGAGATCGGTGCCGACGGGTAGACACACGGCATGACAGCACGGGTCGAACATCCGGATGAATGCCGCATGAACTCTGATCCGAAGGAGACGCGCCAGTTCATTCGCCGCCCGTCATTTGCCGCCAGTCACTCGCCGCCGGTTACACTTGCCATTTGTCCGTTGCTGCACGTTCACATGACTTCACGCTATCCGATCCCGCCGAACGAAATCGAGCTGACGGCTGTGCGCGCGCAGGGCGCAGGCGGACAGAACGTCAACAAGGTGTCGAGCGCGATTCATCTGCGCTTCGACGTGCGCGCGTCGTCGCTGCCCGACGTGCTGAAGATGCGCCTGCTCGCCATCACCGACCATCGGCTGACGCGCGACGGCGTGGTCGTGATCAAGGCGCAGGAATACCGGACGCAGGAAATGAACCGCGCGGCGGCGCTCGCGCGGCTAGATGCGCTGATCGACAGCGTCAGCGTGACCCGCAAGGCGCGTGTCGCGACGCGGCCGACGCGCGCGTCGAAAGAACGGCGGCTCGAAAGCAAGGCGCGGCGCGGCGACGTCAAATCCGCGCGGCGGCGCATCGATCACGACTGACACCCGCGCCCACGCGTCAAACCGGGCTCGGATTGCGTACTTCCGGCAGAAAATCCACGCAGAACACGTGCGTCGCGCCGTCGCGCTCGACGGTGACGGCCGCCGTGTAGCAATCCTGGCCGTCGATCAGCGAGCAGTGCGGTCCCATCATCGCGACCCGTCCGGGCGCGGCGAGCGCATGCTTGAAGTACGCGCGCCGCGACCAGTTGTTGCGCGTGTCGGGAAAGAGGGGCGCGAGCCGCGCGGGCGGAGCCGGCGTGCCGCAAGGCGTGATCGACGGCTGCAGCTGTTCGCCGCGATCGCTCAGCACGAACACGCGGCGCGCGTCGGGCAGCAGGAAGACGGGCAGCGCGGCCTGCGCGAGGTCGCCCGTCTGCACGTAGAGCGAGGCGCCCGCCAGCACCGCTTCCGTGAACCCCTCGAAGCCCGGCCGCTGGTAGCGCGAATGCGTGCGCCCATAGCTCTCGAACCGCTCCCACATCTGCTCGATCAACTCGGGCACGCGCGCGCTCGCCGCCTGCATCGACGCCTTGGGCTGACCGAACCAGTAACCCTGGATGAAATCGACGTCGGCCTGCATCAGCGTCATCAGTTCGTCTTCCGTTTCGACGCCTTCCGCGAGCACCAGCGTGCCCGACTGATGCAGCATGTTGATCAGATGACCGATCAGCGAGTTGTCGTTGTCGTGCCGGCCCGCGCGCGCCACCAGCGAGCGGTCGAGCTTCACGATATCGGGTCTGAAGCGCCACACGCGGTCGAAGTTCGAAAAGCCGGTGCCGAAGTCGTCGATGGCGATCAGGAACTCGCGCGGCTGCGATGCGGCCAGCATGCTGGCGACGGCCGACTCGTCGTCGGCCGGTTGCTCGAGCACTTCGATCACGATGCGTTCCTGAGGCAGTCCGAAATGCTCTGACAGTTCATCGATGAACGGACGCTGCGGCCAACCCGTTTCGAATACTTGCGGACGCGTGTTCAGAAACAACCAGCCTGTCTCTATGCCTTGCGCCATGAAGTTCGCCACATGCAGGCAGCGAGCAAGACGATCGAGCGCGCGCGCGTCGGCCGTGGAGCGCGTGCCGGAAAAAAGCACGGCGGGCGAGATGGGGTGTCCGACGGGATCGAACGCGCGCAGCAACGCTTCGTAACCGACCACGCGCTGGTGCGTCACCGACACGACGGGCTGGAAGACGCTGCGCAAGGTGATGGTTCGCCACGGCGCGGCCCATCCGGCCTCGTCCTGCACCATGTGCTGCAGAAGGCCGGTGAGCGTCGTATCGTCGACGTTAGGCATGACGGCAGATTGTCCTATGCAGCGTGCGGCGCTCGCCCGGATGCAGCAACATGCCGGCGGCAGGCATGTGCGACAACGGCGCAATGGAGGTCGGGCCCGAAGGCAGTCAGATCGATGCCGTTCACGCGCGACTCCGCTCAGTGGCTCAGTGGTGCAGTTCGATGTGCCGAAATCAGTCTAGCAGCAAGTATGCAATGTGAATGTTCGGGTTATCACAGACGGGTGCATCGGGCTGCGCAAGATGGCTCGATGTTGGCGCAGATTGCCAGTGCTTTTATGGCAGTGACGTTATGCTGCTGGTTTTCAAAAAGAGGAGTGGGGCATGTCTGAAATCGCAGTCGTGGCGATCTCGGTTGCAAAGCCGGGGCATGAAGAGCAATTACGCGCGGCGCTCGAAGGTATCGTCGGACCGACGCGCAAGGAACGCGGCGCGTTGCAGTACGATCTGCACCGCGATCTGCGCGAGCCGCGGCGCTTCATTTTCTTCGAGCGTTGGGAAAGCGAAGAGGCACTCGCTGCGCACGCGAAGTCGGCGCATATCGAGGCGTACAGGAAGGCGTCGGCGGAGTGGGTCGAATACGCGGAACTTCGCATCGTGTCGAAGATCGCGTAGGGCGCTTCAGTCGGTTCAACCGGTTTTATCGGTCCGATCGTTCCCGTCGCGGCAATGGTCCGGTTGGGCAAGACGGGCTCGGGCGAAGCCGGGAGCCCGCCTGGCGGACACGATCAGTGCGTCGACTGCGGCACGTCGAGAATGAGGATGATGGTCCAGTCGGCGTCGCCGTCGTGATGGTACTGGCGCTCGGCGACGATGAACGGCTGCTGCTTGCCGGACGGCCCGAGGAACAGCACGTCGCCTTCCATCGGCAGACACTCGACGGGCGGCAGCGCGAGGAACGCATCCTGATTGCCGCGCGGCATGAGTTTTTCGATCTTGCGGGATGCTGCTTCAGTCCATTCGATGTCCAGCTGGATGTTGCTCATTCTGTCCTCCGCACCAGGGGCGCACGCGGGTTGTGTCAATTGGATGGATTCGTTGGTGCGCGACTTTAGCATAACGTCGTTGCGCGCCTCGCACATGCTTTGCCAGGCATTCACCCATGTTTGCGCACACAAAAAAGCCGAGGCCGTGACAAACGGCTTCGGCTTTTCGTTTGACGCAACCTGGCGTGCGTAGAGCATGCGCGGACTGCGTTTGAACCGGCTCCCACCGCGGGCGCCGGTTCGCGACTGTGTCGCGCGGCGCTTATTGAGCAGGCTCTGCCGGCTTCTTGTGATGCATCGAACCCTTGTGATGCTTCATCGGTGCGGCAGGCGCGCTTTCCATCGCCTGCTGCTTCGCCTGCAGGTCTTGCGCGCGCTGCTCGACGTCGGCGGCCTTTGCCGGGTCGGTGCTCATCATGATGCCTTGATCCTGCTGCGCGTAAGCCGCGCCCGTCAGTGCCGAGAGGGATACCAGGATTGCCAGGGACACTTTCTTCATCGTTGCCTCCGTAGAGAGAGTGGTTGTGGACCCGAGGATGACCTGTCCAGTGGTACGACAGTGAATTCTAGCCAGCAATGTTCAGTCCAGCGCGTCTGCTGTAACAGAATTCACATACGGTTACGTCTGGTTACATCTGTGCGCGTCGCGCAGGAAGCCGCGTGAGACAAGCGTGGCGCGCATGAAACGTATTGTGCTGCGCTTCGCCGCGCGTGTCGCGGCAAGTCAGATTTTCCCGCTGGCAACGGCAACCGATGGTCGATCGGCGCGGCACGCGCGCCAGCTGCCGCCTCCACGTATGGATCGGATAGCTAATCAAATCAGGACCTGCGTGACCGGGACGGGATCAAAACCAGCCGAGCTGCCGGTAAACGTGGAACTGCACGATGCCGATCAGTTCATGCAGTGCGATTTCGGCGTCGAAAAAGTTTTCCCGGCGCGGCAGCAGGCCGCGCGTCGCGCGTCGCGTGTTCGACACAACGGGCAGCGGGTTCATGCCGAAGCGATGGAAGTCCAGCAGCGCCCGCGGCATGTGATAGGCCGACGTGACGAGGATCAACGAACCGTAATATCCGTCCGGCAGAATGGCAGCGACGTTACGGGCGTTTTCGTACGTCGTGAGGCTGGTGTTCTCGAGAACGATATCGTCCCGCGGCACGGCTTCGCGCAGCAGATAGGGCAGGTAGGTGTCGGCTTCCGTCGACTCGTGCTCCTGCGGATTGCCGCCGCTTACTATCACGTGACACACGCGGCCGACCTGCTTGCAGCGCGCGTACAGGCCGGCGCTCGTCACGATTCGGGCAATCGCGTCCTTCGGCGGAACCAGCTTGCCGTCGCGGTGAATGGTGCCTGTGCCGAGCATCACGATGGCGGTGCGGGTTGCGTAGGTTGCGGGAGCAACCGTCTGGCCGCCGGGCGGCGCGCCGCGCTGGGCGAGATCGAGCAGTGGCTGGGCCAGCCAGCCGGCGCCGAGCGCCCAGAAGACCACGATGGTGAGCGCGCCGATCAGTGTGCGGGCGCTGCGCAGCAGCATAAAAGCTAGACAAAAAAAAGCAGCAATAAAGTTAAGAGAATCAATTTTATTGGGGTAACGTATGGTATTCGGACATTTCCATAGGCGGACCATCGCGCCATCACGGTTGCATCGCCGTCCATTGGAAGCAGAACGCTAGCACGGCGTTCACACGGGGGACCGAAATAAACGGCGGCCAATGCCTGCATTGGCGGATAAAAGCGTGATTTCTGACGCTGTCCGCGGTGCGCGTGTCGACAGACGCGCCATTGTGTCGCGAACAAATAAGTCTTGGCTGCACTTTAAGAAAGAAGTGAGATGACCACTTATTCGAACGAAGCTGTACTCGAGGCGCTGCGACGGGCGCAATACCGTCAGGTGCCGTGGGCGAAGCGCCCAGGCGTTTTTCAGTATCTCCGTTCGCTTGGCATGATGGACACCGTTCGGCAACGGACGGTGGCTCCCGCGCCGGGTTTCCATGCTCCTGTGGACATCGCGGTGCTGACCGAACGAGGCCGCTCTGAGTTTGCGCGGCTTGCGCGCGACGAGCGTTCGCTCGACTGGGACGCGCGCCGTATGCGGGATTACGTTTTCGCCGGCGCTGTAGCCGGAGAGAGGGCAGCCGCCGTCTAGGCGGCCGGCTCTTGCAGGACGGGCGCTCACGAGAACAGTGGGCGCGCGCAAAACGCGTCAGTCGCGACGCGTCGAGGGCGTGTCGCCGCCAATTCCGCGTTTCAATACTTCCTTTATGCCGACGGCGCCCACAGATCCTGCGGCGCTTTTCGCGCTGCATCGCGTGTGCAAAAAAAAGCCCGTATCGCGAGGATACGGGCATACCGGAATTACTTCTGCCACGCTGTGCTTAATGGCAATGATGAGACTGGCGATACGGCCGGTGGTTCCCGATATTGCAGATCTTCGTCGATGCCGGCTCGCTCGATTCACATCGGCGGGGCCGCGCCGGCGATTCAGTCGCGTTCAGTGCGCAGCCGGGCCGCGCCGCTGCGACGCTTCCTCGCGCTGCCCGTCCGGGCGCGCGCGCACGTTGCTGGCGATATCGCCGCGCAGGTCGCCGCGCGGCGTCGGCGGCGTGAAATTCTGATTGCGTGTTTCCGCCTGCTGCCAGGCCTGGAGGGTCGCCGGCTGCTCCGGCCGCCAGTTCCAGCCCTGCGGGCGTTGTTGCGCAAAGGCAGTCGCGGCAAGCAGCGCAACGACCGCGCCGCAGACACGCAGTGACATGGGCCTCATGATCGACTCCCGACAAGCCGGTCGGGGCGGACTTGTTTGCATACTCGTACCGTATGCCGCACTGCGAAAGCGTGCTGTAAATAAGAGTAAATGGATGTTTCGTCCCGTCACGAACGATATGCGTGTCGGGTCGGCGGAAACGGGCGAAGCGCGCGCAGGCGCTAGAGTTGGAGGCGGCCCCCGGCGTTCGGGCGCGCGCAGCGTGTAACCGGCCGAAAGAACGGCGGGCGGGAGTCATCGCGACAGGCGGTTGGAGACCGTGCGGCGCGGAGAGCCGTGATCCCGTCGAGTGGGCGCGTATTACGCGTGAATCGCGCTGAACACCGCGCGAACCGCTTGACGGAACGATGCTACGCGCGAAAGGGAGAATCCGGCCGGGCTGCGCCGGCCTCGGAAACGCACCGGGCGCCCGAAGGCGCCCGGCGGCATGGGGCTTTCTGTCACGCCATCTTGACGGGCGCGCGCCAGGATTCCGGATTGGTCCAGAACGCGCCGCGCAGGCGATCGCGGCTCGGCGGTGCGGGCGGCTTGGCAGCCGTCGCGCCGATGCGACCGCGCAGCGAAATCTCGCGGCCGCTCGAACCGAGACGCTTCACAATCTCAGCCAGCGTGCCGTCGGCCTGCCATTCGTCGAAACGACGACGGCACGTCGGCGGCGACGGATAACGGCCCGGCAACTTGGACCAGCCCTCGCCCGTCGACAAAACCCACAACACGGCGTTCACTACCGCGCGAGCTTCGACGCGTGGTCGACCACGGCGTTCGCTCCGTGCCGGCTCCGCACAGAACAACGCCTCAACCAGCGCCCACTCGTTGTCTCTCAAATCGTCGAACACCATCATGTTTCACCTCAGCGAAGCTAACTCCGGTGCGCTGCCCCGCGCTGCGCACTCTTCATGCGCCCGGATCGGTTCCGGACGCCGGCGGAGAGCCGGCTCATGTCCGACGGACCGTGTTTTTTTCACCAGTCCATTCGGTGCCGACTCTTGTGCAAGGGGAAATGCATGAAGCGTGCCACCTTGCTTCAAACCGCCTCGAAGCCCCGCCGGATCAAGCCGATACGGGCGCTAGCCTGGCCCGTATGAGAATCCAAAAAAGCTATCGCGCAAATCGGGACAATCACCAATCTTGTGCAATCAGGCCCGTCCCGCGTGCGTCTGCGCCTTCTTGCTGCATTGCAGCGAAAGCCCCGGAAGCGTGCGCGAGCCGGTCCCGGCGCGTAAGATCGGCATCAAACGACACGATTCATGAGGGGAGTGGATGAATGTAACGCTGCGTCAACTGCGCGTGTTCATCGAGGTCGCGCGGTTGCAGAGTTTCAGCCGCGCGGGCAGCGAAATCGGGCTGACGCAGTCGGCCGTCAGCCGGTGCGTGCGTGAGCTCGAGGCGGAAATCGGCCTGAAGCTGATCGACCGGACCACGCGCGAAGTCCAGCTGACCGACGTCGGCGGCAATCTGGTGGCGAGCGTGTCGCGGCTGCTGACCGATCTCGACGACGCCTTGCGGGAAATCCGCGAAATCGGCGAACAGCGGCGCGGCAGGGTGATGGTCGCGGCGAGCCCGACCATCGCATGCCGGTTGATGCCGAACATCATCGCGGCGTGCGGCAGGCAGTTTCCGTACATCACGCTGGGCCTGCGCGACGACGTGCAGAGCGACGTCGTGCGCAAGGTCAAGTCCGGCGAGGTGGACTTCGGCGTGGTGATCGGCCCGCTTTCCGCCGATGACCTCGTCACGGAGCCGCTGATGACCGACTCGTTCTGTCTCGTGTCGCGCGACGACCATCCTCTTGCGGCGCGGCGCGAAGTGGCGTGGCGCGAACTGGACGGCGAGCGGCTCGTGATGCTCGACCAGGCGTCGGGTAGCCGGCCGATCATCGACGCCGCGCTGGAATCGCACGGTGTGAGCGCGAACGTCGTGCAGGAGCTCGGCCATCCGTCGACGGTGTTCGGGCTGGTGCAGGCGGGCGTCGGCGTGAGCGTGCTGCCGTGGCTCGCGCTGCCGCTGCCGGCGGATTCCGCACTGGTCGCGCGAGCGCTCGTGCCGCGCGCCGAGCGCACGGTCGAGCTGGTGCGGCGGCGCGACCGCTCGCTGTCGCCCGCGGCCGACGCCGTGTGGAATCTGATTCATCAGGTGCCGGGCCGCACCGAGGATCTGCGCTGACGCGGCTTTGCGCCGGCGCGTTTGCTGGCCCCGCGTGCTGGCCCTGCGTGCTGGGCCTGCTTGCTGGCCCTTTTACTGGGGCATTTGCTGGCGGGGTTTGCTGGATTCGCACCGTCCGCCGTTTGCGGCGCGTTACACTCGCCACTTTCGACAGATCCGCCGGAACCCTCGATGCGCGAAACGGACTTGCCCCAGCCTCATTCTCTGATGCCCGACCTGGCGCCTCGCGCAAGGCCCGATGCACGCGATGCCGTGCGCGCGTTGCGCCCGTCGCAGATCCGCGAAGTGGCGAATGCCGGGTTCGGCGTGCCCGACGTGCTGCCGTTCTGGTTCGGCGAATCGGATCGCGTGACGCCGCCGTTCATCCGCGATGCCGCGAGCGCGGCGCTGGCTTCGGGCGCGACGTTCTACACGCACAATCTGGGCATTGCGCCGCTGCGTGCGACGCTCGCGCGATATGTGAGCGAACTGCACGGACCGACGTCGGCGGAACACGTGGCCGTGACGAGCGCGGGCGTCAACGCGTTGATGCTGGCTGCGCAGCTGGTCGTCGGCGCAGGCGACCGCGTGGTTGCCGTGACGCCGTTATGGCCGAATCTCGTCGAGATTCCGAAAATTCTTGGCGCGCATGTCGAAACGGTGTCGCTCGTTTATGGGGCACAGGGCTGGCAGCTCGATCTGGAACGCCTGCTCGGGGCGCTCACGCCGGACACGAAACTGCTGATGCTGAACTCGCCGAACAATCCGACCGGCTGGGTCATGACGCGCGACGAGCAGCGCACCGTGCTGGAGCATTGCCGGCGGCACGGCATCTGGGTCGTCGCCGACGAAGTCTACGAGCGTCTTTACTACGCGGACGGCGGGGGGCGGCAAGCGCCGCTCAGCGCGCCGTCGTTCCTCGATCTCGCCGCGCGGGACGAGCGCGTGATCTGCGTGAACTCGTTCTCCAAAGCATGGCTGATGACGGGGTGGCGCCTCGGCTGGATCGTGGCGCCCGCGTCGCTGATGGACGATCTCGGCAAGCTGGTCGAGTACAACACGTCCTGTGCGCCCGCCTTCGTGCAACAGGCGGGCATCGCGGCCATCGAGCAGGGCGCGGCTTTCACGCGCGATCTGGTCGCGGATCTGAGGGCGTCGCGCGATCATCTGGTACGCGCGCTGTCGGCGCTGCCGGGCGTCGACGTGAAGGCGCCGCCGGGCGCGATGTACGTGTTCTTCGCGTTGCCGGGCGCGGCGCACAGCCTCGATCTATGCAAGGCGCTGGTGCGCGAGGCCGGGCTCGGGCTTGCGCCCGGCAGCGCGTTCGGGCCGGAGGGCGAGGGCTTCGTGCGCTGGTGCTATGCATGCGATCCGGCGCGGCTCGACGCAGGTGTCGAGCGATTGAAAGGGTATCTCGAGCGGCACGGCATCGGGCGCTGACCCGCGGCGTCGACGGCAGCGGAGGCCAGCGACGGCCGTCGCGCCGATCCGTCACGCAGCGCCGGAAATGTCGATTAAGGTGCAGTCTGGATTTCGTCTTTACGCACCGATTGTTTTTGCGTAATATGGCAGCCAGTCACGCGGTTCCCTCGCGGAATTTCGCTGCTCCGTCGTCCGGCTGGGTTTGGCTCGATGCCTTTTTCGCCTCCCCCGGTGCGTGCTCCCATCAATATGACCGATCAGAATCGGGCGAGCGCGTCTTCAGTTCCACATCGTCTGTTTGATCCGGTTCTTTGACCACAGGGTCTGACCTAGCTGCATGAATACCCAAGAGGCGAAGATCGTCCTCGAGACTGCCTTGATCTGCGCGCAGGAGCCGTTAAAGCTCGGTGATTTGCGTAAGCTCTTTGCCGACGGCGTGTCGGCGGACACGGTCCGCGCGCTGCTTGAAGACCTGAAGCAGGACTGGTCCGGACGCGGCGTCGAACTCGTCGGACTGGCTTCCGGCTGGCGCTTCCAGAGCAAGCCGGCGATGCGCACGTATCTCGATCGCCTGCATCCCGAGAAGCCGCCGAAGTACTCGCGCGCGGTGCTCGAGACGCTTGCGATCATCGCGTACCGGCAACCTGTCACGCGCGGCGATATCGAAGAGATTCGCGGCGTGACGGTGAACACGCAGGTCGTGAAGCAGCTCGAAGACCGCGGCTGGATCGAAGTGATCGGCCATCGTGACGTGCCGGGCCGCCCGGCGCTGTACGCGACCACGCGTTCTTTCCTCGACGATCTCGGGCTGAAGTCGCTCGAGGAACTGCCGCCGCTCGATGATCCGTCGGCGCAGACGAATATCGATCTGCTCGCGCAGCACGCGATCGAGTTTCCGGATGGCGAGGCCGCCGAGACCGAAGCCCTTGCGCCCGAGGCATCGGAAATCGGCGCCGATGGCATGACGGTTGCTGCTGCGCAAGCCCTGTCGGCGGAAAGTGTGGCGCATTCCGTGCAGGAAGCGCCGGCATCGCAGGACGAACCCGGCGACAATGCGCACGGCCAGGCTATTGAAGCCGAAGAAGAAGCCGAGGTGGCCGGCGCAGGCGAAACGGAAAACGCCGTCGCGACCACCGAGCATCGAATCGCCGACGAGGCGACGCATCGAATGGAGCTGGCTGATGAAGCCGGCGCCGCCGCGCAGTCCGAATACGAACACGAAGACATGCGCGAATCTCACAACGAGACCGGGCACGCAGACCACGCCAACCCGGCCGAACCAGACCAGAGCGAAGCGGCACGCGACGATCGTCACGATCGCCGCGACGCCGCTCAGGACGCAGGCGAATACACCGACGAAGCCGAGTCGCGCAGCGCCTGACGTAACCGTACTTTTTGACGCGCCCGCAACGGGCGCGCGACCTGACATTTTGAGGTTGTTTTGACAGACATCCACGACACCGATTCGTCCGAATCCGAGCGCGCCGTCGCTGCTGCGCGCCCCGACGAAACGCGCACGGCGCAAGCGCCGGCGGGCGACAGCGAACGGGCGGCGCCAGCGCCGGAGGGCGAGGGCGACGAGCGTCCGCGACGCGGCCTGCGCCGTGGTCCGCGCAGCCTGATTGCGCGCCGCCGCGCGGGGACGAAGGCGAAGGCCGCCGATGCCGCCGGGCAGCCGGCGCCCGCGGCAGCGGAAACGCCGCCCGAGGGCGAAGTCGTCGCGCAGGCGCGCGCGCCGCGTAAGGACGCGGGTGCGAAAGGACAAGGCGGACAAACCGGCCAGGGCGGCCGTCGCGCGGGCGGCAAGCACGCTGGCCAGCAAGGCGCCCAGCGCGGCGCGCAACAGGGCGGGCAGCGCAAGAGCCGTGGGGGCGCAAGCGGTGATGTGGCGCCTGTTGCCGCGGCCGAAGGCGACAAGCAGGACGACCTGTTCGCCTGGGTGACGTCGCCCGCTTTCGATGCCGACAATTCCGCGACGGGCGGCGTGCGCGCGCCGATGTTGCGCCGTGGCCGCGCGGCGGCTCCGAAGCGCGTGCTGTCGCCGGACGACGACGCGCCCAAGCTGCACAAGGTGCTCGCCGACGCAGGCATGGGTTCGCGTCGCGACATGGAAGAGTTGATCATCGCAGGCCGCGTGTCGGTGAACGGCGAGCCGGCGCACATCGGCCAGCGCATCCTGCCGACCGATCTGGTGCGCATCAACGGCAAGCCGATCAAGCGCAAGCTGCAGAGCAAGCCGCCGCGCGTGCTGCTGTATCACAAACCGACCGGCGAGATCGTGAGTCACGCCGATCCCGAAGGCCGTCCTTCCGTGTTCGACAAGCTGCCGCCGATGAAAACGGCCAAGTGGCTCGCCGTCGGCCGTCTCGACTTCAACACGGAAGGCCTGCTGATGCTGACGACGTCGGGCGATCTGGCGAACCGCTTCATGCATCCACGCTACAGTGTCGAGCGTGAATATGCGGTGCGCGTGGTCGGCGAACTGACGGAAGGCAACCGCCAGAAACTGCTGCACGGCGTCGAACTGGACGACGGTCCGGCAAATTTCCTGCGCATCCGAGACGGCGGTGGCGAAGGCACGAATCACTGGTATCACGTCGCGCTTGCTGAAGGCCGCAATCGCGAAGTGCGCCGTATGTTCGAGGCGGTCGGCCTGATGGTGAGCCGCCTCGATCCGCACGCGCCACGGTCCGATCCAACTGCCGCGCGGCCTGAGGCGCGGTCGCTGGGAAGAGCTCGAGGACAATCAGGTGCGCAGCCTGATGGCGTCGGTGGGCCTGAAGGCGCCGACGGAAGAAAAGGTCGGACGCCGCAACGAGCCGGAACGCCGTCAACCCGATCCGATGCAGACGTCGATGGGCTTCATCAACCGTGAGCCCGTGCTGATGTCGCATGGCCGCTTTGAGCAGCAACCTCGCGGCGGCGCTCAGGGGCGGCGCGGGGGCGGCAAGGGCGCAGGCGCGTTCGGCGCACTGAACTCGGGGCTCGGCGGCTTTGGCAACGCGGGCGGCAATCGCGAAGGACGCGGCCGTGGCGGCCGCGACGTCGACGGCAATCGCGCGCCTTCGGGTAACCGCGCGGCAGCGGGCAGCAATGCGAAACGCGGCAGCAACCGCCCGACCAACGGCGCGCCCAATGGCAATCGGGCGAGCAACGGCAACCGCGCTGGCGGCAACACGAACGCCGGCGGCAGTCGCAATAGCGGCAACAGCAGCGGCGGCGGCGCGCAACGCAATCGCTCGCGCGGACGCTGATCTCGCGGGTTCACGCGTTCGTTCATTTCCGTTAGCGGCAGGCAGCCGCGTCTCGCGCTGCCTGTCGTCAGCAAAAGTCAGCAAAAATCGACAGCCATTCAGACGCTTCGCGTGTCCGTCGACGCATCGGCAAGCGGTTCGGGAAGTGCAGAAAAAGCCCATTTTCAAGGCTTGATCGCGCCGAAATCGCCCGCAAATGCAGATACGGCGCCGGCTGGCGGTTTGCGTTCGTCGTGAAAAAAGGCTACAATCACGAAGTCACTGGGCGTGCGGTTTCATGTGCGGCTCAGGTGCGACCACCGGCAATAAGATGATGGGCGTTTCGCCCATTTTTTTTTGCCGCTCAGTTCTCACGTTGGTCGGCATCTCGGGTAGCACGAACGTGCGCCGGCTTGGCGCGCAGCCCGCGGGTGTATCGCAAAGGCTTGCAGCGCGAACATCTTAGAGGGCAGCACTGTGCAACTGACGGAACTGATTGAAACCACGGTCGTGGGCCTCGGCTACGAGCTCGTCGATCTCGAGCGCACCGGGCGCGGCATGCTGTGCGTGTATATCGACCAGCCCGCCGGGATCGCGATCGAAGACTGCGAAAAAGTTACCCGTCAGCTCCAGCACGTTCTGACAGTCGAAAATATCGATTACGAGCGGCTGGAAGTCTCGTCGCCGGGACTCGACCGCCCGCTGAAGAAACTGGCGGACTTCGAACGCTTCGCGGGCAGCGAGGCGGTCATCACATTGAAAAAGCCATTGGACGGACGGAAATCGTACCGGGGCATTCTGCATGCTCCCGAGGGCGAAACGATCGGTCTGGAATTTGAAGGGAAGGAAGGCGCCGCGATGCTGGATTTCACGCTCGCGGATATCGACAAGGCACGCCTCGTTCCGAAAGTTGACTTTAGGAGCCGCAAACAATGAGTCGCGAAGTGTTGATGCTGGTGGATGCGCTGGCACGCGAGAAAAATGTCGACAAGGACGTGGTGTTTGCCGCGCTCGAGGCAGCGCTCGCGTCTGCATCCAAGAAACTCTTCGACGAAGACGCGGACATCCGCGTTCATATTGACCGTGAAAGCGGCGAGCACGAAACCTTCCGTCGCTGGAAAGTCGTGCCCGACGAAGCGGGCCTGCAGGAGCCGGATCAGGAAATCCTGTTGTTCGAAGCGCGCGAACAGAAGCCCGACGCGCAGATCGACGACTTCCTGGAAGAGCCCGTTCCGTCGATCGAATTCGGCCGCATCGGCGCGCAGGCTGCCAAGCAGGTGATCCTGCAAAAAGTGCGCGACGCGGAACGCGAGCAGATCCTGAACGACTTCCTCGAGCGCGGCGAAAGCATCATGACGGGCACCGTCAAGCGTCTCGACAAGGGTAATTTCATCGTCGAATCGGGCCGCGTCGAAGCGCTGCTGCGCCGCGACCAGCTGATACCGAAGGAAAACCTGCGCGTCGGCGACCGCGTGCGCGCGTATATCGCCAAGGTCGATCGCACCGCGCGCGGTCCGCAGATCGAGCTGTCCCGCACGGCGCCCGAGTTCCTGATGAAGCTGTTCGAAATGGAAGTGCCGGAAATCGAGCAGGGCCTGCTGGAAATCAAGGCGGCAGCGCGCGATCCCGGCGTGCGCGCCAAGATCGGCGTGATCGCTTATGACAAGCGCATCGACCCGATCGGCACCTGCGTCGGCATTCGCGGCTCGCGCGTGCAGGCTGTGCGCAACGAGCTCGGTGGCGAAAACGTCGACATCGTGCTATGGTCGGAAGATCCCGCCCAGTTTGTGATCGGCGCGCTCGCGCCGGCAGCTGTCCAGTCGATCGTCGTCGATGAAGAAAAGCATTCGATGGACGTCGTCGTCGACGAAAACGAACTGGCCGTCGCTATCGGCCGCAGTGGCCAGAACGTGCGTCTTGCCAGCGAACTGACCGGCTGGCAGATCAACATCATGACGCCGGACGAGTCTGCGCAAAAGCAGAACCAGGAGCGCAGCGTGTTGCGCGACCTGTTCATGGCGCGTCTCGATGTCGACGAGGAAGTCGCCGACATCCTGATCGACGAAGGTTTTACGAGTCTCGAAGAGATCGCTTACGTGCCGCTCAACGAGATGCTCGAAATCGAAGCATTCGACGAAGACACGGTTCACGAGTTGCGCAACCGCGCCCGTGACGCCCTGTTGACGATGGCGATTGCGAACGAAGAAAAGGTCGAGGGCGTTGCGCTCGATCTGAAGAGCCTCGACGGCATGGACGCCGAGCTGCTCGCGAAGCTGGCTGAGCATCAGATCCAGACGCGCGACGAGCTGGCCGAACTGGCTGTCGACGAGCTGGTCGAGATGACGGGGATGAATGACGACGCCGCCAAGGCGCTGATCATGAAGGCCCGTGAACACTGGTTTCAATGAGATCCACGACCATGAACCACTAATCTGATCGCAGCCGCAAGGCTGCATGACCCGATGCTAACCGCAAGGAATCGGTCCTTGCACTAAGAGGAATGAATGGCGAGTAACAACGTAGCCCAATTTGCCGCGGAACTGAAAATGCCTGCAGGCGTGCTGCTCGAGCAGCTGCACGCGGCGGGTGTTCAGAAAGCGAGTGAAGACGATGCCTTGTCCGAAACGGACAAGGCGCGTCTGCTTGACCACTTGCGCAGGTCACACGGCTCGAACGATGCCGATAAGCGCAAGATCACGCTGACCAAGCGGCATACGTCGGAGATCAAGCAGTCCGACGCGACGGGTAAAGCTCGCACCATTCAGGTCGAAGTGCGCAAGAAGCGCACGTTCGTCCGCCGTGACGAGGCAACCGAGCAGGCGGAAGTGTCGGGCAACGGTCAGGAAGCGGAAGATCTCGAACTGCAGCGTCGCGAGGAACAAGCGCGTCACGAGGCAGAGTTGCTCGAGAAGCAGGCGCTGGAACTGAAGGAGCGCCAGGAGCGTCTGGCAGCCGAAGAAGCCGAGCGTCAGGCACGCGAACAGGCGGCCGAGGCGGAGCGTCGCCGCGCCGAAGAGGAAGCGGCGAAGAAGCGCGCAGCGGCAGTGGCCGAGGCGGCGGCTCGCGAGCAGGCCGAGCAACAGGAGCGCGCGTCGCAGGACGAAGAGAAGGCGGCGGCAGAACGCGCCGCGCAGCGCGAAGCGGCGAAGAAGGCCGAGGACGCTGCACGCGAACAGGCCGAGAAGACGCGCCTCGAACAGGAAGAAATCGCGAAACGCCGTGCGAAGGCGGAAGCCGAAGCGCGTGCAATCCGCGAAATGATGAACACGCCGCGCAAGGCGCAGGTCAAGGCGCCGGAGCCGGCACCGAAGCCCGCCGAAGCACCGAAGGCCGCGGAAGCGAAGGGCACGCTGCACAAGCCGGCGCGTCCCGCTGGCGAAACCTCGGCGCGTCCCGCCGCGAAGAAGCCGGCGCCCGCAGCAGCGGCGCAACCGGCAGCGGCTGCGCAGCCGTCGGGTACCGCTGGCGCTGGCGACAAGAAGAAGGCTGGCGGCAAGGGCGGCTGGCAGGACGACGCAGCCAAGCGCCGTGGCATCAAAACGCGCGGCGACACGAGCGGCGGCGTCGATCGCGGCTGGCGCGGCGGTCCGAAGGGCCGTGGCAAGCATCAGGAAGCCACCACGTTCCAGGCGCCGACCGAACCGATCGTTCGTGAAGTGCACGTGCCGGAAACCATCACGGTTGCCGATCTCGCGCACAAGATGTCGGTGAAGGCGTCGGAAGTCATCAAGGTGATGATGAAGCTCGGCCAGATGGTCACGATCAACCAGATGCTGGACCAGGAAACGGCGATGATCGTCGTCGAGGAACTGGGCCATCACGCCGTCGCGGCGAAACTGGATGATCCCGAAGCGATGCTCGTCGAAGGCGAAGTGTCGGATGCCGAGCAACTGCCGCGTCCGCCCGTCGTCACGGTCATGGGTCACGTCGACCACGGCAAGACCTCGCTGCTGGACTACATCCGTCGCGCGAAGGTTGCGGCGGGCGAAGCGGGCGGCATTACGCAGCACATCGGCGCGTATCACGTCGAAACGCCGCGCGGCGTCATCACGTTCCTCGATACGCCGGGTCACGAAGCGTTCACGGCAATGCGTGCGCGCGGTGCGAAGGCAACCGATATCGTGATTCTGGTGGTCGCAGCGGACGACGGCGTGATGCCGCAGACGAAGGAAGCGATCTCGCACGCGAAGGCGGGCGGCGTGCCGCTCGTGGTCGCGATCAACAAGATCGACAAGCCGGAAGCGAACCCGGAACGCGTGAAGCAGGAACTCGTCGCGGAAGGCGTCGTGCCGGAAGAGTACGGTGGCGATTCGCCGTTCGTGCCGGTGTCGGCGAAGACGGGTGCGGGCATCGACGATCTGCTCGAAAACGTGCTGCTGCAGGCCGAAGTGCTGGAACTGAAGGCGCCTGTCGAAGCACCCGCCAAGGGCCTCGTGATCGAAGCGAAGCTCGACAAGGGTAAGGGTCCTGTCGCAACGATCCTCGTCCAGTCGGGTACGCTCAATCGCGGCGACGTCGTGCTGGCGGGTAGCGCCTACGGCCGCGTGCGCGCGATGCTCGACGAAACGGGCAAGCCGACCAAGTCGGCGGGTCCGTCGATCCCGGTCGAAATCCAGGGCCTGTCGGAAGTGCCGGCGGCGGGCGAAGAAGTCATCGTCATGCCGGACGACCGCAAGGCGCGCGAAGTCGCTCTGTTCCGTCAAGGCAAGTTCCGCGACGTGAAGCTGGCGAAGCAGCAGGCCGCGAAGCTCGAAAACATGCTGGAGCAGATGGGCGAAGGCGAAGTGCAGTACCTGCCGCTCATCGTCAAGGCCGACGTTCAGGGCTCGCAGGAAGCACTGGTGCAGTCGCTGCTCAAGCTGTCGAACGACGAAGTGCGCGTGCAGATCGTGCACAGCGCAGTTGGCGGCATCAGCGAGTCGGACGTCAACCTGGCAACGGCGTCGAAGGCGGTCATCATCGGCTTCAACACGCGTGCCGACGCACAGGCGCGCAAGCTGGCCGAGACCAACGGCATCGACATCCGTTACTACAACATCATCTATGACGCAGTAGATGAGGTGAAGGCGGCGATGTCGGGCATGCTGGCGCCGGAGAAACGCGAAGTCGTCACGGGTATGGTCGAAGTGCGCCAGGTGTTCAAGGTGCCGAAGGTCGGCACGGTGGCAGGCTGTATGGTCACGGACGGTGTGGTCAAGCGTACGTCGTCGGTGCGCGTGCTGCGCAACAACGTCGTCATCCACACGGGCGAGCTCGATTCGCTCAAGCGCTTCAAGGACGACGTCAAGGAAGTGCGCCAAGGCTTCGAGTGCGGTATGTCGGTGAAGAACTTCAACGACATTCAGGAAGGCGACCAGTTCGAAGTCTTCGAAGTCACGGAAGTCGCGCGTACGCTGTAATGCCGGCGTTGCGTGCATGAGGGGCGGGGCGGGCGCTGAGCCCATTCCCGCCCCTTTGTTTTTTGTATCGAATGTTGTGTCGTGTTTGCGTGGAAATCGTCCGTGGCGTGCTGCCGCCGAATGCGCGAACACCTTGCTTTTCCGGCAACCCGGATCACGGATTCACCATGCCTAAGAAACGTACTTCTCCCAATCGCAACGTGCAGATCGCTGATCAGATTCAACGCGATCTGTCCGAACTGATCCGTGAGGTCAAAGACCCGCGCATCGGAATCGTCACGTTCCAGAGCGTCGAACTGACGCCCGACTACGCGCACGCGAAGATCTACTTCACGACGCTGACGGGTGATCCGCACCAGACGCAGGACGCGCTGAATCACGCGGCAGGCCATCTGCACAATCTATTGTTCAAGCGCCTGCATATCCACACGGTGCCGACGCTGCATTTCCACTACGACAAGACGATCGAGCGCGCCGTCGAGATGTCGCGCCTGATCGACGAGGCGAACGCGACGCGCGCGAAAGACGACTGATCGCAGGTCCGAGGCACGCGCACATATGACTCAGAATCAACGCCCGAAAGTGCCGCGCCGCGCGCTCGATGGCGTGTTGCTGCTCGACAAGCCCGTCGGCCTGTCGAGCAACGACGCGCTGATTCGCGCAAAGCGCCTGTATCTGGCGAAAAAAGCGGGCCACACGGGCACGCTCGATCCGCTCGCGTCGGGGCTCTTGCCGCTCTGTTTCGGCGAAGCGACGAAGTTTTCGCAAGACTTGCTCGAAGCAGACAAGACGTACGAGGCAACGATGCGCCTCGGCATTCGCACGACGACGGGAGACGCCGAAGGTGAAGCGCTCGACACGCGCGCCGTGACCTGTAATCAGGATGCCGTCGAAGCCGTGCTCGCGCGGTTTCGCGGCGACATCGTTCAGGTTCCGCCGATGTATTCGGCGCTCAAGCGCGACGGCAAGCCGTTGTACGAGTACGCGCGCGCCGGGCAGACGGTTGAGCGCGAAGGACGTTCCGTGACGATCCACGCGCTCGAATTGATCGAATGCGCGCCGCCCGACGTGACGTTTCGCGTGACGTGCAGCAAGGGCACGTACGTCCGGACGCTGGCGGAGGATATCGGCGAGGCGCTCGGATGCGGCGCGCATCTCGTGATGCTCCGGCGCACGCGCGTCGGTGCGTTGACGCTCGAACACGCGGTGACGCTCGATGCGTTGTCCGACGCGCCGCAAGACGCGCGCGACGCGTGGCTGCAGCCTGTCGACGCATTGCTGTCCACGTTTCCCGCCGTGCAGCTCGATCCCGAAGCGACGCGCCGTTTTCTGCATGGACAGCGTCTGCGTCTCGCGGATCTGTCGGTGCGGGACGACGTGCTGCTCGCCACCCGCACGCGCGTCTATGCAAGCGGAGGCAAGCTGCTTGGCGTCGCGCGCATCGGCGAGGGCGTGCTGGCGCCTGAGCGGCTGATCGTTACGGCAGCAAGCTGACTGATCGACGACCGGGCCGTTCGCGAGCAACAAAAAAGGCGGGACCGCCATCGGTCCCGCCTTTTTCGCTGACGTGCTCGCAACGTGCTCGCAGCAGGATCACACATGCCAGCGAGCGGCGGCTCCCATCAATGCGCCGCCGATGCCGCCGCGCTCGCGTCCCCGCCGCCCGCGCGCTCCGGGCGCGTCACCCAGATCAGCGCGATCAGCGCGACAAAAATCCCCGCCGACACATAGAACAGATCGTTGACGCCAAGCTGGGCCGCCTGCTGCGTCGCCATCGTATTGAACAGTCCATATGCCTGCGACTGGTTCAATCCGACGCCGCCCATCTGCGTGATCGACTGATCGAATACGGGGTTGTACGCATTCGCGCGTTCCGTCAACTGCGCGTGATGCAGGATCGAGCGATGATCCCACGCGGTCTCGAAGATCGACGTGCCAATGCCGCCGCACATGATCCGCACGAAGTTCGACAGACCCGAAGCGGCCGGAATCCGGTTGCCCGGCAAGCCTGACAGCGTGATCGACACGAGCGGAATGAAGAAGCCGGCCATGCCGATCCCCTGGATCAGCGTTGGCAGCATCAGCGAGAAGGTGTCGACGCCCGTCGTGTAGCGCGAGCGCATCCAGAACACCAGCGCGAAGATCAGAAACGACGCCGTCGAGATGTAGCGCGGATCGGTGCGCGGCAGGATCTTGCCCGTAAGCGGCGAGAGAATGATCGCGAACACGCCGACGGGCGCCAGCACGAGGCCGGCGTCCGTGGCCGTATAGCCGATGTCCGTTTGCAGCCACAGCGGCAGCAGCACGAGATTGCCGAAGTAAAGCCCGTAACCGACCGCGAGCGACACGGTGCCGCCCGTGAAATTGCGCAGCTTGAACAGCGACAGATCGACAACTGGATGCTTGTCTGTCAATTCCCACACAATGAAAAACGCTAGCGCGATCACGGCGGTGAGCCCGAGCACGACGATTGTCGTCGACGAAAACCAGTCGAGATCCTTGCCCTTGTCGAGCATCACCTGTAACGAGCCGACCCACGTGATCAGCAGCACGAGACCGACGATATCGATCGGTGCTTTCTTAATGACGGAATCGCGATTTCGGAAAATCGCCCATGTTGCGAGCGCGGCGACGATCCCGACCGGGATGTTCACGTAGAAGATCCAAGGCCACGAAATGTTGTCCGAGATCCAGCCGCCGAGGATCGGACCGGCGACGGGTGCGGTCAGTGTCGTCATCGCCCACATCGACAGCGCCATCGGCGCCTTCGCACGCGGATAGCTCGCGAGCAGCAGCGTTTGCGACAGCGGAATCATCGGGCCGGCTACGGCGCCCTGCAGCACGCGCGATGCGAGCAGGAACGGCAGATTGGGCGAGAGGCCGCACATCCACGACGAGATCACGAACAGCACGATCGACGCCATGAACAGACGCACCTGGCCGATGCGGTCGGTGAGCCAGCCGGTGAGCGGCACGGAGATCGCGTTCGCGACGGCGAACGACGTGATCACCCATGTGCCCTGATCGGACGACACGCCGAGGTCGCCGGAGATCGACGGAATCGACACGTTCGCGATCGACGTGTCCAGCACGTTCATGAAGACGGCGAGCGACACCGCGATGGTGCCGATCACCAGTTGCGCGCCCTCGAGCGGCGGATGAGGAGCGTGCGCTTGAGCCTGAGCCATCTAGGTTGGAACCTTGTCGTTGTGCAGATGGACGATGCTTACATCAGCTTGGGCGCAGCCTTCGCGCCCCCTGACGTCTTTTGCGGCAGACCGGCGTTCGGACCGGCATTCTCCGCGATGATGCGGGCGATTTCCGCGTCGGCATCGTCGCCATACTTCTCGAACACGTTGGTCTGGTAGACGGTGTTGACGGCGCTGCCGAGTTCGCCGCCCGTGTCGTCCTTGATGCTCACTTCGACCTGCATCGACAGGCCGATGCGCAGCGGATGCTTTTCGAGTTCCTGCGGATCGAGCGCGATACGCACGGGCAGGCGCTGCACGACCTTGATCCAGTTACCCGTCGCGTTCTGCGCGGGCAGCAGCGAGAACGCCGAACCCGTGCCGGCCGAGAAGCCGACTACCTTGCCGTGATATTTGACGGACGAACCGTACACGTCGGCCGTCAGCTCGACGGGCTGGCCGATGCGCATGTGCTTCAACTGCACTTCCTTGAAGTTCGCGTCGACCCACACGGCGTTCAGCGGCACGATGGCCATCAGCGGATTGCCCGGCGACACGCGCTGGCCGACCTGCACCGAGCGCTTCGCGACATAGCCCGTCACGGGCGCGGGCAGCGTGTTGCGCGCGTTGTTCAGGTAAGCGTCGCGGACCTTCGCGGCGGCCGCCTGCACGTTCGGGTGATTCGCGATCGTCGTGTTGGCCGTCAGCGCACGGTTCGAGGCGAGCTGCTGCTGCGCGGCGTCGAGCGCGGCCTGCGCGCTCTTCACGGCGTCGCGCGCATGCGAGATTTCTTCCTGCGACACGGCGCCCGTCTGCGCGACCTGCATGCGGCGCTTCAGATCGTCCTGCGCGCGCGACAGGTCGGCCTGGCGCACGGCGACTTGGGCCTGATACTGGCTGTCGTCGGCATAGAGGCCGCGCACCTGGCGCACGACCTGGCCGAGATTCGCCTCCGCCGATTGCAGCGCGATGCGCGAATCGGCGGGATCGAGCACGACGAGGGGATCGCCGATCTTGACCGTCTGCGTGTCGTCGGCGTTCACGGCGACCACCGTGCCCGTCACCTGCGGCGTGATCTGCACGACGTTGCCGTTCACATACGCATCGTCGGTCTCTTCGTGGAAGCGCGCGACGAGGAAGTAGTAGAGGCCATACGCGATCGCGGCAATCAGGATCACGATGACGAGCAGCGTCATCATGCGCTTGCGTTTGCCGTTGCTGGCCGGCTGCGCGTTCGCGGATTGTTGGGGCGTGCTCATGAATATGCTCCGGATTCTGTTCAGTCTGTATCGTTTATTCGGATCGCAATCTTGCTGTGCGAGCGTTGCTGTGCGGGCTTGTGCGCGCGACTAGTTCGACGCCGCTTGCGTCGGCCGGGCCGCTGCGGCTGCCGCGGCCGCCGCCGACGACGCAGGCGCGTCCGTCGGCACGACGAGGCCCGTCTGCGTCGCGTCGAAACCGCCGCCCAGCGCCTTGATCAGCGCGATCTGCAAGTCGCGCCGGCGCATCTTCAGGTTGGTCACCGTCTGCTCGGCGGCGAGGCGGTTCTGGTCAGCCGTCAGCACTTGCAGCTGCGGCGAGAGCCCTGCCTTGTAGCGGATCACGGCAAGCTCGTACGCCTTGGACGACGCGTCGAGGGCGCGCTGCGCATCGCCTTGCTGATGGTCGATCGAACGGATCGACGAAATCTGCGTGGCGACGTCGGACAGCGCGTTGATCAGCGTCTGGTTGTAGTTCGCGACGTACAGGTCGAAGTCGGCGTAGCGGCCCTTCAGTTGCGAGCGCAGCGCGCCCGCGTCGAAGATGGGCAGGTGAATGGCCGGGCCGAACTGGATTTGACGGCTCGCCGAGGTCAGGAATTTGCCCCAGCCGAACGCATCGAAGCCGAAGCTGGCCGCGAGGTTCACGTCCGGGAAGAACTCGGCCTTCGCTTCCTTGATGTCGTGCATCGCGGCCTCGACCTGCCAGCGCGCGGCGACGATGTCGGGGCGGCGCGCAACGAGATCGGCGGGCACGTTGTCGGGCAGTGTGACGGCGCCGCCCGGGTTGAACACGGGCTGGGCGATCTGCAGGCCGCGGTCCGGCCCTTTGCCGAGCAGCGCGCCGAGTTCGTAGCGCGTGGTCGTGATCTGGCCGTCGAGCTCCGTCAGGTTCGACTGACTCGTCGCGATGTTGCCGTTGGCCGTCTGCCGCTCGACGTTCGTGTCGAGGCCTGCTTTCACTCGGTCGTTGGCAATGACGCCGATCGTCTGGCGATTCTTGATCTCGCGCTCGGCGATGTCGCGCAGCGCGTAAAGCTGCGCGAGCGAGTTGTAGGTGCGCGCCACCGACGACGCGAGCGTCACGCGCGCCTGCTGCATGTCGGCTTCAGCCGCCTTTTCCTGCGACACGGCCTGACCGAGCCGCTCGCGGTTCTTGCCCCATAGATCGAGATCCCACGACGCGCTCGCGAGCACGTTGTTCTCGCTGTACCACGTGCCGCCGAAGGGCGGGGGGAAGAGGGCGTTCTCGGAATATAGCTCGCGCGTCCATGAATAGCTGGCGTCGGCCTTCGGATACAGCGCCGACTTCGACGATTCGATATACGACGACGCCTTCGCAATGCGCGCCTGCGCCTGCGCGATCGACGGATTGCCTTCGAGCGCTTCCGCGATCAGCTGAGGCAGCTGCGGATCATCGAACTGCTTGGCCCAGTCGAGGGCGGGCCATTGGCCGCCCTCGGCCGGCAGGCTTTGCGACGACTCGAACTGCGAACTTTTCGCGATCTGCTTGTCGTCCTTCAAACCGAAATAATTTGCGCACCCGGCAAGGGCCACCGCTGCCACGGCCGCAGCGACGGCCGCCCGCGCCGCCGGTACGGGCGCAGGCCTGGAGAGGAATTTCATCGCTCGACTCTTTGCGTGTAATGACATTTTTCTTTAATGGACGATGCAACTAATTTCTTACGATTTGCTATCGGTATTGCTTGCCGAGTCACGGGTTTCCGCGAACGACTCGCACGCGTTCGCCAGTACGCGTCTGAGCAGGCTTTTGAGGAACCCCGTTTCCTCGGGCGAAAAGCCGGACAGCACTTTTTCGGTCACGTTGGTGAAGACGGCGGGCATGCGCGCGGCGATCGCATGGCCCTCCGCAGTCAGTGCGAGCCGCACGACGCGTCGGTCTTCCTCGCTGCGCACGCGCGTAAGCAGCCCGCGCTTTTCGAGGCGGTCGATCAGGCGTGTTACGGCGCTCGCGTCGATGCCGTATTCCCGCGCCAGTTCGGCGGCGAGCAGGCATTTACCGCTCGCGACCATGAACAGCACGCTCGCTTGCTGGCTGGTAATGCCGAGTTCGGCCATCGTGCGCTGCGTCACGAGATTCGACATCGTGGATTTCACGCGGGAAATCAGATAGCCGACGCTTTCACCCAATTGGTATTCGCTGACTTCGGGCGATGGCGTGTTGGACGGTTCGGTCATGATTCTCGTGCGAATGCAATGGTTGACTATGCAGGATTGTAGTTGAGGATTAATTGACGCGGCAAGCGTTATTACGGCTTAGGCAAGGATCTTTCTCGCATCGGAAGAAAATACAGATCCACCGGTGTAGCGGGGCGAAGATCTGGTCGCGTGGTCGGTGCGGCGTGGGGCGCTATCAGGGAATACCAGAAATACGTCATCGGGCCGTGCTATACTTATTGGTTCCCAAAAGTGGTGCGCTTTGGGCTTGGCGAAGGTGGCTGGGCAGTTGGCGCACTCCACGGCATTTCATCCGTTTCCAGCGTCCCCAGGTTCCTATGTCCCGCGCTCTCCGCAACATCGCCATCATTGCTCACGTCGACCACGGCAAGACCACGCTCGTCGACCAGCTGCTCCGCCAGTCCGGCACTTTCCGCGAAAACCAGCAAGTCGCCGAACGTGTGATGGACTCGAACGACATCGAAAAAGAGCGCGGCATCACCATCCTCGCCAAGAACTGCGCCGTCGAGTACGAAGGCACGCACATCAACATCGTCGACACCCCGGGCCACGCCGACTTCGGCGGCGAAGTGGAGCGCGTGCTGTCGATGGTCGACTCCGTGCTGCTGCTCGTCGACGCCGTCGAAGGCCCGATGCCGCAAACCCGCTTCGTCACGAAGAAGGCGCTCGCGCTCGGCCTCAAGCCGATCGTCGTGATCAACAAGATCGACCGTCCGGGCGCGCGTATCGACTGGGTGATCAATCAGACGTTCGATCTGTTCGACAAGCTCGGCGCCACGGAAGAGCAGCTTGACTTCCCTGTCGTCTACGCGTCGGGCCTGAACGGCTACGCCGGTCTCGATCCGAGCGTGCGCGAAGGCGACATGCGCCCGCTGTTCGAAGCCATTCTGGAGCACGTGCCCGTGCGTCCGGCTGATCCGGACGGCCCGCTGCAACTGCAGATCACGTCGCTCGACTATTCGACGTACGTTGGCCGTATCGGCGTGGGCCGCATCACGCGCGGCCGTATCAAGCCGGGTCAGCAGGTCGTGCTGCGCTTCGGTCCGGAAGGCGAAATCCTGAACCGCAAGATCAACCAGGTGCTGTCGTTCGAGGGTCTCGAGCGCGTGCAGGTCGCCGAAGCGGAAGCGGGCGACATCGTGCTGATCAACGGTATCGAAGAAGTCGGCATCGGCGCGACCATCTGCGCGCCGGAAGCGCCCGAGGCACTGCCGATGATCACCGTCGACGAGCCGACGCTGACGATGAACTTCCTCGTCAATTCGTCGCCGCTCGCGGGCAAGGAAGGCAAATTCGTCACGAGCCGCCAGATCCGCGACCGTCTGATG
>BBSL01000471.1 GCA_001319865.1 Burkholderia sp. E7m39 | reverse complement strand
TTCGTCGAGCGCTATCCGAACACGGCGCGCGCGCTTGTGCAGACGATGCTCGAAGCGTGCCGCTGGCTCGATGGCGACGAACATCGCATGGAAATCGCCCGCTGGCTCGCCGCCGATGCGTTCCTTGGCGTGCCTGCTGCGTCGATTGCGCCGAGACTGCTGAACGCCGGCGCCGACGATCGGCGCAGGCCAGTGCGATTTTTTGAGGACGGAGCGGTGAATTATCCGCATCCGTCTGAGGGTGCCTGGTTTTTCGAGCAGTACGCGCGCTGGAAAATGACCGATTGGCGCAGCGATTTCCTGCAGATTGCGAACGAGGTGAATCAGACCGCGCTGTATCGCCAGGCGGCCGCCACGGTGGGCGTCGGCGTGCCCGCGCAGCCGCCTGTTGCAAGGCTGATCGACGGCGCCTCCGGCCCCGGCGGGCAGGCGTGATGCGGATTGCGTTGCGCTGACGCGCAACCGGCGGGCCAGCTTCGACCGGTTTGCGCCCCCACGCCGAGTGCGCTAAGGTGACCGTCACGCGACGCAGCGCCGCGCATTTCGCGCGTCACGCTGGAGCGCCGCCCGCCCGAGGCTGCTCATGGCTGACACCGATAACGAACTGTCCGCTCCCAACTCCACCACTGTCGCGCCGCAGCAATTCTCGCTCGACGTCCTGCTGGAAAAATACGCAAAAGGCGACGAACGGACAGCCGATGACGTGTACCGCCGCGTCGCGCGCGGCGTCGCGCTCGCCGAGCCCGAAAGCTTGCGCCCCGCCATCGAAGCGCGCTTCGTCGAAAACCTGCAGAACGGCGCGCTCGGCGCGGGCCGCATCATGAGCGCGGCGGGCGCGGGCATCGCGGCGACGTTGATCAACTGCTTCGTGCAGCCTGTCGGCGATGCCATCCAGGGCGTCGACGAACAAGGGCTGCCCGGCATCTACGTGGCGCTGCTGCAGGCGGCCGAAACGATGCGGCGCGGCGGCGGTGTCGGCTACAACTTCTCGGCGATCCGGCCGCGCGGCGCGCGCGTCAAGACAACCAGCTCGTCGGCGTCGGGGCCGTGCAGTTATATCGACGTGTTCGATGCCTCGTGCCGCACCGTCGAGAGCGCAGGCTCGCGGCGCGGCGCGCAGATGGCCGTGCTCGACTGCACGCATCCCGATCTGCTCGAGTTCATCGAAGCCAAGCATTCGAAAGGCCGCTGGAACAATTTCAATGTCTCCGTCGCGGTCACCGACGAATTCATGCGCGCCGTCGAAGCCGACGACATCTGGCAACTCGTGCATCGCGCGGAGCCGACGCCCGCGCTACGCGCCGCCAACGACATGCGCCAGCGCGACGACGGCATGTGGATCTACAGCGAGCGCCGCGCGAAGGACATCTTCGATCGCATCATGCGTTCCACTTACGACATCGCGGAACCCGGCGTCGTGTTCATCTCGCGGATGAACGACGACAACAATCTGCGCGCCGTCGAAGCGATCCGCGCGACCAATCCGTGCGGCGAGCAACCGCTGCCCGCGTACGGCTGCTGCAATCTCGGTCCGCTGAACCTCACGCGCTTCGTGATCGATCCGTTCGCGCAGCGGCGCGGCGGCACGCCGTCGTTCGACTGGGACGCGCTCGCGCAACGCACCCGCACGCATGTGCGCTTCCTCGACGACGTGCTCGACGTGACGCTCTGGCCGCTGCCGCAGCAATACGACGAGTCGCGCGCGAAGCGGCGCATCGGCGTCGGCTTTACGGGCCTCGGCGATACGCTCGTGATGATGGGCCTGCGCTACAACTCGCAGGAAGGGCGCGACTTCGCCGTGCGCATCGCGCGGCTGATGCGCGACGAAGCGTATCGCGCGTCCGTCGAACTCGCGCGCGAGCGCGGCGCATTCACGCTCTTCAACGCGAAGCAATATCTGGAAGAAGGCACGTTCGCGTCGCGGCTGCCCAACGACATCAAGGACGCGATCCGCAAGCACGGCATCCGCAACAGCCACCTGCTGTCCATCGCGCCGACGGGCACCGTCAGTCTCGCGTTTGCGGACAACGCCTCGAATGGCATCGAACCGGCGTTCTCGTGGACCTACACGCGCATGAAGGTGATGGCCGACGGCAGCCGCGAGCAGTTCGCCGTCGAAGACCACGCGTACCGGCTGTATCGCGAGCTTGGCGGCGACGTCAGCCGTCTGCCCGATTATTTCGTCAGCGCGCTGGAAATGTCGGCGCGCGACCATCTGGACATGATGGCGGCCGTGCAGCCGTACATCGACACGTCAATATCGAAGACCGTCAACGTCCCCGCCGACTATCCGTTCGACGCATTCGAAAGCCTCTATTTCGACGCGTGGAAGGCCGGGCTCAAGGGACTCGCCACGTACCGGCCAAACGAAACGCTCGGCGCCGTGCTCAGCGTGTCGCGCGAGCCCGCCGCGACGGCCGACGATGCGCTCGCGGAAGTCGACCTGGACCCGTTGCGCATCGCGATCGATCATCGGCCGAAAGGCGAGTTGCCCGCGATCATCGAGAAAGTGGAATACCTGACGGCAGGCGGTAAGAAGTCGCTGTATCTGGCCGTGTCGTTCATCGAAGTGACGGGGCGCGTTGGCGGCGAGGAAGTGACGATCGAGCGCCCCATCGAGTTTTTCATTCCCGCCGGACAGCGCGACGAGTCGCAGCAATGGATCACCGCGACCATGCGCTCGTTGTCGCTCGCCGCGCGCGGCGGCTTCGTCGCGCGCAATCTGCAGGACTTGCGCAAGGTGTCGTGGGATCGCGGACAGGTGCGGCTCGGCGAAGTGCAGCGGATGGATGGGCACCGTTCGCCGCGCTGGCACGATTCGGAAGTCGCGGCATTGGCGTATGCGCTTCAGCAGATTTTGCACCGCCGCGGCTTTCTCGATGCCGAGGGCAACCAGGTGCCGTCGCGGCTGCTCGCGCGCTTGCCGCACGGCCAGGCGAATCCGAATGCATCGACTGCGGACAATGCGCTATCGACCATCGACGACACCACGGAAGCAGTACGCGGCGCTCAGGAACTGCGCACGATGCACGGCCGCACCTGCGGCAACTGCGGCGCACATGCGGTCATCCGCAAGGACGGCTGCGATTTTTGCACCGCGTGCGGGGAGATCGGCGCGTGCGGTTGAGCGGCGCGCCTTGCAGACGTTAGCTCAGTCCGAAATCGCGGCGGCTCGCAGGAAAGCCGCCGCTGGCGGGCGGAAACACGCACCATGAGCCGTCATCGTGCCGGAAGAACACGAACGAGTACAGACCGGCCGCATGCGTCGCCTCGATACAGACATAGCGCCATGACTTGCTGCGCGCATGACCAAACCGCGTAACGCGGATGCATTCGCGCGAAGCGGAACCCAGCCACTTTTCAACCTGACCGCGCAGCGATCTTTCCCGAGCGCCCATCACCTTCTCCATCGGCGCCCATCGGCTTTCGGCCGGACGGGCGCATGCTTCACTTGCACAACCCGTCAGCGCGTTCCGCAATCGATATCGATCGTCATCGCGTTCAGATAAGCGTTTTCGATGACGTGCCGCACGAGTGCCGCGAACTCGTCCGCGTTCCCCATGCGGCGTGGGAACAGCATCTTCTCGATCAATCCGTCCGACACCTTCGCGGGCATGCCCGCCGACATGCCCGATTCGAACAGGCCAGGCGCAATCGACACCACGCGGATACCGTATTCGGCGAGGTCGCGCGCGATTGGCAACGTCATGCCGATCACGCCGGCCTTGCTCGCGCTGTAGGCGGCCTGTCCCATCTGCCCCGCGCGCGCCGCCCCCGACGACGTGTTGACGATGACGCCGCGTTCGCCCGTCCCGGCCGGCTCGTTGCGCGTCATGGCGAGCGCCGCGTGGCGGATCACGTTGAACGTCCCCGTCAGGTTGACGGCGAGCACCCGGTTCCACAGATCGAGCGGAAACAGTTGGCCTTTCGAAATCGTCTTGCACGGGCCGAGCACGCCCGCACAATTGACGGCGACGTGGACTCCGCCATGGAGCGACACGACGGCATCGATCGCTGCCTGCACACTTGACTCGTTCGCGACATCGACGGCAATACCCGTCATATCGGGGCCGAGCACGTCATCGAGCTTGCGCTGGTCCAGATCGAACCCGACCACTGTCGCGCCCGCCGCCCGGAGACCCTTGCAGGTCGCCAGACCGAGTCCCGATGCCGCGCCTGTCACGACTGCCACCTTGCCTCGCAGATCCATTCGTTATCCTTCAGTTCAGCTGGTTGTTCACCGACACCATCGCGACAGGCGGGCAAGCTCAGAAGCGGTGCGTCATACCCAACGCCACAAGTTCCTGCGACGCATTCGGCCCGCTCGCCACGACGCCCGGCCAGCTCATCATCGCCACGCCGTTGTTCTTCATGTAACCCGCGCGCGCGTAGAGCGTCGTGCGCTTGGACAGGCTATGATCGGCGCCGACCTGAATGCCAAGC
>BBSL01000470.1 GCA_001319865.1 Burkholderia sp. E7m39 | reverse complement strand
GCGGCGGTGGCCTGGACCGTCGCGCCGACTTCCGCGATGCTGTACGAGTTCGCTGCACCCAGCCTGGCAGCGAGAGAACCTGCGGGCGCATCGTTCGAACGGTTGTACGTGTAGTTGGCCTGCAGATTGACGATGCCGAAGCGGTACGCGAGCGCGCCCGCGAAGCGCTCGGTCGACATCAGATTGAGGGCGCCCGGCAGTCCCGGCAGCGTTTCAGTGCCGCCGTGCTGCTTCTGGTACGCAACACCGACGAATGCGCCCGCCCCCGCATACGTCACCGCGAGGTCGAACATGTTGCCCGTAGAGATGGGCACCGGCTGAGTCGACGTGGCCGCGAAACCGTACATCGCATACAGCTTCACGCCGCCCATGACGGGCGACTGATAGACGATCGAGTTGCTGCTGCGGCCCGTTGCGGCGATAGTGGCGATCGTGTGTCTGTCGAGCGTACTCGCGGCCGCCGACAGCGGCGACATCACCTCGTTGCCGCGGAACGGATCGGTGGGATAAACGGCCCAGAACGTGGGCTGATACTGGCGCCCGAACGTAAGGGAACCGTAGTCGTCGTGCGTGACGCCCACCCACGCCTGACGATAGAACAGCGATGAACTGTCGACGAAGAACCCACCGTTATTGATCGTGTAGCCGTTCTCGAGCTGGAATGCCGCTTTCAGGCCGCCGCCCAGATCTTCGATACCCTTGAGCCCGAAGTTCGAGCCGCTGTTGCCGCCGCTGCGCTCCGAAAAACCATGCAGCGCGCCGTTACCCAGATACTGGACGAACACGTCTGCCACGCCATACAGCGTCACGGACGACTGCGCCGCGGCGCCTCCCGCCGCGATCAGCAATGAAGCACCGCAAATACTTTTCCCAACCCAACGCATGCATGTCTCCTTCATTTCTTTTTCGCGCCTCTAAGGGCACCGATCGTGCAATTTCATGCGTGATCGCAATCGGAACTCAGGCTCACATCCGGGCCTTGCGATCTTCAGAATGACCAGGCGTCGAACCGAAGCGACTGATCGTTTTTAGCGAGAGGATTGAGTGCAATACGACTGATCTGCTCTCTCGATGTACGGCACCTAATCGCCGCACAACTCCCGCACGACAAAGAATAGGCGCGGTCGTTTTGCGTTTCCCCCCTCAAGAATAGGGGGCGTCGCAGGTATTGCTGCTCTCTATCATTGGCTCGACGAAATGGATCAGGACAACCAATGACATCGATAAAAAAAGGCCCGCTTGCCGGGCTCAAAGTGCTGGAAATAGCCGGAATCGGGCCCGGTCCGTTTTGCGGCATGCTGTTCGCGGATCTGGGCGCGGATGTCGTCGTGGTCGAGCGCCTCGAAGCGGATAAATCGGACGCCGATGCACTGGATCTCGGCAATGTGCAGCTCGCGAATCGCGGCAAGCGCTCCGTCGCAGTCGACCTGAAAACGCCTGAAGGCGTCGATATGGTGCTGCGGCTCGTCGAACATTGCGACGCGCTGGTCGAAGGCATGCGTCCGGGCGTGATGGAGCGTCTCGGGCTCGCTCCCGATATCTGTCTGCAACGCAATCCGCGGCTCGTCTACGGGCGCATGACGGGCTGGGGCCAGCATGGTCCCCTCGCGCATGCCGCCGGTCACGATCTGAACTACATCGCGCTGTCGGGTGCGCTCTGGTACGCGGGGCAACCGGGCGAGGCGCCCCTCACGCCGCCCAGTATCGTAGGCGATGTCGGCGGTGGCGCGATGTACCTTGCCGTCGGTCTGCTGGCGGGCATCCTGAACGCGCGCGCGACAGGCACGGGACAAGTTGTCGATGCGGCGATCGTCGATGGCAGCGCGCACATGATGTCATTGCTGCTGGCGCTGCAGGCATCCGGTCAAATGCGCGCGCAACGCGGCCAAAGTCTGCTCGACGGACCGCACTGGTACAACACCTATCGCTGCGCCGACGGTGCATTTATCTCCGTCGGCTCGCTGGAGCCGAAGTTCTATCGGGAGTTGCGGGAAAAGTTAGGCCTCGAAGCCGACGGCGCGTTCGACAAATCCTACGACCCGCGCGCGTGGCCGCAACTGCGCGAGCGCTTCGCCACGCTGTTCGCGAGCCGCAGTCGCGCCGAATGGTGCGCGCTGCTCGAAGGCACCGACGCGTGCTTCGCGCCCGTCCTGAGCCCGGACGAAGCAGCCGATCATCCGCATTTGCGCGCGCGCGGCGTCTATACACGCGAAGGCGGCGTGTTACAGCCGAACCCCGCGCCGCGATTCTCGGCGACGCCCGCGGGCGCGCCCGGTCCGATCCCGCGCCGCGGGCAGCATAACGACGCCGTGCTGCGCGACTGGGCCGACGGCTGATCCGCAATGCCCCGCGCCTCTCGCCCATCCCACCCGACATCTATCAACGCGGACCCACCATGACAGACATGACGAACGCATTTCTCACCGAACAGCAGACGCTGATACGCGACACCGCGCGACGCGTCGCGAGCGAAATTGTCGGCCCGACGGCCGCGAAGCGCGACCTCGAATCCGCCTGGCCGCGCGACGAACTTCGGGCGCTCGCCGAACTTGGATTTCTGGGCATGCTGATTCCCGAGCAATATGGCGGCACGGGCGCGAGCGTGCTCGACTTCTGCGTGGCCCAGCATGAGTTCGCCAAAGTCGACGCCGGGCTCGCGACCATCGTCCACGTGCACAACTTCACGGCGATGTGCATTGCCGAACATGGCAGCGACCAGCAGAAGCAGCGCTACCTGCCCGCGATGGCAAATGGCACATCGATCGGCGCGTTCCTGCTGACCGAACCGCATGCCGGCTCCGACACCGCGGCGCTGCGCACAAGCGCGCGGCGCGACGGCGACCACTATGTGCTCAACGGCACCAAGCAGTTCATCTCGAACGGCAGCGAAGCGGGCGTCGGCATTGCATTCGCGATCACGGACAAGACGGCTGGCAAGCGCGGCGCCAGCACCTTCATCATCGACCCGAGCACGCCCGGCTACCATGTCACGCGCATCGAGAGCAAGCTCGGCCAGCATACCGCCCACACTGCGCAAATCGCGCTCGAAGACTACCGCGTGCCGGCCGCGAATCTGCTTGGCGGCGAAGGCGACGGATATCGCACGGTCATGAGCGGGTTGAGCGACGGGCGCATCGGCATTGCGTTTATCGCGGCGGGTGTCGCGCGTGCAGCGCTCGACGCGGCCGTCAAATATGCGCGCGAACGCGAAGCGTACGGCGCACCGCTACTGAAGCTCCAGGGCGTCGCGTTCGACCTCGCCGACATGGCAGCCCAAGTCGATGTGGCGTGGCAATACTGTCTGCACGCCGCGCGCCTTCGCGATGCCGGCGTCGACTGCATCAAGGAAGCATCGATCGCGAAACTGTTCGCCAGCGAGATCGCCGAGAAAGTCTGTTCCGATGCGCTGCAGATACACGGCGGCTACGGCTATCTGACCGACTTCCCCGTCGAGCGATACTTGCGAGACGTGCGCATCACGAAGATCTATGAAGGAACGAGCCACATCCAGAAGCTGATCATTTCACGTCATCTGGACTGACGCGAATCGGGCGCATCGTGCGTCGTTTGCAACAGAAAAAACCGCCGCGATTGCGGCGGTCGAATTGACAAGACGAAACTGAGCAAAAAGCGCCGCGCCTTACTGGCCGCAGGCTAGCTTCAAAAACGCCTGCACTTGATGTCCCGACTCGTCGTAGGCACGCGCGCTATTCCAGTTCGCGATCTCGCTGAAGTGTGCCGCAATGCCTTCCGGCGTCACATCCTGATCGGCGAGCAGCAGCGGTTCGGTCTCGACGATCGTCGCTGCCGCGAACGCACCGCCACCTGCCGCGATGATCGTCTTCGACGGCGCATCGTCGCTGGCGAGAAACAACACCGCGGGCGTCACGCGTTCCGGCTGGATACGCTGCAGCATGGCTTCCGGCAGGATGTCCGCTGTCATGCGCGTCGCGGCAACCGGTGCAATCGTGTTGATGCGAATGTTGCTCTTGCGGCCCTCGGTAGTCAGCGCATTCATCAGGCCGATCACCGCCATCTTCGCCGCGCCATAGTTCGCTTGCCCGAAGTTGCCATACATGCCCGAAGACGACGTCGTCATCACGATGCGTCCATAGCCCTGCTCGCGCATGATGTCCCACACGGCCTTCGAACAGTTGAAGGCGCCCATCAGATGCACGTCGAGAACAGCCTTGATATCGGCCATCTCGAGTTTCGCAAAGCTCTTGTCGCGCAGAATGCCGGCGTTGTTCACGAGAATGTCGACACGCCCAAACTCGGTCACCGCGCGTTTGACCATCGCTTGCACCTGATCGAAGTCGGCGACGTTCGCGCCATCCGCGATGGCCGCGCCGCCCGCCTTGCGAATCTCGTCAACCACGGCAAGCGCCGCTTCCGATGATCCGCCTGAGCCGTCGCGCGCACCGCCGAAATCGTTGACGACGACCTTCGCGCCGCGAGCCGCAAACGCCAGCGCGTGCGCGCGGCCGAGGCCCGCACCGGCGCCCGTCACGATCGCGACCTTTCCGTCAAAGCGAATACTCATACTTGAATCTCCAGACTTGTTGTCGTTAAAGCGAATTCAGGGGAAGAACCGCGTGATTTGCTCCGCGATGCAGGCGGGCTTGTCCGCGCCCTCGCATTCCACGGTCATCTCGACCTTCAACTGCGCGCCGCCGTGACTGATCGCCGTCCAGTCGATCAGTCGGAAATGCGCGCGCAGGCGACTGCCCACCGGCACGGGCGAAATGAAGCGCACTCTGTCGAGCCCATAATTCAGGCCGCTTTTCGTTTCCTTGATCTCGAAGGCGGTCGCGAAAAATGCCGGCAGCAGACTGAGCGTCAGGAAGCCGTGTGCGATGGTCCCGCCGAACGGCCCTTGCTTTGCGCGTTCGACATCTACGTGAATCCATTGATGATCGCCCGTCGCGTCCGCGAACTGGTTGACGCGCTGCTGATCGATCAGCAGCCAGTCGCTCACGCCAATCGATTCGCCGACGAGCGGCTGCAGATCAGCAATCTTCTCGAAACTCTTCATGCGTGGTTTTCCTTATGAAGCAGATCTTGTTGCAGTTGCGCTGCGCAAAACGCGTCGTGCACATCGCCGTTGCCGAACAATGCTTCAGCGACGACGGCACGCTTGTAGTAGTGGCCGACCTGGCATTCTTCCGTCATACCCATGCCGCCATGCAGCTGGATGGCCTGGGCGCACACGAAGCGCGCCGCGCGGCCGATCAGCGATTTCGTCTGCGACACGGCGCGCAAGCGCGCGGGCTCGTCGTCGTTTTCGAGCGATGCGATCAACGCGTAGAGCATCGAGCGGGCGATCTCCTTGTCCGCAGCCATGTCCGCGATACGGTGTTGCAGTGCCTGGAAGCTCCCGATGGGCACGCCAAACTGCTTGCGCACTTTCAGATAGTCAGCGGTGAGTTCAATCGCCTTCTCCATTGCGCCGACGAGTTCCGCGCACAACACAGCCGTCGCGTGCGCGAGGCCGTGTCGCAATGCCGTCAGGCCTTGGCCGGGCTCGCCCAGCACGGCGTCGCGCGCGATTTGCGCACGATCGAAGGTCAGTTCGGCGGCAAAGCTGCCATCATGCAACGGCAACGCGCGACGCGTCAGGCCAGGCGTATCGGCATGTACCAGAAACAGCGTGATTCCGTCGGCATCGGGCGTCAGCGCCGACACGATGAAGACATCGGCGTCGGCGCCGCCGAGCACCAGCGTCTTGCGACCGTTGAGCGCATAACCATTCGCGACGGGCTGCGCGCGCGATTCGACCGGCTCGGCCAGGCCACGCGACTGCGGCTCGCTATACGCAAGCGCGAACTTGTGCGATCCATCGGCAAGCGACGGCAGCCACGCCTCGCACTGCGACTTCGTGCCGGCCGCGAGCAGCGTTTGCGCAGCCAGCACCGCGCAGCCGAGCCACGGTTCCAGCACGAGGCCTCGGCCCAGTTCGCCAGCGATCAACACCGTGTCGATCAGCGTCCCGCCGAGCCCGCCACACGATTCGGGCAGCGCCGCGGCCAGCCAGCCGTTCTCGGCGAAGGTCTGCCAATGCGCCGCATGTGACGGCGAACGCGCTTTGATGAGCGCCGCGCGTGCATCGAAGCTATATTCCCTGTCGACGAAACGACGGACGCTGTCCTGAAGCAGTTGCTGCTCTGCATTGAGATTGAAGTTCATGATCGGTCCAGCCGCTCAGAGTTGAAAAAGCATCTTCGCGATGATTCCGCGCTGGACCTCGCTCGTGCCGCCATAGATCGTCGACGCGCGACGGAAGAACATTTCATTCGCGATGCCCCGGCCGGTTTCCTGAAACGGCATGGGCTCGCCTTCGCATGCGTCGTGCGGCTCGGGATAGGCGACGGCGCCATAATCGCCGAGCGCCTCGACCATGAGCGAGCTGATGCGCTGCTGCAACTCGGTGCCGCGAACTTTCAGCATCGAGCCCAACGCGTGCGCAGCCGGACTATGGTCCTGCTCCAAGGCCGCGACGCGCTTGACCATCATGGCGATCGCGCTGACCTCGGCTTCGACGCGGGCGAGCCGCAGCGCGAATTCGGGCCGCGCGATCAGCGGCTCGCGGCCCACCCGTTGAATTGCCGCGAGTTGGCGCAGTTGCATCAGATAGCGGCGCAACAGCGGCAATTCCGCCGCGCTCGCGTGCTCGTTGTTCAGGAGGAACTTCGTGATGGTCCAGCCATCGCCCTCCGCACCGATGCGGTTGGCAACGGGCACGCGCACGTTATCGAAGAACGTCTCATTCAGATGATGGCAATCGTCGATACTGCGGATCGGCCGCACGGTGATGCCCGGCGTTTTCATATCGACCAGCAGAAAGCTGATGCCCGCCTGCTTCTTCACTTCGGCATCCGTGCGCACCAGCAGAAAGATCCAGTCGGATTCGTGCGCATAGCTGGTCCAGATCTTCTGGCCGTTGACGACATAGAAGTCGCCCTCGCGCTCCGCGCGCGTGCGCAGCGATGCAAGGTCCGAACCCGAGCCCGGCTCGGAGAAGCCCTGACACCACAGACGCTCGCCGCTCAGTATATGAGGAACGTGCGCCGCCTTTTGCTCTTCCGATGCGAACGCGTTCAACACCGGCCCCAGCAGCTTGTGCGCGAAACCGTCTTGTGTCGGCGCGCCGGCCGCCACGCATTCTTCGTCGAACACGAGCCGCTGAAGCACAGACCAGCCCGTGCCACCATCTTTCTTTGCCCAGTACGGCGCACCCCAGCCTTGCCTGTGCAGGATCTGTTGCCAGCGCACGAGATCGGGGCGCACCGAGCGCACGCTGCCCACCGGTTTGCCCGCCAGTTCTCGCGGCAGGTTGTCGTGTAGGAACGCGCGCACCTCTGCGCGGAAGGCATCGAGTCCCGCATCGGGTTGGAAGTCCATCGGCGTCTCCCGTCAGTTGCGATACATCGTGACGACACACGCGCCGCCAATGCCGACATTGTGCTGCAACGCGACACGCGCGCCGTCGACCTGACGTTCGCCCGCCGTGCCGCGCAGTTGCTGGACCAGTTCCGTGCACTGCGCAAGGCCCGTGGCGCCGAGCGGATGCCCTTTTGACAACAGACCGCCGGATGGATTGACGACGTAGCGGCCGCCATAGGTGTTGTCGCCGTCGTCGATGAACTTCGCCGCACCGCCTTCCGGGCACAGGCCGAGCGCTTCGTACGTAATCAGTTCGTTGTGCGCGAAGCAATCGTGCAACTCGACGACGTCCACGTCTTCCGCACCGATGCCTGCGCGCTCATACGTCTGGCGCGCCGCGTTGCGCGACATGCTGAAGCCGGCGACATCGCGCAGATCGTCGCCTTCCAGCGACTCCGGGCCGTCCGTCGTCAGCGCCTGCGCGGCGATCCAGACGCGCGTATCGAGGCCGTGCCGGCGCGCGTAGTCTTCGCTGCACAGCACCGCCGCCGCCGCGCCGCATGTGGGCGGGCAGGCCATCAGGCGCGTCATCACGCCGGGCCACATGATCTGGTCTGCCAATACGTCTTCCGGCGTGACGATCTTGCGGAACACGGCGAGAGGATTCTTCGCGGCGTGCCGGCTCGCCTTGGCGCGAATCTTCGCGAAGCTCTCGAGCGGTGTGCCGAAGCGTTTCATATGCTCCATACCCGCGCCGCCGAAGATGCGCAGTGCAGGCGCAACCTCCGGCGGCACGCCGAGGCGGTCGCACTGCTTCAGGAAGAGTTCCGAAGGCAGCGGCCGATCGTTGAAGTAGCTGCCGAGCGCGCCCGGATTCATCTGCTCGAAGCCGACCACGAGCGCGATGTCGAGCGCGCCTGCTTCGATCGCCTGGCGCGCCAGGAACAGGCCCGTCGATCCCGTCGAGCAATTGTTGTTGACGTTGATGATGGGCAGCCCCGTCATGCCGACGTGATACAGCGCGCGTTGTCCAGCCGTCGAGTCGCCATAGACGAAGCACGCATAAGCCTGCTGGACCGACTGATAGGTGACGCCGGCATCGGCCAGCGCGAGCCGCGCAGCCTGCGCACCCATCAGGTCATAAGTTTCGCTGGCGCCCGGCTTGGTGAATGGAACCATGCCCACTCCCGCGACGACGACTTTGCGCGTCATATGTTTTCCTTCCATTGTTATGAACGCCGATTGGGCGAACGCTATGCATTTATCATAGGCAAGCGTGCCGAATGCCGCGCCCCTCGTTTGAAGGGGGAACGCAGCACCCGACGCTGCAACCCATTCTCACTGCAATGGGCGCATCCGCAAAGAAAAAGTGGTTCTTCGCGAGCCAGGACGAAGAACCCTAAAGGGCCAGTCAGACAGACACACAACCGGCCACACGCAACTTGCTACGTTCCCACGTTCTTACGTAAACGCCGCCACGCCCGTCAGCGCGCGCGCGATGATCAACTGCTGGATCTCCGTCGTGCCGTCGGGAATCGGGATGATGATCGCTTCGCGCAACAGCCGCTCGACATTGAACTCCTTCGTGATGCCATTGCCGCCATGCAGCTGCACGGCGTCGCGGCACACCTTGACGGCGGCCTCGGTCGCGAACGCCTTCGCCATCGACGACTGCATGTCGCAACGCACACCCGCGTCGATTAGTCCGAATACGCGCTGGCACATGAGGCGCGCGGCGTCGACCATGATCGCCATGTTGGCAAGTTTGGCCGCGATCAACTGATGTGCGGCGATCACCTTGCCGAACTGCTTGCGCTCCTTCGCATACGCGATCGATTCCTCCAGCGCCGCGCGCATGATCCCGACCGACAGCGTGCCGACGTGTGCGCGCGCATTCTCGAACACCTTCATTGTGTTGCGCAGGCCGTCGCCTTCCTCGCCGATCAGATGGGTATCCGGCACGCGTGCATCGGTAATGAAAATCTGTGCCGTTGATTGCGAGCTCAACGCGATCTTGTCGATGTTGCGCGATTCGTAGCCATGCTCGTTACGGTCGATCAGGATGTGCGACAGCCCCTTCTCGCCACGCACCGTGCAAATCAGCACGTCCGAATACACGCCGTTCGTGATCCAAGTCTTTTCGCCGTTGACGACGAAGTGATCGCCGTCGCGCACGGCCCGCGTCTTCAGCTCGGCGACGTTGGAACCGACGTCGGGCTCGCTGATTCCGATCGAGCCGAAAATCTTGCCGGCCAGCACGCCTGGCATGTATTTGTCGCGCACTTCCGGGCGAGCCTTGGTCAGCATCATCGCAAGGCCCATGTTGAGCATGACGCACAAGGCGATGTCGCATGAGCACGCCACCAGTTCCTCGAACAACATGCCTTGCATGGTGAACGTCCAGCCCATGCCGCCGTATTCGACGGGGATCGTGCAGCCGGGCAGGCCGAACTCGGCGATTCGCTGCGTGAGTTCCCGCATCTTTTCTTTCGGGATGAAGCGGTCGCGATACTCTCTGGCAACGGGCTTGACTTCCGCCTGCAGGAACTTGCGAAAGCTCTCGACGGCCAGATTCTGCTCTTCGGTGGGCAATTGATAAGGCATGTTGTTTTCCTTGTTCGATTCGATCAGGCGCGTCCGAAGATGCCGATGTGATCAATACTCTCCTCGACGCCCCACAGGCCGCCGCCATTGCCCTGAATCGCGAAGCGTGCGCCCGCGACCTGACGCGGACCGCATTCGCCCCGCAGTTGCTGAACCAGTTCGAAAATCTGCCCGAGGCCCGTCGCGCCGATGGGATGCCCCTTCGATTCGAGTCCGCCCGAAGGGTTGATGGGAAGACGCCCGCCCAGCGCGCTTTCGCCGCGCTCGGCCATCACGCCGCTCTCGCCCGGCTTGCACAGCCCGAGGTTTTCGCACAGCGCGATTTCGCCGATTGCCGACGCGTCGTGCAGTTCGGCGACGTTGATATCGCCCGGTCCAATGCCTGCTTCTTCGTAGGCGAGCTTCGCAGCGTGGACCGTGATGTGATTGGCCAGATCCGCTCCCTCGCGTTGCGACGCCGAGCGCACGATGGTGGCGAGCACGCGCACCGCGCGATTACGGTCGAAGCCGTAACGCCTGAGCGCCGACTCCGTGCAGAGAATCGCCGCCGCCGCGCCGTCGGAAATGGGCGAGCACATCGGCAATGTCAGCGGATACGTGATGGGCGGCGCCGCCATGATCTCTTCGACCGACATCGCCGTGCGATATTGCGAACGCTCGTTATGCACGGAGTGCCCGTGGTTCTTCGACGACACGGCGGCGAACTGGCGTTGCGTAATGCCGTGCTTTTCCATCAGCTGACGCCCGATGCCCGCGTAGACATCCATGAACACACTGTAAGGCTTGTCCGACTGAGTACCCGGCGGCACGGCCACGCCCTTGCCGAGTTCGACCATCTGCGCGGCATTTGCTTCCGCCGTCTCGACGTCCCACGCGGAATCGAACACGGCGAACATGCGCGCCTTGTCCTGCGAGACCATTTTTTCCGCGCCCACGGCGAGCACCACGTCGGCCATGCCGGCGCGCAACTGCGTCACTGCGAGGTGGAACGCGCTGCTCGCCGACGCGCACGCAGCTTCGATGTTATGAATCGGAATGCAGCCGAATCCAAGCGGAATCAGCGCCACCTGGCCGCGAATCATGTGCTGACCCTGCATGTGGCCTTGCGTCGTGTTGCCGAAGTAAGCGGCTTCGATCCACTTGCGCTCGCAGCCGGAATCTTTCAGCGCGTCCTCGACGGCCCAGGCCGTCAGTTGCTTGACCGACTTGTCAAGATGCCGGCCGAACGGCGTCATGCCAACGCCGACGATATAAATGTTTTCCATGTTGTTGGTGTCGTGTTCGTGTTGATGTTGTTATCAGCAGCTTTCGATCAGCGGCTTTCGATCAGCGGCTTCCGATCAGCAGCCTTTGAATTGCGGCTCGCGCTTTTCCGCGAACGCGCGCAGTCCTTCCTGCACGTCGTATGAGCGCTGGTGGTTGCGCAGTTCCAGCAACTCGTGACGCAAGGCGTCGGCGGCCGTCTTGTCGGCGGCCTCGTTGGCCACGCGCTTCATGCGCGCGAGCACCAGTGGGCTTTTCTTGGCCAGACGGTCGGCGAGCGCCTGCGCGCGCGGCTTCAATTCCGCGTCGGCCATTACTTCGTTGACGAGACCGTATTGCTTCAGATCGGCGGCGCTCATCGCGTCGCCCGTGAACAGCAGATATCGCGCGACGTTCACAGGCACCTTGCGCGGCAAGATGGCCGCGCCGCCCGCGCCCGGAAACACGCCGAAGTTCGAATGCGCGTCGCCAAGACGCGCGGACTGCGCCGCCAGCACGAGGTCGCAGGCAAGCACCACTTCGAGCCCGCCCGCCAGCGCGAGACCGTTGACGGCCGCGATCACCGGTTTCGGAAACGCGCGCAACGTATCGAAGAACTCGACGATCAGCTCGAGAAACTCGCGCTTGCCCGGCTGCGGCGCCTCCGCCGCCTCGATCAGATCGGCACCGGCGCAGAACGCACGGCCATTGCCCGTCAGCACGACGACGCGCACAGCGTCGTCATCGCGCCATGCGTTCAGCTGCGCGGTCAATCCCGTTGCCAGCTCGCGATTCAGACTGTTCATTGCGGCGGGACGATCCAACGTCAGCCAGCCGACCGAGCCCACCAATTCCTGCGTATAACTCATCTCCCCTCCGGATATAGGCAAACGCCCTTTCTTGACGCTACGCTTCCGATAAGTTAGGTTCAGCTATCCTATTTATCACCCCTCGTTCAGAGGGGGCCAAAGCCGTCCGTCGACGAAGCCGGCAACAGCAGGCGCAGACGGCCTCCCGCCTCACTGACACATCGCATCCACAGCCGAACTCTTGATTACGCCCTTCACTAAACATCTCGTATCGACCCGTTTTTCGCCGCCCCGCATTGGCGCGCGTCATGTCGCGCGCGCGAACCTGCTCGCGCATCTGCAGCGCATGCAGCAGTGCCAGCTCGCGCTCGTGACGGGCAGTGCCGGTTACGGCAAGACGACCTTGCTCGCGCAATGGCGTCAGGCTTGCCTGAAGGCCGGGGCGGAAGTCGTGTGGCTGTCGCTCACCACCGACGACAAGGGCTATATCGATTTCTGCACCGCGCTGTTCGCCGCGTTGCGGCGCGGCGGCATTTGCGCCGAGATGGATCTGCCGCTCGAAGAGGCGAGCGCGGCGGCAATGGATGCGTCGATTGCCGCGATCGTCGACGGCGCCGTCGATCTTCCGAAAGACCTCGTCCTGCTGATCGACGACTACCATTACGTCGAAGCGCCGCTTGCGCACAAGTTCATGCAGAAGCTGCTCGATCACGGGCCGGGCAACCTGCATCTGGTGATCGCGTCGCGCGTCGCGCCGCCGCTGAGCCTGAGCCGGCTGCGGATGATGAACCAGATCGTCGAAGTGGACAGCGCGATGCTGCCGTTCGATCTCGCCGAAACACGCACCTTTGTCGACGAGAACCTCGGCGCGGGCAAGCTCAACGCGGACGATCTCGCGATGATCCACGAGCTGACGAGCGGCTGGCCGTCGTGCATCCAGCTGACGGTCATCATGCTGAAGAACCGGCCCGAAATGCGCGCCGCGCTGCGCGACCTCGTGTGGCGCTCCAGCGATCTGCAAACCTATCTGAGCGAAGAGGTCATCGCGCATCTGCCGGCGTCGCTGACGGAGTTCGCCGAGACGTTGTCGGTGTTCCGCCGCTTTTGCGCGCCGCTCGCGCAGTTCGTCACGGGCAACGACGATACGGCCGAGCTGCTCAAGCGCATGGAAGACGAGAACCTGCTGATCATTCGCGTCGATTCCGATGACCGTCTGAGCTGGTTCCGCTTTCATCCTCTCTTCGGCGAGTTCCTGACGACGCGTCTCGCACGCCGCAACCCGGCGGCCGTGCGCGAGCTGCACCGGCGCGCGAGCCGCTGGTTCGCCGATCACAGCCTGCTCGCTGAATCGGTGCGCCACGCCAGTGCGGGCGAGGACGTCGAATTCGCCGCATCGGTGATCGAGCGCGCCGCGCCCGCCACGTGGAATCTCGAGTATCTGAGCCCCACGCTTCATCTGCTCGAGCATTTGCCGGAAGAGACCTTGTTGAAGCATCCGAGACTGCTGTTCATCGCCTGTCTCGCTGTCGCGCTGACCACGCGGCCAACGAAGGCGAAAACGTGGTTGGCGCAGTTGCAGGCGAGCGCATTGCCCGACCACCCGGAGATTGCGCGCAGTGTGCCGCTCGATTCCAGGCGGCTATCGCGTTCCAGGACGACGACACGCAACAGATGATCGACTTGCTGGAACCGCACCGCGACGCGGCGCTTGAGAATCCGTTCCTGCAATACATGCTGGTCGCCGAACTAAGCGCCGCCTACAGCGCGGCGGGGCGCTATGCCGACGCCAAGCGCCTGTTCGAAACCCATCCGATCCCGCCCGCCGACGAGGACAACGACATGGCGCTCGTCGCGCAGGCGACGCGCGCCACCGCGCTGCTGCTCGAAGGCAACGTGCGCGAAGCGGAGCGCGTGGGCTCGGCGCTGCTGGCGCGCTCGGTGCAGGCCGTCGGCCGTCATTCGATCAGCGCGAATATTTGCGCATGCGTGCTGGCCGACGCCTATTACGAACTCGACCGCATCGACGACGCTCGCGAAAACGATCGCGAATCGCCGCGGGCTGCTGCAGTCGTCAGGACCGGATGTGACGATACGCACGTCGCGCTGCCGCGTGCGGCTCGACATGCTGCAAGAGGGCGCCGACGTCGCGCTGGCGTTCGTGCAACGGCAAATCGCGCATCTGCGCAGCATGCGCCAGATGCGCGGCGTCGCTCATATGCTGGCTGAACAGGTCCGCGTGTTGCTGGTGAAGGACGATCGTCTGCGCGCGCGCGAAGCGTTGGCGTCGCTCGAAGAGATCGCGTTTGCGCATTCCGCCGAGCAGGGACTCAAGGCTGAAATCCCCGCGCTCGCGGCGCTCGCGAAGGCACGCGTACTGCGCGACGACTATCCCGATGAAGCGTTACGTGCGCTTCAAATCGCGCGCGGACACGCCGAAGTGTTCGGCCGCGGCCGATTCGCGGCGCTGACGGATATGCTGAGCGCGCTGATCCATGCGGAGCAGAAGCAAGACGAAGCGGCGCAGGCCTGCCTGATTCGAGCCCTCGATGCCGCACAGCGGTTCGGCATCGTGCGCACGATCATCGACGAAGGCGCGCCCGCCGCGAGGCTGCTCGCCAGCATGCTGCGCGACGGCAAGCTGCACGGCGCAACGATGCAGTATGCCGCCACCCTGCTCGACAAGTTTCCCGACGCGGCCGTGCCGAACGCAGCGGGCTCGCGGCGGGGAACGGCGGCATCGAAGTTGCAGCCCGTCTTGACGCAGCGCGAAGTGGAAGTGCTGACACTCGTCGCGCAAGCCATGTCGAACAAGCGCATCGCGCTCTCGCTCAATATCACGCTCGAAACCGTCAAGTGGAATCTGCGCAATATCTTCGCCAAGCTTGGCGTGTCGAGCCGCTATGACGCGATGGTGTGGGCGCGCAAGCACAACCTGATCGACTAGCTGCCCTGCGCGCACCTCAACGCCGCTGCCGCCACAGTCATCAGGATGCCTTGCTCACGGGCGGCGGCGTCCATTCATGCCGCGTCGCGTTCTCTTCAGGCCAGTAGTTGCGCAGAATCAGCGAGAACGGCGCCCCTTTTGGCGCAGGCAGCCAGTTGGCCTCCTTGTCCGCGCCCGGCGATTCGGCCTGCAGGTAGAGCGTCAGCGAACCGTCGCTGTTGTACTTCATCTGTTTGTTCCGCGTGCCCAGCGTGTATCGGTTCAGTGCGTTGGGCGCGAAGAAATGATGGCCGTCGTATAAGGTCAGCGACCAGAATGCGCGTGTCGGCGGCAACGCTCCCTTTTCGAACGTGATGACGTACGCGTTGTCGCCGGACAGGCGCGCGCCGGATGCATCGAGATCCTGGTAGTAGTACTTCGTCTCTTTCGGCGCGTTGACCATGATGTTCGATCGCGCGACGGCCGTGCGCGTGAAGTAGTCGGTGCCGAACTGCGCGCCGTTGCCGATGGTCGTCCAGTTGTTCGCCAGCGGCACACCCCAGTTGCGGAATTGCAGCAACGGGTCGACCACTTCCTTGTCCGCTTTGTCGGCTTCGTCGATCATCGCCTTCTTCAACGCAGGGTCCTGGCGAGCGGCCGCGATTACGGCCAGCACCTGCGCGTAGCGCGCCTCTTCTCCCGGCAGCGGCGGCGCGTCAGCGAGTACCGTGGGCAACTGGTCGAAGAATGCGCCGGGACGCACCCAACGCGTTTCGCCATCGCTCATCTGGGATGGCTGCGCGAACTTGCGCAGCGTGCGCCAGTCGTGCTGCTTGATCTTGCCGTCGTATTCGGCGAGCGGATAGACGTCTATGTCCGCGATGAGCGGCTGGAGGGCCGCCTTGTCTTCCGCCGTGTCCGCCTGGAAGATGCGCGGCACGATCATTGCCGTCGACGTGCTGGCTCGGAACACCTGCACGATGCCCTTCGGAACCTCGCCCTTCCAGTCCCGCCCGACGACCATGTAGAAGCCGGGCTTGCTGCCGTACATCGAGCCCAGACGGGCGAAGCCGTCGGTGCGGAGGTCGGCCATCTGATAGACCCACGCGTTCTTGCCGAAATCCGGCACCTGGATCACGACGGGACTGACGTCGAGCGCGAGAATGCTTGCGCCATAGATGAGGTCCTGGGTCGGGCAAGCGACCCAGCGCTGCCCGGGCTCGATAGCGTCGCTCAGCATCGCCAGCCGGTTGAGCGGTGCGAGCGGCAGCACACCGCCGACCAGCCCGGGCTCGGCCGCCTTCTGGAATGCGAGGCGCCGGTTGTAGAGGTTCACCATCGGCCAGGCCCAGAACCACGCGTCGCGCGCGACGAGCCTCGCGTAGGGCTCGGTGATCCGCACTTGCGCATCGGGGCCGGGCGGCGTCGCTGCCGACGACTGGGGTGCGCCGGCCGTGGCGGCCAGCGCGGCGGGAGCAAGCAGCCCGAACAATGCGGCCAGTCCAAGCGGCAATGCCAATGCAAATATCTTCGAAGTACGCTGCATGTTTTTCCTTTTGCTCTGTCAGGTCACACGACGGCGCTTGCGCCGCCATCCACTGCGAGAATCTGTCCTGTGATGTGCTTGCCTGCGCCGCTCGCCAGCAGCAGCGCGGCGCCCTTGAGGTCGTCGTCGTCACCGAGACGGCGCAGCGGCACACGGGCGCACATCGTCTCGACGCCGATGCGGTCGAGCGATCCCTGCGTCATCTTCGACGGGAAAAACCCGGGCGCCAGCGCGTTGACGGTGATGCCGTGCTCGCCCCATTCCGCGGCAAGCGTGCGCGTGAAATTCACGACGGCGCCCTTGGACGTGTTGTAGGCGATGGTTTCCATCGTGCCTGGCGCATTGCCGGCAAGCCCCGCGATCGACGCCACATTGACGATGCGGCCGCAGCGACGCGGAATCATGGAGCGCTTGCCGATCGCCTGCGTCAGCAGAAAGAGGCCGCGCACATTCAGGTTCATCACCTTGTCCCACGCCTGAAGCGGGTAGTCCTCGGCGGGCGCACCCCATGTGGCGCCCGCGTTGTTGACGAGGATGTCGACGTGTCCGAGCCGCGCCAGCGCACCGTCGGCAAGGCGCGCGATGTCTTCGTCGTGCGCGGCGTCGGCGGCGATCCAGTCAGCCTCGATGCCGCGCACGCGCAGATGCGCGACGGCTGCATCCAGTTCGTCGCGCTTGCGGGCGGCAAGCACGAGTCGCGCCCCTTGTTCGCCGAGCGCTTCGGCGATCTGCAGGCCAAGCCCGCGCGAGCCTCCCGTCACGAGCGCCGTCTTGCCTTTCAGGTCAAAGAGTTTCGCTATCGAGGACATCGGTGTCTCCCTGTCGTTGTCGAATCGTTCCGATGAACGAGCGCCCGCGCCGTTGAAAGGACACGCCTCGCCGCATCGAAGCGCACCCATCTTAGGCGCGCCTGCCCGACCTTCCCCCCTTCCTTCGGAGGGGGCATGCCGGCTAACGCGCTTGATATTCTCGAAGAGACCTTCGGACACGCACCGCTCTCGTGCGCCACGCCGCCATCACATGACAAGGAGACCCATGCGCAGCTTCACATCTGCTGTCCTGATTGCCTTCATCGCACCCTGCGCGCTCGCCGCCGCGACCGTGACGGGGCCGACGAAAGTCGAAGGCATGCCCGGTTACAACCAGCCGAACAATATCTGACGCAACGCGCCGTCAAGCTGGCCGACAACCTGGAACCCGTTGGTCGACAACGCGGACCAGAGCAGCGAAGCGCGGCAAAAGCTCGCCGCGCTGCAAGGCAAAACGGGCAAGCGACCGAACATCGTCGTGTTTCTGCTGGATGACGTGGGCTACAGCGATTTCGGCTTCAACGGCGGCGGCGAAGCTGTCGGCAACGCAACGCCTGATATCGACCGGGTCGCCGGTCAAAGTCTGGTTCTCAGTTCCGCCTATTCGCAGCCGAGTTGCTCGCCCACGCGCGCGACCATCATGACCGGGCAGAATATGGCGCATCACGGCATTCAGGTGCCACCGATGTACGGCCAGCCGGGCGGCCTCGCGGGCTGACGACGCTGCCGCAGTTGCTGTCGCGCCTCGGGTATACGACTCAGGCCGTGGGCAAATGGCACATCGGCGAGAACGAAGGCTCGCAGCCCCAGAACGTTGGCTTTGACGACTTCCGCGGCTTTCTGTCGGTATCCGACATGTACACCGAATGGCGTGGTCCGCAATTCAACCCTGAGATTGCGCTGAGCCCCGACCGCTATCGCTACATACTCAATCTGCCGTTCAACAAGAGCGACGTGCACGCCGTGAAAGGCGGCAAGATCGAGAGCCTCTATGAAATCAACACCGAGACCATCAAGAATCTCGACCAGAAGTGGCTCGACTACACGGTGGGTTTCCTGAACCGGCAGAAACAGGCCGAAAAGCCCTTCTTCCTGTACTACGCGCCGCGCGCGTGCCACTTCGATAATTACCCGAACAGCTACTATCTCGGCCGCTCGGCATCGCGCACGACTTACGGCGATTGCATCGTCGAGGTCAACGACATCTTCAAAAAGCTGATCCACACGCTCGAGGCCAACGGCGAACTGGACAACACGGTCGTCTTCTTCGCATCCGACAACGGTCCGGAAGAGAAGAGGTGCAGCCCGCCGGCCGCACCCTGTTTCGCGGCGGCAAAGGTTCAACGCGGGAAGGCGGTGTGCGTTCGCCGTTCTTCGTGTACTGGAAAGGCATGATCTCGCCGCGCCGCTCCGACGGCCTGTTCGATTTCGCCGACATCTTCAACACGTCGCTGTCGCTTGCGGACCAGCCGGGCGCGAACGTTGCCAAAGCCGTGTCGCCCCAGACTTATATCGACGGCATCGATCAGAGTTCGTTCCTGCTCGCCGACAAGGGCGTCTCGAACCGGCGCAGCATCTTTTACTTCTGGAACGACGAGTTGTCCGCGGTTCGCGTCGACGAATTCAAGTTCATGCAGAAAGTGCAAGTGGCCGATTCCGTCACCCGCCGCGGCTACAACGGCGGCTTCTCAGGCACGCTTCAGCCGACGTGGACGGGACTGGTGTTCAACCTGTACGCCGATCCGAAGGAAGAGGAATCGATCGCGATTCGTCATATTCCCGTCAGCGTGCCGCTCGTCGCAGAGTTGCGGCGCTATCAGGCGGTGTTGAAGCAATATCCGCCGCGTCACGAAATCTCGCTGAAATAACGCATTGCTGCGCCGGCATTCCCTGCGAATGCCGGTGCGCTCGCCCGACAAAGGTGAACATGAAGCCGGCAAGACAACAGAAGCGCCTGATGGTTGCGGCGGCATGCGCCCTCGCGCTGGCAGGCTCAGGCATCGGCGCCTATCAATACCATCACAGAAGCCCTGCTCCCCTTACGATCGGCGACGGGCGTACAGGACCCGTGGACATGGTGTGGATAGTGGGCGGCGAGTTCATGATGGGTAGCGAATACAGCCGCGCGCAGCCGAACGAACGGCCAGCGCACGCCGTCCGGCTACATGGCTACTGGATCGATCGCCATGACGTGACCAATGCCGATTTTGCGCGCTTCGTCGCTGCGACGGGATACGTGACGACCGCAGAACGCAAACCTCGCTGGGAAGATCTGCAAGTGCAGTTGCCGCCGGGAACGCCCCGCCTGCCTGACAGCGCGCTGGTGCCCGGCGCGCTTGTCTTCACGGGCACCGATGCGCCCGTTGCGTTGAACGACTACTCGCGCTGGTGGAAGTTCGTGCCGGGTGCGAACTGGCGTCATCCGACGGGCCCAGACAGCGACATCACGGGCAAGGACACCCATCCTGTCGTACAGGTATCGTACGAAGACGCGCAGGCCTACGCGCGATGGGCGGGCAAGCGGCTCCCCACAGAAGCCGAATGGGAATATGCGGCACGCGGCGGTCTCGAACAGGCCGACTACGCGTGGGGCAAGGAATTCGCGCCTGACGGCAAAAAGATGGCCAACACGTGGGACGATGCCGCGCATCCATTCCCGGTGACGAATGCAACCGCGGCAACCGCGCACGAGACAGTCCAGGTCGGCACATCGCCCGTCGGTCGATATGCGCCAAACGGCTATGGACTGTACGACATGGCCGGCAACGTCTGGCAGTGGGTAGCCGACTGGTATCGCGCGGACGCATTCCAGATCGAAGCGGCGAAGACGCGAATCACAGATGATCCACGCGGACCGTCGGACAGCTATGATCCCGACAACGGCCCAACCGCCCGCGCACCCGCGCGCGTGACGCGCGGCGGCTCGTTCTTGTGCAGCGAAACGTACTGCATGAGCTATCGCGTCAGCGCGAGACGCGGCACGGACCCGATGAACGGCATGTCACATCTGGGGTTCCGGCTCGCGATGGATCAGGACGCCTGGCAAAAGACCGAGCGCAATTCCGTTTCAAGCCAATAGCGGCCGCGCTGCCGTGGAGCGCGGCGCGCGTGCAGCAACAGAGCGTGATCTGCGTCTCCGGCTCTGTCGCTGCGCTCCCCCATCATTCGTCTTCGAAGACGACGGGGTCGCCGCGCTCTGCCCACTTCGTCGCCAGCGGCATGTAGCGCTCTTCGATCACGCGGCGGCGCATCTTCATCGTCGGCGTCAGACAGCCGTTGTCGGCGGTCCACGGTTCTTTCACGATCACCACGAACGCCAGCTTTTCGTGATTCTCGAGCCGCGCGTTCGTGTCATCGAGCAATGCCTTGATCTGCAGACGCAGAGCTTCGCGGCTGCGGGTCTCGAGTAGTTCTTCTCGCGCCACGGCCGATAGCAGCATCAGCACGAACGGCTGCGGATAGCCCGCGCCCGTCACGCACACCGACTCCACCTTCGGATGACTCAACAGGTTTTCGATCGGCGCGGGTGCGACGTATTTGCCCTTGCTCGTCTTGAACAACTCCTTGACCCGGCCCGTGATCTTGAGCCGGCCCAGTTCGTCCAGCTCGCCGCAATCGCCCGTGCGGAAGAAGCCATCCTCCGATTTGCTCTGCGCCGTCAATTCCGGCTGACGGTAGTAGCCGAGCATCATCGTGGGCGATTTCATCAGGATTTCGCCATTGTCCGCGATCCGGCATTCGACACCGGGCATCGCCTGACCGGAGTAGCCGGCGCGCACCTGGCCCGGCCTGCTGTAGTGCGAGTACGAGAAGTTCTCCGTCATGCCGTAGACGTCGAGCAGTTCGAGGCCCAGCGCGCGATACCACTGCGTGATTTCCTCCGAAAGCGGCGCGGAGCCGGTAAACGCGAGGCGCGTTGCATCGAGCCCGAGCATCGCGAGAATGTGCTTTCTGAGCGCCTCGCCTTCCGGCGACGCCGCGTGGACCAGCGCATGCTGACTCGCCGGCAGCCGCCCCATCACGCCTTGACAGAAGCGCGTCCACAGACGCGGCATCGAAATGAACACGGTGGGCCGGGCACGCTGCAAATCCTGCGCGAAGGTCGCGAGGCCCTCGTTGAAGAACACGCGAAACCCGTGGCAGAGCGAATTGGCCTCGACGAACGAACGCTCAGCCGTATGCGCGAGCGGCAGATACGACAGCACGCGATCTGTCGTACCGAAACCGCAGAACGCGCCACTTTCGACCGCGTACGCATACATGGCGCCGAACGAATGCATCACGCCTTTTGGCTGGCCCGTGCTGCCCGACGTGTAGATGATCGTGGCGAGATCGCCGGGTGGCGGCAAAACGATGTCCTGCATCGGCGAGTGCTGCGCGACGACTGTCTGCCACGACGCGGCTTCGGGTAACACCGGCGACATCGGCAGCGCGATCAACGGCGCACGCGCGCGCATCGCGTCGCGCAGGCTACCCCAGCCTTCCGCTGTGTCGTCGTGCTTGCCGACGAAAATCAGGCGCACGTCGCAGTGTTCGAGGATATAGCGCGCCGTCTCGGCGCTGGTGCCCGGATACAGCGGCACCGACACATGACCGGCGAGCCAGATCGCGAGGTCGGCGATGACCCAGTGCGCGCTGTTCTTGCCCGCAATCGCAATCGCGCTGTGCGGCGGCATGGCCTGTGCGCGGAGCCAGGCGGCCATGCGCCGCGCCTGATTCCCCACTTCGCGCCACGTATAGTCGACGGTCTGCCCATCGGGCGCGGACTCGGTCAGATAGATTGCATCCGGCTGCACCTGCTCCCAGTGCAGGAAGCGATGCAACAGCGTGCTCGAATAGGTGCCGCTCATGACTGTCTCCACTTCTTGTATATCGGCTCGGACGTTTTTTGCATTCCGCACTTTACTCGGGGCCGGCCCGCGCCGACACCGGCGCCGCACCGGCACTCAATACCTCGGATGCCACAATACGCACTTGCCCGCGCCCGTTCCCCACCCATTTGTAGGGGGCGCCGCAGCACCCACATTGTGTGCGGCCGTCCGCAAGTGAAACCTTCGCCGGACTAAAATGGTCTTAGAAGAGCCCGTCGAAGCCATGATGACCGGTCACGTGACTATTTCCGTCGATTATTGGGTGTTGTTCGCAGTGCGCCGCAACCCATGCCTTTGGCTCGCGGCTGCAGCG
>BBSL01000469.1 GCA_001319865.1 Burkholderia sp. E7m39 | reverse complement strand
CGTGCATTACTACGTGCTCGACAATCCGCTGCATATCGGCGGTTTCGCTTACGCCGCGCGCGGCCGGGTCGGCAGCGCCTCGGGATATGAGCGCTTCCGCTATGGCGCGAGCGTGGACACGCCGCAGTTGCCCGCACTCGGCGCTGCGCAGGCAGGACCAGGCCAGGGTTTGCCCGCATATCCGATGGGCGCTGATCCGACCGTCGGCTCGTCGGCCGACAGCGACGACTGGACCTTCCACGCCAATCCGCTGTTCAACCTGAATCATTCACACGAGCGCGGCGCGACCTTCTCCATCCGGCACGACTTCTAGCTCTGCGCACCGGCGCATGCGCGGACAAAAAAATGCCGCGCCTCCGATGAAGAGAGGCACGGCATCGTCCAGTACAGCATCCGCGAATCGTGCGCGGCGGACCAGAGGAGACTTCGACAGCTACCTGCGTGTGGCGGACCGTCCGGTCGGCATCACGCAGCCTTCAGCAAACCATGCGGATCGAGGACGAACTTGCGCGGCGCACCGCCATCGAACTGGCGATAACCATCGGGCGCGGCGTCGAGCGACACGACTGTCACGTTGACGATATCCGCGATCGGCAGACGGTCCCACAAGATCGCCTGCATCAGATTACGGTTGTACTTCATCACGGGGGTCTGGCCCGTGTGGAACGAATGCGACTTCGCCCAGCCCAGCCCGAAGCGGATGCTCAGGCTGCCTTTGCGCGCGGCGGCATCGACGGCGCCCGGATCGTCGGTCACATAGAGGCCGGGAATGCCGATCGCGCCCGCCGGCTTCGTAATGTCCATCAGCGAATTGAGCACAGTGGCGGGCGCTTCTTCGCGCGCGCCGCTGCTGCCGTGGCCGTGCGCCTCGAAGCCCACGCAGTCGACGGCACAATCCACTTCCGCCTTGCCGAGAATCTGCGCGATCTGCTCGCCGAGCGTCGCGTCCTTCGACAGATTGACCGTCTCGAAGCCGACCGCGCGGGCATGCGCGAGGCGTTCCTCGTTCATGTCGCCGACGATCGTGCAGGCCGCGCCGAGCAGCCGCGCCGACGCCGCCGCCGCCATGCCGACGGGGCCCGCACCCGCGATGTAGACGGTCGAACCCGGCTTCACGCCCGCCATCACGGCGCCGTGATAACCCGTCGGCAGGATGTCCGACAGACACGTGAGATCGCGGATCTTTTCCATCGCGCGGTCGCGGTCGGGGAATTTCAGCAGATTGAAGTCCGCGTACGGCACCATCACGTACTCGGCCTGGCCGCCGATCCAGCCGCCCATGTCCACATAGCCGTACGCGCCGCCTGCGCGCGACGGGTTCACGTTCAGGCACACGCCCGTATGCTGCTCCTTGCAGGTCTGGCAGCGCCCGCACGCGACGTTGAATGGCACGGAAACGAGATCGCCGATCTTGAGCGTCTCGACGTCGCGGCCGACTTCGATCACTTCACCCGTGATCTCGTGCCCTAAAACAAGGCCCACTTCAGCGGTCGTGCGGCCGCGCACCATATGCTGGTCCGAACCGCAGATATTCGTCGACACCACCTTCAGGATCACGCCGTGACCGATTGCGCGCCCGCGCGGATCGACCATCTTCGGGTAATCGATCGGCCGCACTTCGACCTTGCCCTGTCCCAGATACACGACACCGCGATTGCTGCTCATCGTCTCGTCTCCATGTCCGTTGGAATGCGCAAAAAGGCGCTGGTTCGAGGTTAGTCCGTTTGCCCCGCCGCCCAATGTCCAAAAACCGACACATGCTTTTCCAAAACCGACAAGGCCCGCTCGAGCCGTTTTTGTTGATTGAACGTTCAATAAAAAACAACTAGAGTGACGGCTTTCGGATGCACTGAGTACCACCATGCCCAAAGTCGGAATGCGCGAAGTGCGTCGCGCGCAACTGATCGACGCCACGCTGCTCACGATCGACCAGTCCGGTCTGTCGGGCACGACGCTCGCGTCCGTCGCGCAGCGCGCGAACATCTCGACGGGTATCGTCAGCCACTATTTCGGCGACAAGGACGGGCTGCTCGAGGCGACGATGCGGCACATCCTGCGCGACCTGTGGGCGGCCACGACGCGCCGCCGCGTTGCCGCGAAAGCGCAGCCGCGCGCCCGTTTGCGCGCAATCGTCGCGGCGAACTTCGACGTCTCGCAGTTGAGCGGACCCGTGATGAAGACATGGCTCGCGTTCTGGAGCGAAAGCATGCACGAGCCCGCATTGCGGCGTTTGCAGCGCGTGAATACGCGGCGGCTCTATTCGAATCTGTGTGCCGAATTCGCGAAGGCGTTGCCGCGCGCGGCCGCCCGGCGCGCGGCCAGCGGGCTCGCCGCGATGATCGACGGCTTGTGGCTGCGCGGCGCGCTGTCGGGCGATCCGTTCGACACCAAAGCCGCGCTGCGGCTCGCGAACGACTACATCGACCTGCTGCTCGCGCGCAGCGACGCATAACAAGCCCGCATTTCAAGGAGAAACCCGATGCCTGCATACGGCCTGCAACGTCTTTACATCGGCGGCGAATACGTCGACGCCACCAGCGGCGTCACCTTCGATACCTTCGATCCCGCCACGGGCGAGAAACTCGCCACCGTCCAGCAAGCGGGCGAGGCCGACATCGAACGCGCGGTGCAATCGGCGCGCGAAGGCCAGCGCGCCTGGGCCGCGTTGACGGCGATGCAGCGCTCGCGCATCCTGCGCCGCGCCGTCGAGTTGCTGCGCGCGCGCAACGACGAACTCGCCGAACTCGAAATGCGCGACACGGGCAAACCGATCGCGGAAACGCGTGCCGTCGATATCGTCACGGGCGCCGACGTGATCGAGTACTACGCGGGCCTTGCCACGGCTATCGAGGGCCAGCAGATTCCGCTGCGCGCCGAATCGTTCGTCTATACGCGGCGCGAGCCGCTCGGCGTGACGGCTGGCATCGGCGCATGGAATTATCCGATCCAGATCGCGTGCTGGAAGTCCGCGCCCGCGCTCGCCGCCGGCAACGCGATGATCTTCAAGCCGAGCGAGATCACCCCGCTGTCGGCATCGAAGCTCGCGGAGATCTATGTCGAAGCGGGCGTGCCGCCCGGCGTGTTCAACGTCGTGCAAGGCGACGGGCGCGTCGGCGCGATGCTCGCCGCGCATCCGGAGATCGCGAAGATTTCGTTCACGGGCGGCGTGGAAACGGGCAAGAAAGTGATGTCCACGGCGGGAGGGTCGTCGCTGAAGGAAGTGACGATGGAGTTGGGCGGCAAGTCGCCGCTGATCGTCTTCGACGATGCGGATCTCGACCGCGCCGCCGATATCGCCGTCACGGCGAACTTCTTCAGCGCAGGCCAGGTGTGCACCAACGGCACGCGCGTGTTCGTGCATCAATCGGTGCAGCAGGCATTCGAGGCACGCGTGATCGAACGCGTGAAGCGCATCCGCATCGGCAAGCCGTCCGACCCGTCGACCAACTTCGGTCCGCTCGCGAGTGCCGCGCAACTGGACAAGGTGCTCGGCTACATCGACAGCGGCAAGCGCGAAGGCGCGCGGCTCGTGACAGGCGGCGCGCGCATCGTCGATGGCGACTTCGCGCTCGGCCAGTTCGTGCAGCCGACGGTGTTCGCCGACTGCCGTGACGACATGAAAATCGTGCGCGAGGAAATCTTCGGTCCGGTGATGAGCCTGCTCAGTTTCATCAGCGAAGACGAAGTGATCGCGCGCGCCAACGACACGATCTATGGCCTCGCGGCAGGCGTCGTCACGGAGAGCCTGGCGCGCGCCCACCGCGTGATTCACCGTCTCGAAGCGGGCATTTGCTGGATCAACACGTGGGGCGAGTCGCCGGCGGAAATGCCTGTGGGCGGCTACAAGCAGTCGGGCGTGGGCCGCGAGAACGGCATCACGACCCTCGAGCACTACACGCGCATCAAGTCCATCCAGGTCGAACTGGGCCCGTATCAGCCCGTGTTTTGAGGGAGCGCAGCATGGCAGCGAAAGAGTACGACTACATCATCATCGGCGCGGGCTCGGCGGGCAATGTGCTCGCCACGCGCCTGACGGAAGACCGCGATGTCACTGTGCTGCTGCTCGAAGCGGGCGGCCCCGATTACCGTTTCGACTTTCGCACGCAGATGCCCGCCGCGCTCGCGTATCCGCTCCAAGGGCGGCGCTACAACTGGGCCTATGAAACCGACCCCGAGCCGTTCATGAACAACCGCCGCATGGAATGCGGACGCGGCAAGGGCCTGGGCGGCTCGTCGCTGATCAACGGCATGTGCTACATCCGCGGCAACGCGCTCGACTATGACGGCTGGGCCGAACGAAAAGGCCTTGAAAACTGGACCTATCTGGATTGCCTGCCGTATTTTCGCAAGGCCGAAACGCGCGACATCGGCGCGAACGATTATCACGGCGGCGACGGTCCTGTGCACGTCACGACCAGCAAGCCCGGCGTCAATCCGCTGTTCGAAGCGATGATCGAAGCGGGCGTGCAGGCGGGCTATCCGCGCACCGACGACCTCAACGGCTATCAGCAGGAAGGCTTCGGCCCGATGGACCGCACGGTGACGGCCAATGGCCGCCGCGCGAGCACGGCGCGCGGCTACCTCGATCAGGCCAGAGCGCGCGCGAATCTGACGATCGTCACGCACGCGACCACCGACCGCATTCTGTTCGGCGGCAAGCGCGCGCAAGGCGTCGTGTATCTCGACGGCGACGCGCACATCACCGCGCATGCGCGGCGCGAAGTGCTGCTGTGCGGCGGCGCGATCGCGTCGCCGCAAATCCTGCAGCGCTCAGGCGTCGGGCCGGGTGCGTGGCTGCGCGAGTTCGGCATTCCCGTCGTGCTCGATCTGCCCGGCGTCGGCAACAATCTGCAGGATCACCTCGAAATGTACATGCAGTACGAGTGCAAGGAGCCCGTCTCGCTCTACCCTGCACTGCTGCTGCGCAATCAGCCAGCGATCGGCCTCGAATGGATGCTGCGAGGCACGGGCATCGGCGCGAGCAATCATTTCGAAGCGGGCGGCTTCATCCGCACACGCGACGACGACCCTTGGCCGAACATCCAGTATCACTTCCTGCCCGTCGCGATCAACTACAACGGCACCAACGCGATCAAGATGCACGGCTTCCAGGCGCACGTCGGCTCGATGCGCTCGCCAAGCCGCGGCCGCGTGAAGCTGCGCTCACGCGATCCGCGCGAGCATCCGTCGATCCTCTTCAACTACATGTCCGAGGCGCTCGACTGGCGCGAGTTCCGCGACGCGATCCGCATCACGCGCGAGATCATCGCGCAGCCCGCGCTCGACCGTTTCCGCGGACGCGAGCTGAGCCCCGGCGCCGGCTTGCAGACGGATGCGCAGATCGACGCGTTCGTGCGCGAGCGCGCCGAAACGGCCTACCATCCGTCGTGCTCGTGTGCGATGGGCTATGACGACATGGCCGTCGTCGATGGCGAAGGACGTGTGCATGGCCTCGAAGGCCTGCGCGTGGTCGATGCATCGATCATGCCGCGCATCACGACGGGCAATCTGAATGCGCCGACCATCATGCTCGCCGAAAAAATCGCTGATCGCATTCGCGGGCGCGCGCCCCTCGCGCGCTCGACGGCGCCCTACCATGTGGCGAACGGCGCACCAGCGCGCGGCGCGCAAAACGTTGCGCCAGCACGGCCGAGGAGCATCGCCGAACAGGCGCAATGATGGCCACGCCCCGCCTCGCGCCGATGCTTTCCAACGGCTGTATCGTGCTTACCCGCGCGTAAGCCTGTTACGGCCGTGCGTCGCCGATGGCGCCCGCTGTGGCGCTCACACGTTGCGTGCGCGCGTGCGCGAGCGCCTTTCGCTGCTGTCAGCGCTGTAACGACGTAACGTGGTGAAACACTTCCGTAGTCAAACTGTCGTGCCGTCCGATTAGCATGTGCGAACTGCTCGCTCACTTGTCCACGGAGGTGTCCTGATGTTGAGCCCTCACGAACTGGCGACGCTCATGCTGCTGAATAGCAGTGAACGCCGTATCGAATCGCTCGATCCCGATGTACTCGCGCTACGCCACTACGAACTCGTCGAAGTGCGCGAGCTTCGTGGCGGCTCGGCGTCGCTGCAGCTCAGCGCGCGCGGACGCGATCTGCTCAAACGCCTTGGAATGAATGACGCTGCCCACGGCGCGTAGCCGCATATTGCAGCGTATTGCCACCGATCGCGGCGGGCCTCGCGTGGCGCTATCGCCGGCGCGTACCGATGGCGTCGGCGGTCTGGCGCCGCTCGCTCACCAAGCTGTCGATGCTCATGCGCACGGTGATCTGCATGTTGCTCGCCCGGTACGATGACAACGCTTTCGCGTTGGGCCTGGATTCCGGCGCGAGACGCGGGGCTTCGTCGCGTGCTTCGGGCGTGACGGGCGGCGCGGGGCTTTCGGTGGGGATGGCGCGCTTGGTTTCGATGCTGCTGTCGGTTTTGTTGCTGGTTGCGGTCGGTCTCGCGCTTTCGGTTGCAATGGCGCTTTCGGTTGCAATGGCGCTTTCGGTTGCAATGGCGCTTTCGGTTGCTCGCGCGCTTTCGTCCGCAAAGGCGCTTTCGGTTGCTCGCGTGCTTTCGTCCACAAAGGCGCTTTCGGTCACTCGCGCGCCTTCAGCTACCACAGCGCTTTCTTCCGGCACCGAGCGTCCCGTCCGTTCGACACGGTTCGCCCGTTCGAAGCTCGGTACCGTCGCGACGCTATCGACGATCGCACGCCTCTCCGGCATCGCGCTGCCGTCCGCCAACACAGGCTCGCGCCGCGCGGCCGCCTCGGCCGGTGCAGACGAAGCGTCCGACGCTGTAACCACAGCGTCCGACACATCGACCCAACGCGGCAACTCGGCGAGATCGAGCAGCGTGAGCTTGCCGCCGTAGACGGCACCCGTGTCGATGTTGATCACGTTGTCTTTTGCGGTAACCCCGGGCATGGGCGTATGACCGACGATCACGGCCGTCACATTGTCGATATGCCCGGCGACATGCGCCTGCCCACGCACACCGTATTTCGCCCTGTCGAGCAAACTGCGCACCGTGTTGCGCGACGGCGCGGGATGCGACTGGTACGACTTCCAGCGCGTGCGCGACCAGATCGCCTTGCGCCGCATCTTGCCTTCGCCCTTTTCTCGCTCGATCTCGCTGACAAGCCGCGTCCAGTCAGAAACGGGCGAATCCGCGTGCACGATGCCGACCAGCCCGTGCTCCGTTTCGATCTCGATCACATACGGCAGCGACGCCATGTACTGCGCGATTGCGTTGACCCATTCGCGGTCGTCGGCGCGGTCGAGCAGCCAGTTCGCGCCGTTGCCCAGCAGCGACAGCGCCTGCTCTTCGCCCGCATGCCAGCGAACGATCACGTCCTCGTGGTTGCCCTTCACCGACCGGATGCCGAACCGCTGGACCGTCTCCAGCACCGAATGCGAGTCCGGCCCGCGATCGACGAGATCGCCGACGGCAAACAGGCGGTCGCGTTGCGGATCGAAGCGGCGCGCTTCGAGTTCTGCACGCAGTTGTTTAAAGCAGCCGTGCAGGTCGCCCACGACGAAATCACGTCCCAGGTCGTTACGCGGATAGCGGTGAACGGCGCGATAGGGCTCTTTCATGGTTCAGGACAATACGAAGAACGACGTTGGGCGGCGCAAAATAATTCGCGAAAAATCGCCAATAAACAATGAGGGGCAGAAAAACAAACCGGCGCGTTGCATCGCTGGTCGCAAGCATAACGCGACGAAATGCGACAAGGTGCTACACAAAAATCGTTTGTGTAACCGTTCGTGAAGCGCGTGGCGGGCTATCACCCGCTCAGCTCATTACTGCCTCCAGGTCAGGCCGAATCGGCCTGTGGCGCGCTGTGCGTCGCACAGGCTTGCCGGCAGTTCGACGCAAGCATGCGCGCGAGCAGCACCTTCGAAATCTGCAATTCATTCGCGGCCGCATCGAGCCGCCCCTGATTGCGCGCGATGGCCAGTTCGACCGCGTTCCACTCCGGAATCTCGGCGTCCTCGTGAGCGGCGCGCATCAACGGCATGCTCGCGGCCTGATCGAAGCCCAGATCGGCAGCGGTGATCAACGGACCACGGCTCGTGACGATCGCATGACGAATGCGGTTGATCATCTCGCGCACGTTGCCGGGCCACGTGTGCGTATCGAACGCCTCCCACGCGCACACGGAAAAACCCTGCACGCCGTGACGCGAATCGGAACGGAAGCTCTTCAGCAGATGAGTCGCGAGCAGTCGGATGTCCGGACCGCGTTCGCGCAGCGGTGGAATGACGATCGTGTCGGCAGACAGGTGCGCAAAAAGCCGCGCGTGCAGACGATGCTCGTCCGCAGCGCGCCGCAAGTCGGCATGTGTCGAGCAGATGATGCGCACGTTGCAGGCGCTGTCATCGAGGCGATCCGCGAGACGCTGCTGCGTCGCAAGCGGCAGTTCGCAGATGCCGTCGATGTACAGTGAGCCGCCCTCGGCCATGCCCAGGCGAGAGCGACGATTGCCGTGTCTGTCTTTTCCGCTGGCTTTTTCGCGGCCTCGTTCATGGTTTTTTCCCGCCGCTCTTGTCCTGATCCCCGTTCCCCGCACTGGCCTCCTCGTCGCCGAATAGCTCCATTTCCAGACGCTCTGGCGCATACGCTGCGCAATCGATCGACACGAACGGTCCTTCGCGGCGCGCGGAACCCAGATGGATCGACGACGCCGTCAAGCGCCTTCCGCTGCCCGATTCCCCGACGATCGTCACGGGACGCTCATGCTCCGCCGCGCGCCTGATCGCCGCGCGCGCGTCGTTCATCGCCGCGCATGCGCCGATCATCGTGAGCGCCCCCGTGCTCGCGCTGCGCTGCTCGTTTGCGTCGGCAGCCGACGTTTCATAGGCGCGATCGAGTTCCTGCGCGATCATCTCCGCCGCGGCGGGCAAGCGGATGTAGCTCACGCAGCGCGTGCGCACGATACGGCCGATCTCGGGATCGGCAAGGTGCGCATTGGTCACGACGGCCACCCAGCCGATGGCCGCACCCGTTCGCGTGAGTTCGTCGACTTCGTTCAGATCGGCGGGAATATTCAGCGAAGAAAATTCGATCAGGCCAGCAGCGCGATCGTTCGATAACAGCACGGCACCCTGGCGTTCGCCTATGTCGATGCTCCGGATGCGCCATTGCCGCGACGGAAGATTGCCGTCAAGGCAGGCACGCTCGGGATTGCATACGTGATACAGCCGCTTTAGATTCAGGTTCATGATGTGATCGGTCGACCCGCCTCAATGAAGAACAAGTACCGACTGCTTCACGCTCCCCGTGACAATCGTCCGCGATCGGTTACTCAAAAAGTAACGGAATCAGCGACGCATCAGCGTGGCGGGTTGTTACCGTTTGAAAACGTCGATTCGTGACTACACGTTGGCGATTTGCTGCGTGGCGCTTGCTATCAGCGTGCGAACGACGCTGCTGAACGGGATGGAAGGACGGGCAAAGAGTGCAGCGCGCAGTGCTTGCAGTTACGGGAGTAACGATCCTTTACATTCGGCACAAACCACTGTGGCGCACGGTACACAGCGGTAATCAGTTGCCTTGGAGACGCAGAAGTTCTTTCCAATTAACGCTGTATATGAAGAGAAAAGTACTGCGCATGAAGAGGTGCGGCACAACGTGGACCGGTAAGCTTGCGTTATTTCGGGTTGTGCGCGCACTCTTTACCGAACGCCGTCGACTTGCGGCGCGCATGATACTGCGGCGCCCCTTAAGAGAACCTGATGGCCACAAAAATTGGTGAAGATTCGAATGGAGAAAGTCAGCGTTACAGCGCAGATCATAAGCGTTTATCTATCGTCTGTATCGAATCTTCTTACTGATGCGTGCGCGCCGACGATTCTTCATATGTCAGACGCGAGCGCGGCGGCCCTTCGGGCCGGCTTCGAATCGACAATCGTTGCACGAGCATCTACTTCCACAAGTAGTAGAACGCGGCGGACCGAAGTCATCCGGGCAACGTGCCGACAGTCGCCGCACTGCTTTGCACGCAAAACCGAAACCCGTCCGGCACCCGCCTGCCAGACGCGGCGCGGATCGGCGCGGACCGGCCTCAAAAGCCCGCCGACAGCGAAACGTATAGAATCGGGCCTTCGTCAACAGACGGACGTCCGCCCTGTGCGAGGCCTTCGTCGGCGCTGGGGAAACCCCATTTACCTGGCGTCACTGCGCGCACGCTTACTTCATGAACGCCTCTTCCTTCCGCTCAGCTTCGCTCGGGCCGCTGCCTTACGTCGTGGCCGCGACCTTCTTCATGGAGTACCTCGACACGACGATCATCGCGACGGCGCTGCCGCAGATGGCGCACTCGTTCGGCACCAGCCCGAACGCGCTGAGCCTCGGAATGAGCGCGTATATGATCGCGCTCGCCATTTTCATTCCGGCGAGCGGCTGGGTCGCCGACCGCTTCGGATCGCGCAGCGTGTTCTTCTCGGCGATCGTCACGTTCACGCTGGCGTCGCTGCTATGCGGGATTTCACAGAACGTGGGCGAGTTTACTGCCGCGCGCGTCCTGCAGGGCATCGGCGGCGCACTCATGGTGCCCGTCGGCCGGCTGACCGTCGTGCGCAGCACCGACAAGAAGCAACTGATGCAGGCCATCTCGACCATCACCTGGCC
>BBSL01000468.1 GCA_001319865.1 Burkholderia sp. E7m39 | reverse complement strand
CGTGCGGTTCCCGTCCGGCTGCGCGCCGCTGGGCGCGTAGATACAACTCGCGCGGCGCGGCGGAATTCAGTTCGACGCGCGCGACCGAATGCAGGTTCGGTGTAGGGACAACTGCGTCGTCAATCAACGCGCCCTGTCGCTGCCCGCAATTTTTTCACGCGCTAGGCGGTTTTTTTACGCCGCCTTTATTCGCAACGCTCTACCCTTGAGTGCATCTCGACAACCGTTCAGGCTGCACCTCAACGATATGGCTTCCGCTCAAGTTCTAGCGAGACGCGACACCGCCCCGGACATCTCCCCGCGAATGCGCGCCGACGTCGTTCCTCTGCGCACGCCCCGCGTGCAGCTCGAAGTGCTGCTGACGGGCGCTCATCCCGACCAGCTACACGCCAATCTCGCGACGCTGTACCACTCCCCGCTCGGCGTCTACGTGTTTCATACCGATGCTTCGCGCGACGCCCTGTGCGTGCACTTCGACCTCGCGCCCGAAGATCTCGACTTCACGCTCCACACGCTGCTCACCACGTTGCCCGAAGCGACGATCGGCGCCATCACCCGCGCTGGCACGCGCAAGGAGCACTGACATGTACCCAGGAATCTGGCTTCCCCTCGTCACGCCGTTGCGCGCAGGCGAAGTGGATGTCGCGGCGCTCGCGGCGATCACCTCGCCCTACGCTCGCACGGGCATCGCGGGCATCGTCGCGCTCGGCACGACGGGCGAAGCGGCACTGCTCTCCGATATCGAGATCCGGTGCGCCGTGTCGGCGTCGCCTGCCTGCATCAGTGACAGCACTTCGATCAGCAAATCCGCGCAGACGTCAAGGGACGGCTGCCTGCGCTTCAATAGATTCGCATTGCGCGACGTCGCATGCCATTTCTTTACGACATTTTTTGTTGTGGTGCCCATGTGCGAGCCCTGAAGTTTACTCACCGCATGAAGTCCGGAGAGATGGCATGACAAAACGCCATACAAAGAACGCACAGCATCCGTCTCTTGCACACCTGAAGCGAGGGATCGGCAGCCTGGTGCTCAGACGCTTCGATCCGTCGCGCGACTCGTACGAGCAACTCACGACGATGCTGCATCGCGCGTTCGCACGTCTGGCCATGATGGACCTGAACTGCACCTGCGTCGATCAGGACGTGTCGGTCACGATCCGGCGCGCGCAGGCGGGCGACTGCTTCGTCGTGGTCAGCGACGCACAAGTGATCGGCACGATGACGCTGTACGCCAGCGACAGCGAGTCGGCCTGCGAGCACTACCACCGGTGCGATGTCGCGACGATTCGTCAGTTGGCCATCGACCCATCATGGCAAAACCGCGGCATCGGCAAGTCACTGCTTGCTTTCGCCGAGCATTGGGCCGCGACACGCGGTTACGCCGAACTCGCGCTCGATACACCGTATCCCGCTGCGCATCTCGTTTCGTTCTATCGCGCGCAGGGCTTTCGTATCGTCGATGCCGTGCGCTTCAGAGGCAAAGTGTACGAGAGCGCGATTCTCAGCAAGGCGCCCGTGGTGGCGCGCACGCTGGCCGCGTGGACCCATCAGATCGCGTTGCCCAGCGCGCGGTTGGTCCGCTTTGCTGCGTAACGTGGGAATCGATGCGATTCGATGCGTGCCTGCATACGCCGCTGCATACACCACATTAACGGCGCACGCAGCAGCTTGTATGACTTCGTGATGCCGCCCGGCGGCACAAGCACTCGATCACGCTTCGGCGCGTGTCGTCCCGCGTTCAACGGATTCGCCTTGCAGATAGTCTTCCCCGTCGATGTCATAACCCGACGGTTCCCAGCGAATCGTCAGCAGCACCAGTAGCGACGTGAGCGGCGCGATGGCGATCACCCAGAAAACCTTCGTGCCCAGCGCGCCTGCCAGAACGGGGAACAGAAACAGCGAGATCGTCGACGCCGTGCGCACGAGCGTCTGATTGAAGCCGACGCCGATGCCGCGCAGCGATGTCGGATAACTGAGCGACGCGTACGTCATCGAATGCGAGCCGGGGCCAAAGCCTTGTCCGAACAGATAGCCGCCCAGCAGCAGGATCGCCGCGACGACGAACGCGCTGCTGCTTGGCCGGCCGATCAGCGCAAGTCCGATCAGCGAAGCAAACTGCAGCGCATGCCCGAGCACCGTCATCTTCCACGCGCCGACCGTCGGCGCCGTGCGCACGCCGATCAGGCCGCCGACAAACGCGAATAGCAGGTTCAGCGCGAGCGAGGCGACGATGGTCGTGAGCGGACCTTGCGCGAAAAAGCTCGTGATGATGACAGGCAAGCCGAAAATGATCGCGTTATAGCCAAACGACGATGCGCTGCCGATCACGGCCGCGAGTATCGTGCGCTTGCGATAGGTCGCGTTGAACAGCACGCCGTAGTTGCGCCACGAAGCGCGGCGCGGCCGCACTGTGGGCGCCGCAGTCCGCTCGACGATCGCGTCGATGCCATAGGTGCGCTTCAGGATACGCGCGGCACCGTCCAGGTCGCCCTGGTTCGCTGCCCAAACGGGCGATTCGCTGATATAGCGGCTGCGCACCAGAATGATCGCAATGGCAGGCACCGCGCCGAACGCGAGCGTGAGTCGCCACAGCCAGCCCAACTGCTGCGCCGGCAAGATCGCGTAGAGCCCGAGAATCAGCAGATAGCAAGTGCTCGTTGCCGCGTACCACGCCGGGCACCACGCCGCGACGCTCGCGGCCTTGTTGCCTTTTCCCGCCACGCGGGAGAACTCCGCGAGAAAGGCCATTGCCACTGGCAGATCGAGCCCGACGCCGAAGCCCATCAGAAAGCGCGCAGCGCCGAGCACCCATGCGTTGGGCGCGAGCCCTGCCGCAATGGCGGCGACGACGAAGAACAGCATGTCGGCCATGAACACGCGATAGCGGCCGATGCGGTCCGTCAGATAGCCGCCGAACAGCGCGCCCAGGATCGCGCCGAAGGTGATCGCCGACGACACGAAGCCGACCTGCACGGGCGACAACGCGAACTGCTTCGCGATGTCCTTGATGCCGTAAGCCAGCGAAGTCAGATCGTAGGCGTCGAGAAAGACGCCGCCCGGCGCGATGGCGATCACGACGCGGGCATTACTGCCCTTCGCGGCACCCGCATTGACGATACGCGATACGTCTTGCGCCGAACGGATGATGGCGGGTTGTGCAATGACGGGCTCTAAAGAATCCCGAAGCGGATCGGGTGAAATAGCGACGGTAGACATGATGGCTTTCTAAGGTTAAGTCAACAGTCCCTGCATGCTATCGATGCGCCATTCGCATTCCAAACGATCTTTACGCATATGTAAATCGCCAAGCGATCGGCGATCGACCGCGATCGACCGTGCCCGCGCGGTTTGCCGCGCCTAGCCGTCGACAGCAACCGCACTGTCCACCGGGTCGCGTTCCAGCTCGCTGCGCGAATGCGCGAGACTGAAGCGCTCGCTGGCCGGCTCGCCGTTCAGGTGATAGTTGCCGACCATGCCTTCGCGCTGGATCGCCGGATTGTGCGAAGCCAGCACGCGCGCGTTGCGCCAGTGGCGATCGAGCCGTCGTGTTTCGCTGGTTGCCGAGGCGCCGCCCACTTCGAACACGAGCGTGGCCGCTTCCAGCACCTGTTCGATCACGATCTGCTGCGCCTTGTATGCCTCGATATCGAGTGCGATATAGGTCTGCGTCGTCGCGCGGCCTTCGAGCCGCGCCTGATACGCGCTTTCGAGCGAACGCGCCACCGACCCGGTGATGCTTTCCGCCGAATAGGCAAGGCTCGCGAGGCGCCCCACCACGCGATGCACGAGCGGATTGTCGCGCGGGCTCGACCGTCCCGGCACGCCGAATGTGCGCGTGCGCGCCTGCGCGAATGCAATGCCGTCGCGCAGCACGGCGCGCGCGATGCCCGTCAGTGTGGCGAGATGAACGGTTTGATAGAACGCCGTGAGCGACGTGTTGCGGCGCGGCTCCGACGCCTTGTAGCGCTTGAGCAGTTGCGCGTCGTCGACGTGAACCGACTCGAAGCGCGTCGTGCCGCTCGCCGTCAACCGCTGGCCGAAGCCGTCCCAGTCGTCGATGCGCGTCACGCCGCGCGCGTCGGCGCGAACGAGCACGCGCACATCGTCGGTGCCGTCGTGCGCCGCGACGTCGATCCAGTCCGCGTAGAGCGTGCCCGTGCTGTAGTACTTCTCGCCGTTCAGGCGCCAGCCGCTGCCGCTTGCATCGGGCGTCAGCGTGACGCTGTTGTGCGTGGCGCCCGTACGCTCGGAAATCGCCGCGCCGACCACTTCTCCTGCGGCAATTTTCGTGAGCCAGCGCTCGCGCAGACTTTCATCGTCGCTCTCGAGCGTGCTTTCGATGAAGCCGGCGTTCAGTCGCAAGATCTGCGGCAGGTTCGAGTCGGCTTCGCCAAGCCGCGTCAGCAGGCGGAAAAACTGCGGCAATGTCGCACCGCCACCGCCGTAACGCGTCGGTACACGCAACGCCGTGAAGCCCGCCTCCTTGAGCCAGCTCACCGGTTCGTGCGCGAGTTCGCGCTTCTGCTCGCGCTCGATGCTTCCCGCTGCAATGCGCTCGAATATGGGCGAAAAGCGTGCATCCAGTTCGGCTTCGTCCGCATCTTGCGCGCTCTGAATCGTACTCATCGACACTCTCTCCTCGGTTTCACAATCGGTCAGACTACGTGCCCGACTGATGTCGATGCAACCAACAAAAGCCGATAACGATATGGTCGAACGCGCTGACGCTTCGCTTTAGACGAATGTGTGCTTTGCATATCGCGCGATGAGGATTGCGCTTGCGCAGTGTGCGTGGCCGATGCCGTCATCCGGCGCGTGCGAAGACGAAAAGAAGCGCGCCAAGAGAACAAAGCTTTCGATGAAGAGGAGCGACGATAGCGGAATCCGACGTCATTTCCAGCTAACTTTCGGGCGTTAATCTACGCGCCGTACTGACACCCGACTTTTCAGCCTGTTTCACGAGGATAACGATGAATCTCAGACGCGCCACGGTTCTGATCGCGATGTGCATGGGCGTTCTGCTTGCAGGTTGTGCGACGCCTGTCGAGCGCGCCAATGAGAAGAACGACCTGCTATCGGCGGCGGGCTTCCATATCATCCCGGTGACCACCGACGCGCAGCGCTTGCAGCTACAGACGCTGCCGCCGAATCGCGTCGTTCAGAAGGTCAAGGACGGCAAGGTCGTTTTTCTTTACGCGGACCCGTACGCGTGCGGCTGCCTGTATGTCGGCGACGAAAACGCCTGGGACAATTACAAGCGCGAACAGCTGCAGCAGAACTTCATCAACCAGGAACGCATGAACGCCGAGATGAACGAGAACGCCGCGTGGAACTGGAGCATGTGGGGTCCAGGCTGGTGGGCATATTGATCGCGCGATAGCGGCCGCGTGACATAAGCAGCCGCGCGCGAGGCGCCGGTTTAGAAGGCGCTTCTGTATGCAAAAAGCCCAGGCAACCCGCCCGTCATCACAAACAGGATATTCTGTCCGGCCACATATTCGCCGGACCGCACGCTGTGCAGAAGTCCTGCAAACGCCTTGCCGCCGTACACGGGATCGAGAAGCAGTCCTTCCATCGACGCCATCAGGCGAACCGCCTCGCGCATGCTGTCGGTCGGAATGCCGTAGCCCGGTCCGCGTTGCGCTTCGTCAATCACAATTGCGCTGCTTTCCACGCGCAGGTTTGCATCGATGAGTTGCGCCGTCTGATTGGCTTTGTCGAGTGTGGTTGTGCGCATCGGTTCGGCCTGGGCCAGCACGGTATGCGCCGCGACAATCGACGGATCGAGGCCGATCGCGATAAATCCGGCAACAAGCCCCGCTTGCATGCCGCCGCTTCCATTGGGCACGACGATACGATCGAACGCGATGCCCTGCGCGCCAGCTTGCGCAACGATTTCCGCCGCGCAGTCCGCATAGCCCAGACATCCCACCGCACTCGAACCGCCGAGCGGGCACACATACACGTTGCGCCCCTGCGCCCGCAGTTCGTCGGCGCGCTGCTCGGCGAATTCGAGTGCATTGGCGGTGCCGGGCAGATCATGCACGCGTGCGCCAAACAGATCGTCGAGCAGAATGTTTCCGTTGTCGGTGTAGTCGCTGTCGAAACGCGGCACGGCGCGTGTCAGGACGAGTTCGCAGGAGAGGCCCGCGCGCGCTGCGACGGCCGCCGTGAGCCGCGCATGATTGGACTGCCGCGCGCCCACCGTGATGATGGTGTCCGCGCCTAGCTCGCACGCCTCTCCAAGCAGGAACTCGAGTTTCCTCAATTTGCTTCCGCCGCCGCCAAGACCGATCAGATCGTCGCGCTTGACGTAAAGGTTCGCGCCGCCGAGATGCGCGCTGAGGCGGGCGAGATGCTGGATCGGCGTCGGATTCTCAAGAAGCGTACGGCGCGGAAAATGGGAAAGATCGAGTTGGCGTGACGAGGGCATGGCGTTCATTGATCCGTGACGTATCGGTGCGGCGCGGCGGAAGGTCTTCTCGCCGATGTCGATGTCTATGTCGAGGTCGGCGCGAGGCCAACGATTATAGTGAGTCGGCCCGGAACGCGCTGACAGCCGGTGATTCGACCGACGCAGCGCCCGCCACTCCACGTTACGTCATGCACGCTCAGGCCGGCTGATCGCTCTCGACAGTGCCGTGCAGCCACGTAGCCGGAAACAGATGCCGATTCAGAAAATCGACGAATGCGCGCACTTTGGGCGGCGTCATGCGGCCCGACGGCCATAGCGCATTGAAAGGAATCCGGTCGTTCGTGAACTCGCGAAGCACGGTGACGAGCGAACCGTTCGCGAGTTACGCGCGCACCGCGAAATCGGGCGCATTGGTCAGCCCGAGTCCCTGCTCGGCCAACGCGATGAGCGGCTCCACGGCAGTCGCGATCGCCGTCGACGGCAGCTCGACGTCGAACCGCGCGCCATCGCGCGTGAACGCCCAGACCCTGAGCCGCCCAGTGCGCGAGAATCGATGCTGCAAACAGGCATGCGCGACGAGTTCTTCCGGCGTAGCCGGCGTGCCGTGCTGCGCCAGATACGCAGGCGAGCCGACGATGACATGCGAATAGTGGCCGAGCGTGCGCATCGTGAGTTGCGAATCGACGGCATCGCCCGTGCGCAACACGACGTCGAAGCCGTCCTCGATCACGTCGACCATGCGATCGTTGAAATCGATGTCGAGCTGCACGTCGGGATAGTTGCGCATAAACGCCGACAGCACGGGCATCAGCAGCGTGCCGACGAGGGGGATGCTCACGCGTAGCCGTCCCATCGGTTTGTCGCGGAGATCGCGAGTTCCGATTCGGCCTCTTCGATCTCGTTGAGTATGCGCTGGCAGCGCGCGAGAAACAGTTCACCTTCGGGCGTGAGGCGTACGCTGCGCGTGGTGCGATGAAACAGCCGCACGGCGCGGCGCGTCTCGAGCCGCGCGACCGCCTTGCCGATCGCCGACGAAGACAGCCCCAGTTGCCGCCCCGCTTCCGCGAAGCTCAGCGTTTCCGCTGCACGCGCGAAGATCACCATGCCGCTCATGTGATCCATCGCGCCGCTCGAGCGCCCGCTGACGGCGCCCGAGACAGGCGCGGATCGTTCTGTTGAAAGACGAGTGGACTTGACCATTGCAACGCTCCTCGGCTGTGCAAAATCAAACCATCTATGACGCCGCGTTCAGGCGAACGAACTCGTGCGAATCGAATGACGCGTGCGCACCGTCGATCAGTTCCTTCAAGACGGCAGCAACCGGCGCACCGACGAATACGGCGGCTCGATCGCGAATCGCGCGCGCCTGCTGCTCGACACGACGCGGGCCGTGATCTCCGTGTGGGGCGCGGACAAGGTTGCCGTTCGCCTCGGACCGAGCGGCTCGTGGGGCGATATGTCGGACAGCGACCCGCAGGCGCTCTTCACCTACGGGGGCGACGGAACTGGACAAGCTGGGCCTCGCGTATCTGCACCTGATCGAACCGCGCATCGCCGGCAATGTCGAGGACGAGACCCGCGAGCAGCACCCGATCGCCGCGAAGTCGCTGCGCGCATTTCCGCGGACCGATCATCGCGGCGGGCTCGCTGGCGGGCGGCGTCGCGGTCGATCATGCGGGCGCAACGGGCGCGATGCATCTGGGCGTGCTGCTCTCGGCGCTGGGCCTCGCCGTGCTCGCTTCGTTCGCGACGACGCGGCGCGCCCCGGCGCCCCTGCTCGCGCAATAAGCGTGTTCGATCGACGGCCTTGCCCGAACGGAACGGTCGAAAGCAGAGCGCCGCCGCTCAGGCCCCAGGCTGCACATTCCGCTTCCACCACACGCCGACAGGCGTGCAGAGACGCTCTTGCAACAGCGGCGCTCAGCGGCGCCGTCGCGCGCGTCTGGCCTCATGCAC
>BBSL01000467.1 GCA_001319865.1 Burkholderia sp. E7m39 | reverse complement strand
GCATCTGCCCAGCACTGAATCCGCCGAAACCCAGCACCAGCCCGGATCGCGCCGTGCCCCGCGCGTACATCGGCGAAACGGCGCGCACGGAGACGCCTGATTTGGCCGCGAGTTCGGCGACGACCCGATCGTCCATGCCCTTCGCCAGCCAGAGCACCAGATGCATGCCCTGATCGCCGGGTTCGACCCACGCGAGCGGCGTGGGAAGCAACCTTGTCAGCGTCTCGATCAGTTGCGTCCGATGTTCCGCGTAGACATTGCGCACTCTGCGGATGTGCCGCTCCAGATGCCCCTGCGCGATGAACGCCGCCAGCAGATGCTGGTCGGCGTTCGGCGGATGCCGGTCCATCAGCACGCGCGCGCCGCAGAACGCATCGATCAGATCGGCGGGCGCGATCACATAGCCCAGGCGCAGCGACGGATACAGAATCTTGCTGAACGTGCCGAGATACACCACGCGCTCAGGGTCGAGACCTTGCAGCGACGGAAAGGGATGCCCCTGATAGCGGAGCTCGCTGTCGTAATCGTCCTCGACGACCCACGCGTTGACTTTGCGCGCCCACGCCAGCAACGCCGCCCGGCGCGCCATGCTGAGCGGCATGCCCAGCGGATACTGATGCGACGGCGTGACGAACGCAGCCCGCGCGCGGCGCGCCATGCCGATGCCGGCTTCGACGTCGATGCCTTCGGCGTCGACGGGCACGCGGATCATCGAATCGCGATGCCCCGTGCTTTCGAGAATGGCCGTGAGGCCGCGATACGCCGGGTTCTCGACCCACACCGGGTCGCCCGCTTCCAGCAGCACCTGGCTGGCGAGATAGAGGCCCTGTTGCGTGCCGCTCGTGATGAGCACCTGATCCGCGTCGCAACGCACGGAGCGCGACTTGCGCACGTACTGCGCAATCGCTTCGCGCAACGGCCGCGCCCCGAGCGGGTCGGCGTATCCGGCGGGCGCGCCCTCGCCTTTGGCGCGCACGCGGTTTCCGAGCCGGCGCCAGATGTCGGCGGGCGCGGTGAGGCCGCCGGGCACCGAGATCGCAAACGGCACGGGCGCAAGCGGCCTGAATTCGCCCGCGATCCGAGCAAAGGCCGCCGCGGGCGCGGGCAGGCCGCTGCGGGCTGATCTGCGAATCGCTGGTGAGCGCCGCTCAGACGGCTCGATCGCGCGTGGCGAGGCGAGCGCCGACGCAACGCGTGTGGCCGACCGCCCTTTCGATTCGAGAAAGCCCTCTGCGATCAGTTGCTCGTAGGCTTCGATCACGGTGCCGCGCGCGACGTCGAGCGACGCTGCCAGCAAGCGTGTGGACGGCAACGCATCGCCGGGACGGATGGCCCCGTTGCGCACGGCCTCGCGCAACGCGTCCGCGAGCTGCCTGCTCAGGTTTCCGGCAGGCCGGTTCAGTGCTCCGAGCGACGGTATGCCCGCCACTCCTGCCGTTCTTGGCATGATTCTGGTCCTGTCAAACTGGTCTAAACTGGATCTACAGAATAAACCAGTTAAATGACACCATGACGGTCGTCCAATACGCAACTACACGCGCTTCACTTTTTATCAGGCAGACGCACATGTACCTACCGGCGCACTTCACGGAATCCCGCACTGCCGTCCTGCACGCGCACATCGCGCGCAACCCGTTCGGCATGCTCATCACGCATGGGGCGAACGGACTCGACGCCAACCATCTTCCCTTCGACCTCGCGGCGGACGAGGGCGAGTTCGGCGTGCTGCACGCGCACGTCGCGCGGGCCAATCCCGTGTGGAAGGATGTCGCGAACGGCGACGAAGTGCTGGTGGTGTTTCGCGCAGGCGATGCGTACATCTCGCCGAACTGGTATCCGAGCAAGCACGAACTGCACAAGCAGGTGCCGACCTGGAACTACATCGTCGTTCACGCGCATGGACGCATCACGGTCCGCGACGACGAGCGCTACGTGCGCGGCGTCGTCGGCCGTCTGACGCGCGCGCACGAAGCCGCGCAACCGCGGCCGTGGAAGATGGGCGATGCGCCGAAGGAGTACATCGACACGATGCTCGGCGCGATCGTCGGATTGCAGATCGATATCACGCGTCTGACGGGCAAGAGCAAACTCGGCCAGAACAAGGAGGCGCGCGACATTCGAGGCGCAGGCGAAGCGCTCGTGGCGAGCGGCCCCAGCGTGATCGGCGAAGCGATGCTGGCTCACCTCGACAAGAAAGCCGAATAGCGCGCATGCCGTTTTGCCGGCGGGCTGGGCGTTCCTTCCGCTCTAGCCCGCGACGAGCGGCAGCGAGGAACGTCCCTTTGCAACGCGCCTATTTCCCTGCCGCCGCGCGCTCTATCTCGGCGATGTCGATCTTCTTCATCGTCATCATCGCGTCCATCGCGCGCTTGCCGGCTTCGCGATCGGCACCCATGACGAGTTCGAGCAGCCGTTTCGGGGTGATCTGCCACGAAAAGCCCCAGCGGTCCTTGCACCAGCCGCACGGCGCTTCCTTGCCGCCATTGCTGGTAATGGCGGCCCAGTAGCGGTCGGTTTCTTCCTGCGTGGCGGTCTCGACCATGAAACTGACGGCTTCGTTCGCCTTGTAGTTGGGCCCGCCGTTCAGTCCCACGAAGCGCCGCCCGAGCACGGTGAACTCGACTGTCAGCTCGTCGCCTTGCCCGATGCCAGGAATCGGCGATGCGTGGCCGTCATCGACGTGGCTGTCGGGAAAGGTCGCGGCATAGAATTGCGCCGCCTCGCGCGCCCTGCCTTCATCGAACCACAGACATGTCACAAGCTCCGCCATCGCAATCTCCTTTTAGACGTGGCGCCGTCGTGATGACGCCAGTTCGTGGGTGCACCGCCCGGTCGCTTCCCATCTGCGCCGACTATACAGAGTCTGCGCGCGCACGTCGCGTTCCCGCCGTCGCCGTCATGCAAGGCGCTTAACCGAAACTCCAGCTTCCTTCGACGACGATCGCCGTCTTCACCGAATTGGCGAGGAAGCAGGCATCGTGCGCGAGATGATGCAGATGCGCGAGCGCCTCGTCGCTGGGCGCTTTCGAGCCTGCGAACGCAACGGCCGGCCTGAGCACGACGCGCGTCACGACTTGCTTGCCCGCGTCGTTTTTCTCCATCGTGCCCTCGGCTTCGTCGCGATACGACGTAACGACATAACCCTGCTCCGCCGCAATCGACAGAAACCACAGCATGTGGCAGCTCGACAGCGCCGCGACATACGCCTCTTCGGGATCGACGCCCGCGGGGTCGGAGAACGGCACGCGCACGACATGCGGCGAACTCGACGCGGGCACGACAGCGCCGCCGTCGAATGTCCATCGATGCGCGCGGCTATAGCGGTTGTCGGTGAATGTGCTGCCGTTGCCGCTCCATTCGATCAGCGCAGTATGTTTGGCCATGCCCGAAAAGCCCTCGTGAAATGAACGGTCAATCAGAAATCAGATGGGTGTCAGCAAGCTTTCGCCCGCGATGTGCAGCAACGAGGCGCCCTGCATCACGACGGCGCCGCCCATTGCGCAAGCGTCGCGATCGTATTGATGTTGCGCGCCGTCCCTGTTTTCGCGGCGGGAATGCGCAGCTTCGACTTCGCCATGCCGTCGCCGTAATGCACGTAGATTTCGTGCTTGCCGAGCGCGACCTGTTCGTTCTGCTGGCCGGAAATGTGCGCGAGCGTGTCGGCGGGCGGGGCGGCGTCGAGAAAGATCGCGACGGTGCGGTTCGGCGCTTCGCGATGAAACGGATTTGCGGCCAGCACGGCGGCCATTTCCTTGCCGGTGCGGATCAGCACGCCGACCGGCTTGCCCGCGTACGCTTCGAGGCGCTGTTCGAGCGCCTGCTGCGCCGCGCGCTTCGCGAGCGTGCTGTCGAACACGACGTTGCCGCTCGCGATATACGTGCGCACGTTCGCGAAGCCCGCCGCTTCGCACAGGCGGCGCAGTTCGGCCATCGGCAGCTTGCCGGTTCCGCCGACATTGACGGCGCGCAGCAATGCAACATAGGTAGTCATGGTCGGTTCGCAAAGTGGCCGGGAGAGCGGCACGGGGCACTGGCTTTCGATGCTACCTCATCGGCCATGCCGCGATCATGCCGGACCATGTGAAAACGCGCGGCCCGGCGTGAACACCATCGCCATCGCGATGCATCAATGCGCGCCGCGCTTCTCGCTGTCGAGATGCGCCATCTGCGCGGCCGCGTAACGCTCGCCCGCTGCCGCGCCTTTAGGCACGGCCTCTTCGATGGCGGCGAGGTCGGCGGCGTCGAGCTTCACGTCGAGTGCGCCGAGTGCTTCCGTCAGCCTGTCGCGCCGCCGCGCGCCGACGAGCGGCACGATGTCGTCGCCTTGCGCGGCGACCCACGCAATCGCGATCTGCGCCACCGACATGCCCTTGCTTTGCGCAACCTTGCGCAGCGCTTCGACGAGCGCGAGATTGCGCTCGACGTTCTCGCCCTGGAAGCGCGGGCTCATCGCGCGGAAATCGCCCTTGCCCGCCGCGTCCTTCTGCCAGTGTCCGCTGATGAGCCCGCGCGACAGCACGCCGTAAGCCGTCACCGCGATGCCGAGTTCACGCAGCGTCGGCAGGATGTCGTCTTCGATGCCGCGCGAGACCAGCGAATATTCGATCTGCAGATCGCAGACGGGCGCGACGGACGCAGCCTTGCGGATCGTCGCCGCACCCACCTCGGACAAGCCGACGTGGCGCACATAACCTGCCTGGATCATCTCCGCAATCGCGCCGACCGTCTCCTCGATGGGCACGTCCGGATCGAGCCGCGCGGGACGGTAAATGTCGATATGGTCGACGCCCAGGCGCTGCAGCGAGTACGCAAGAAAATTCTTCACGGCGGCGGGCCGCGCATCGTAGGCCGTCCAGCCGCCTGCCGGATCACGCATCGCGCCGAACTTCACGCTGATGAGCGCGTTGTCGCGCCGCGACGCCGGCGCGCTACGGAGCGCCTCGCCGAGCAGGATTTCGTTGTGGCCCGAGCCGTAGAAGTCGCCCGTGTCGAACAACGTGATGCCCGCCTCCAGCGCCGCATGAATGGTCGCGATGCTTTCGGCGCGGTCGGCCGGTCCGTACATGCCCGACATGCCCATGCAGCCGAGGCCGAGCGCCGAACTCGCCGGTCCCGTCTTGCCGAGTTGCAGTTGCTTCATGTTGGTTCTCTCCGTGAATGCGTTGATCGGTTGATCCGTCGCGCGTCGAGCAGGACGCTGCGTGCGCGACGCTTGCCACGCAGTATCGGCGCAAACCGACCGTGCGATAATCCGCTTCAATCCGAATGCCCTGTGCGGAATTGCGAACAATGGTCGAACCCGATCTGGCCGATCTGAAAGCCTTTGTCGCCGTCACGGCCGCGCGCGGCTTTCGCAATGCGGCAGCCACGCGCGGTGTGTCGGCGTCGTCGCTGAGCGAGGCCGTGCGGCGTCTCGAGCAGCAACTTGGGGTGCGCCTGCTGAACCGGACCACGCGCAGCGTCACGCCAACGGAAGCGGGCCAGCGGCTGTTCGAGCGGCTTTCGCCCGCGTTCAGCGAAATCTCGACGGCGCTCGACGCGGTCAATCTGTTCCGCGACAGCCCGACGGGCACGTTGCGGCTGAACGTGCCGTCCATCGCCGCGCGCGAAATCCTGCCCGCCTTGCTGTCGCGTTTTCTGGCCGCGCATCCCGGCATCACCGTCGAGGTCGCGTCGAACGACACTTTCATCGACATCCTCGCGGCCGGCTTCGACGCGGGCATCCGCTACGACGAACGCCTCGAGCGCGACATGATCGCCGTGCCGATCGGCCCGCCGATGCAGCGCATGATCGCGGCGGCGTCGCCCGCGTATCTGCACAGGCACGGCGAGCCGCGGCATCCCGACGAGCTGGTGCGGCACGCGTGCATCGGCCATCGCTTCGAAAGCGGCGTGCTGGCCATATGGGAATTCGCGCGCGGCAGCGAGACGGTGCGGATCATGCCGAACGGGCCGCTCATCGCGTCGGTCATCGAGTTGCAGCGGCGCGCGGCCATCGACGGGCTCGGCATCGTCTATTCGTTCGACGAGTTCCTGCGCCCCGCGCTCGACGACGGTACGCTCGTGCCGATTCTTCACGACTGGTGGCAACCGTTCACGGGGCCGCGTCTGTACTACGCGAGCCGCGAGCACATGCCCGCGCCGCTGCGCGCGTTCGTCGATTTCGTCTTGCAGGACAACGCCCGCCGCACGGCGTTCTGATTCGGCGCTGATTCAACCCGACATGGCACGCGTCAGTGCGCTTCCCTTGGCTGCGTGCCCGCGGCCGCCATGGCCGTCACGGCGAGCACATCCTGTTCTCTGCCTGGCTCGCGCGCAAGCGGGCCGGCGTGCCGCCGACCGATCGTCGTTCGCTTCACGGCGAAGCGCGTCGACACGCTGCGCCCGCAAACACGTTTTCCCCGTATTGCGCGTGCTGCCCGCATGCCTTGCCGCGATTGCGTGTACCCTCCGGACAGTATTCAGGGACTTGATGAGCACGCGCACCGACATGACCGACGACTGGTAAATCCGAGTCGCCGGGCATGGAAGTGCGAAGGTCCACTCGGCGGCTGCATCGCGCGATGCCATCGCATGAGTACGGAATCGATCGATGACGACGCATCCATTGCCTGCCGTGCTGTTCGGCGCATTCGACCGGCACAACTTCGGCGACCTGCTGTTTCCGCATGTGGCTGCGCGCCTGCTGGCCGCGCGCGGCGACCGCGCCGTGCAGATGGCAGGACTCGCCGCGCGCGATCTGCGCGCGCAAGGCGGGCATCGCGTGACGCCGCTTGTACAGTTGCGCGACGCCGCGTTCGACCTGATCCACGTGGGCGGCGAAATCCTCTCGTGCGATGCGTGGGACGCCGCCGTCATGCTGCAGTCGCCCGCCGACGCGCAGCGAATCATCGCGTTGCAGCGCCACGCGCGGCTCGAATGGGCGCAACGCGTGCTGGGCATGCGCGATCTTGCGCCGTATATCGCGTCGAAGCGCACGGTGCCGGGGGCCGCGCACGTGGTGTTTCATGCTGTCGGCGGCGTCGAACTCGACGAGCGGCCGGGCGCGCTGCGCGACGAAGTGCTCGCCAAGCTCGCTAGCGCCGATGCCGTGAGCGTGCGCGACGTCCACACGCAGAGGCTGCTCGCGAAGTCGGGCATCGAAGCACGACTCGCGCCCGACAATGCGCTGCTGGTCGCCGAACTGTTCGGCGACACGATCCGCGAGCACGCGGCCCACGGGGCTGTCGCGCGAATCCGCGAAGCCGCGCCGCGCGGCTATCTCGCCGTGCAGTTCAACGCGACATTCGGCGACGACGCGACGCTCGCGCGGATCGCCGCGCAACTGGACCATGTCGCGGATGCACACGATCTCGCCGTGGTGTTCTTCCGCGCAGGCGCGGCGCCGTGGCACGACGACCTGTTGTGCTTGCAGCGCACGGCGGCGCGCCTGCGCGCGCCTCGCGTGCAGATGCTCGATTCGCTGAACATCTGGGACATCTGCGCGTTGATTGCGGGAAGCCGCGCGTATCTCGGCAGCAGCCTGCATGGGCGGATCATCGCGATGGCGTATGCGCTGCCGCGCGTGAACCTGCTGCACGACCAAGACTTCGCGCGGCCATGCAAGCAGCTCGCGTTCGCCGAAACCTGGGAAGACGCGATCCCAACCGGCGCATTCAACGCGACCCATGCACCCGCCGCGGTGCGTGTCGGCGAAATCGCCGACGGCATCGACGCTGCGCTGTCCGTCCCGTCTGCGCGGCTCGCGCGATTGGCCGCGCGGCTCGCGACGCTGTGCCGCGACGCCTTTCAAACGGTGGTTTCAGTGACGGGCTGATCGAAGCGCGCGAGCGCCGTCGATGTGCAGAATCGGCGCAATCTGCCGTTAAAGGGATGGAGGCCAAGGATAGCGGCCAAGGATCGCAGCCAGGCATCGTGGCCGATCCCGGCAGCACCGACGCCCCGACCGGCATTTTCGCCGGGACGCACCCGCACCGTAAAATAGCGAGATATTCGACTCTGGACCCGTCATGCCCAATCACCTTGGCCCGCGCACCTCAGCCGACGACGACTCGGAAATGTTCGATCTCGCGCCCGTCGCGCTCTGGCTCGAGGACTTCAGCGGCGTGAAGGCGCTGTTCGAGGACTGGCGAGCGCAAGGCGTGACCGACCTGCGCGCGCACATCGGCGACGACATCAGGCGCGTGGCCCAATGCGCGAGCCGCATCCGCGTCGTCAAGGTCAACCAGAAAACGCTGTCGCTGTTCGAAGCGGCGGATTTCAATGCGCTGACGGACAACCTGCCGGCGATCTTCCGCGACGACATGCTGAAGACGCACCTCGAAGAACTATGCCAGTTGTGGGCGGGCCAGCCGCAGTTCACGAGCCAGACGGTCAACTACACGCTCGGCGGGCGCCGCCTCGACGTGCTGCTCAAGGGCAAGGTGCTGCCGGGACACGAAGCGCGCTGGGACCGCGTGCTGGTATCGACGGAAGACATCACCGAACTCGAAGGCGCGCGACACCGCGTGACGGCCGCCGAGCAATACGTGCGCGGGCTGTTCGAGCATTCGCCCGTGTCGCTGTGGGTCGAGGACTTCAGCGCCGTCAAGCGGCTGCTCGACGAAGCGCGCGCGGCGGGCATCAGCGATTTCCGCACGTTCACCGACGTGCATCCGGAGTTCGTCGAGCGCTGCATGGCCGAGATTCATGTGCTCGATGTGAACCAGCACACGCTGGATATGTTCGCCGCGCCCGACAAGCGGACGCTGCTCGCGCGCCTGCCCGAAGTGTTCCGCGACGACATGCGCCCGCATTTCCGCGAGCAACTGATCGACCTGTGGGAAGGCAAGCTGTTCCAGCAGCGCGAAGTGCTCAACTATTCGCTCGAAGCGAACGAGGTGCACGTGCATCTGCAGTTCTCCGTGCTGCCCGGGCACGAACGCGACTGGGACCTCGTGCTCGTCGCGCTCACGGACATCACCGCGCGCAAGAAAGCCGAAGCGTATCTGGAGTTTCTCGGCAAGCACGACGTGCTGACGAAACTGCGCAACCGCTCGTTCTACGTCGACGAACTGAACCGGCTGGAGCGCAAGGGGCCGTGGCCCGTCACTGTCATCATGGCCGACCTCAACGGCCTGAAGCGCGTGAACGACCAGCTCGGCCACGCCGCCGGCGACGCGCTGCTGCGCCGCGCCGGCGAAGTGCTGGCCAAGGCGATGGAGACGCCGTTCAATGCGGCGCGCGTCGGCGGCGACGAGTTCGCCATCCTGCTGCCCGGCACCGACGAGCGCGGCGGCGCGGCGATGATCGAAACGATCCGCCAGCTCGTCGATCTGAACAACCAGTTCTATCCGGGCTCGCCCATCAGCTTTTCGATGGGTGCCGCGACCGTGCAGCGCGGCGAGCGGATCGAAGCGGGCGTGCAGCGCGCCGACCTTCTCATGTACGAGGAAAAGCGCGCGCACTACACGTCGCAGGCAGCGGCGGGCGCGGACAAGTAGCCGTCATTGCTTCACGGGCACGCCGTAAGCGCTGACGATGCGGCGATCCTGTTCCGCCGCCGAAAACAGCTCCCATTCGAGCCCGTTCACGTCGACGCTGCTCGAATAGCCCTGCACCGCGTCGTCCTCGAAACCGACGTGACGCAATTGCCCCGTCTTTTTCGGGCTTTTCGTTGATGGAGAAGTTCAGCAGTTGGGTGCGCCACATCGCGTACTGGCCAGGCACGACAGCCGAGGGCGGCTGTCCGAGACGGCGGCTATAGTCTTCGATCGATTCGTCGAGATTCGCGACGGCCAGCGCGATGTGAAAAC
>BBSL01000466.1 GCA_001319865.1 Burkholderia sp. E7m39 | reverse complement strand
TGATTTGCGTTGTTCGATGGACGGCGCAACCATCGTAATTGCGGCGCCTAAGCGTAGCCAGATCAGCAAACATGCTGGTATCGGCGTTACCTGCTTTTCGACATGAAGGGAGACACGCGCCATGCTGTCCCATGTGTTCGTCGGCGTGAACGACTTCGAGCGCGCATTCGCGTTCTATTCAACGGTGCTGGCCGAACTGGGCCTCGCGCTGAAGTTTCGCGAGGACGCGCGGCCGTGGGCGGGATGGATGAAACCCTGCGTCGCGCGGCCGCTGTTCCTCGTCGGGAGGCCGTTCGACGGCGCGATGGCCGTCGCGGGTAACGGTCAGATGATCGCGTTGCTCGCGGCCGACCGCGCGAGCGTCGATCGCGCCCATGCGGCGGCGCTCGCGCACGGCGCGAGCTGCGAAGGGCCGCCCGGACTACGGCCCGAATATCACGCGAATTACTACGGTGCCTACTTTCGCGATCCTGACGGCAACAAGCTTTGCGTGTGCTGCCACGATGCGCCGTGACGGCGCGACCCGCCCCAAGTCACGCACGACGTAGCGCAGCACGTCATGCGGGCGCTCAGTTCGTCGTCACGTACTTGCGCGCGGGCGCGGGCCGTTGCACGGGCGGCGCCACGGGGGCGAGCGTGCCGCGCATGCGCTTCACTTCGTCGACGGGACTCAGGCCGAACAGGCGCTTGAATTCGCGGCTGAATTGCGACGCGCTTTCATAACCCACGCGCGCCGCCGCCGCGCTCGCATTCAATCCGTCCTGCACCATCAAGAGACGCGCATGATGCAGACGCGTCGTCTTCACATACTGCATCGGCGAAGTCGACGTGACGGTCTTGAACTGCGCATGAAACACGGCGAGGCTCATGCCCGATTCGCGCGCCAGCGTTTCGACATCGAGATTGCCTTCGTACTCGGTGTGAATGCGCCGCAGTGCCTTCGCGATGCGCCCGAAGTGATGCTGATGCGTGAGCGCCGCGCGGATCGCGTCGCCCTGCACGCCCGTCAGCACGCGATAGCAGATCTCGCGCACGATCGACGGCGCGAGAATGCGCGCATCGACGGGCGATACGAGCGCTTCGAGCAGACGCAGCACGGCGTCGCTCAGCGGCTGGTCGAGCGGCGTCGAGTAGATGCCGCGCGGCTCGCTGTCGACGGCGCCATGCGTCTCGTTGAGCAGCATCAGCAGTTCGGCGACCATCGTCAGATCGACGCGGATCGAAATGCCGAGGAACGGCTCGTCGACGCTCGCTTCCGTCTCGCATTCGAACGGCAGCGGCACGGACAGCACGAGATATTGCTGCGCGTCGTAGATATACGAATGGCCGCCCAGATAGCCGCGCTTTCTGCCCTGGCAGACGATCACGATGCTGGGCTCGTACATGACGGGGCGGCGCGGCATGGGATGATTCGCGCGCAGGAACTTGACGCCTTCGAGGGGCGCATCTGTCATGCCCTCGGCGGGCGCGAGCGTGCGCAGCAAGTCCACCATGCGCTGTTGCGGCGCGTGCCCGGCGAGCGACGCGTCAGATGAAGGTTTTGTGGTGGCCATGATGAAAGTCCAGTTGGCGAAACATGAGACGCCAGAGAATATGGCTTGAAATCTAGCATTAAATGGCCTATCGGGAACGCGGCCAGGAGAATTAGGCAAGCCTTCAAGACGTTCAGGTATTCCCTGGGCCCATTGCGGTCCCTAACATGGGAACCCTGTCGCAAAGCCCGCTTTCTGTCCGCACTATTCGTCCGCCGCCTCGCACGAGGCACGCGAGCCCGCGCGGCTCGGTTGTTCTGACGGATCATCCTGCGGACATCCCGCGTGCCTCGGCGCACGACAGATTCATCCGCCGCGCCCGCCTGCTGCGCGGCGCATCGGCACAACGCATCAACCAGCTGGAGCCTTCATGACCACGACTTACGCCTATGCCGCAAGCGACGCGCAATCGAAACTCGCGCCGTTCGAATTTCAACGTCGCGATGTGCGCGAACACGATGTGCAAATGGAAGTCCTGTTTTGCGGCGTCTGTCACTCGGACCTGCATCAGGCGCGCAACGAATGGAAGAACACGATGTATCCCGTCGTCCCCGGCCATGAGATTGTCGGCCGCGTGACGAAGGTCGGGCCGGACGTATCGAAGTACAAGGTCGGCGATCTCGTCGGCGTCGGCTGTCTCGTCGATTCGTGCCGCACCTGCACGAGCTGCCAGGAAGGCCTCGAACAATACTGCGAGAACGGCTTCGTCGGCACCTACAACGGCAACGACCGGCAGACGGGCGCTGTCACGTACGGCGGTTACTCGACCCAGCTGGTCGTCGATGAAGACTTCGTGCTGCGCGTGCCGGAGAACCTCGATCCCGCAGGCGTTGCGCCGCTGCTGTGCGCGGGCATCACGCTGTACTCGCCGCTGCGCACGTGGGGCGCGGGGCCGGGCAAGAAGGTCGGCATCGTCGGGCTGGGCGGCCTGGGTCATATGGGCGTGAAGCTCGCGCATGCAATGGGCGCGCATGTCGTGCTGTTCACGACGTCGCCGTCGAAGATCGAGGATGCGAAGCGTCTCGGCGCCGATGAAGTCGTGATTTCGAAGGACGCGGCGCAGATGGAAGCGCATCTGAACAGCTTCGATCTGATCGTCAACACCGTCGCGGCGCCGCACGATCTGAATCCGTTCATCAGCCTGTTAAAGCGTGACGGTACGCTGACGCTGGTGGGCGCGCCGGAGCACGATCATCCGTCGCCGCAAGTGTTCAACCTGATCATGAAGCGTCGGCGTCTGGCCGGCTCGCTGATCGGCGGCATTGCCGAAACGCAGGAGATGTTGGACTTCTGCGGCAAGCACGGCATTACGTCGGACATCGAGATGATTTCGATGCATCAGATCAACGACGCATACGAGCGCATGTTGAAGAGCGATGTGAAGTACCGCTTCGTCATCGATCTCGATTCGCTGCGCAAGTAACGGGCAGCAGGACCCCGCGCTTCACCCCTTCCAACCGGGCCGCGCAGTATGGCGGCCTGTCCCTGCTTCCCGCCTGGCCTTCGCCAATGCAGCCGCTGTGTCGGCGCGCCTTCCTTTCGGGACGGAGCACGCCGAGGTGTTTTCTGCTGGTTCGTGTTTTTGTGGAATGTCCCGTCTTTTGTTTTGCGTCGGACCGGAGTGAGGCGCTAAGGCGTCGACTCCGGCGACCGCACTGCGTGCATGGGACCAGAGTAAGGCGCTAAAGCGCCAACTCCGGCGACCGCACTGCGTGCATGGGACCAGAGTAAGGCGCTAAAGCGCCAACTCCGGCGACCGCACTGCGTGCATGGGACCAGAGTAAGGCGCTAAAGCGCCAACTCTGGTCGACATAGGAGAGTTACGTGACTGATCGTATTCAGGCGATGCGTACGTTCATGCGCATCGTCGATACCCATAGCTTTACACGCGCCGCTCAATCGCTCGACATTCCACGCGCGACGGCGACGACCATCGTTCAGAACCTGGAGGCGATACTCGGCACCGCGCTGCTGGTGCGCACGACGCGCCGCCTGAGCCTCACGCCGGAAGGCGCGGCGTACTACGAGCGCTGCGCGCAGATTCTCGCCGATATCGACGAGATGGAAGCAAGCCTGCGGCAAACGCTCGACAA
>BBSL01000465.1 GCA_001319865.1 Burkholderia sp. E7m39 | reverse complement strand
GTCGAGATGCCGGGCGCGGTGGCGACATCGATCGTGCTGCCCGCGCTCGACGATTTTCACGAGCGCTACCCCGCCATCGACCTCGCGATCGGCGTGAGCCATCGCAATGTGGATCTCGTCGGCGAGGCGGTCGATTGCAGCATCCAGCTGGGCGAGTTGCCAGACTCAGGGCTGACCGCGCGTCGGCTAGGGACGCTCGAGCACGTGACGTGCGCGAGTCCCGCCTATTTGCAGCGGCACGGCACGCCGGAGAGTCTCGACGATCTGGCGAATCATGTCGCCGTGAACTGCATGTCGCCGCATAACGAACGCGCCGTCGATTTCGATTTCGATGTCGGCGGCAGTCCGTTGACCGTCAAGGTGAACGGCTTCATCAAGGTCAGCGACGAGCATGCTTATCTGACTTGCGGGCTGCAAGGGCTCGGACTGATCCAGCCTGCGCGGATCGCCGCACAGCCGTTGCTCGATCAGGGCTTGTTGCGCGAGGTGCTGCCGCAGTGGAAGCCCGTGCCGATGGCCGTATCGGTGGCTTATGTGAAGGGGCGGCGCGTGTCGCCGCGTGTTCGGGCGTTCGTCGATTGGCTTGCCGAACTGTTCGAACAGCAAGGGCATGTGGAGGCCGATCTGTCGCGGGTGAGGCTGGTTTTGCGCGGGGGGTTGCAGGCGGCCTGAGCTGGCAATCGCGCGCGCTAGTCGGGCGATGACGAGCGCACCTTGCGCGCCCGCGCCTCCCCCACCACCCTCGCCAGCGTCGCATCGCTCATCCGCGCGGCAACGTCGCGCACATACTCATGATGCCGCGCGTCGAGCGGCGCATGCAGATGCTGCGCCTGCAAATAGCGGATCAACGCAATCCGGCGATGCCCAAGCGCAATGCTCTGATCGAGCAGCGCAACGGCGGCCTGCGCATCGCCTGCCGCATACGCGCGCTTGAGCAGCTCGGATGTGGCAGCGCGCGACATCTCGAACGCTCAGCGCACGTCAGACGCCGCGCGATACACGTCGAAATCCTCGCGCGTCCAGTCCAACTCGACACCGATCCGCTTCGTGCCCTCGCGAATCTTCGGCTTATGCAGCGACAGCGTGAGTGCATCGAGCGCCGGCCATTCGACGAACGACAACTGCGCGATTTCAACGGCGAGCGTCTCGAGCATTCTCGTATGCGGCTTCGCAGACAGAAACTCGCTCACGCGATTGCAATACCGCTCGTAGTCGATCATCGCATGCGTGCCCGCCTCCGAAGGCTCGCATCGGTAAGCAAGGCTCGCGTCGATCACGACCGGCTGCGGCGCGAGATGCTCGTGCGCGTGAATGCCGATGCGCGTCGACACTTCGAGCTCGTCGATGAACACACGCCAGCCCTTGCCTCGCGAAGACGCAGACAAAGCAGGCCGCACATAAGCCGCCAACGGCGCTTCGAACGGCTTCACGAGATCAGCGGCTCGGCCGCGTCGAGCATGATACGGACGAAGTAATCCGCGAAGCTGCGGCGCACGACGATCTCGAACGTATCGTCGGCGACGGGCACGAGCACGATCGACGCCTTGAAGTAATGGCTCTGCGCGCACTGCCCCGGCGCGAACATGCGCGGATGCAGATCGAGCGGACAGCCCCGCGCCATCACGTCGCGCGCCTTCTCGCCGCTCACTTCGAGCACCGTCCATCCGCTGCCGATATCGACGGCGGATGCGAACTGCCCCTGCAGCGCCTCGACGAGTTTGTCTTCGGCAATGGGCGCTTGCGGCTGCTGCGAGCGCACCAGCCACTCATCCGGGCCCAACCACAGCACGTCGTAGCCGTTGCCGCGCGCCACCGTGTTCGGCTTTGCGGGAGCGCGGCAACCCGTCACGCTTTCGACGGCACGCTGAAACGCGGCGTCGTTGGCATCGCCGCGCAGGTTGACGAGATCGCAAAACGCCTTCTCGCGCAGATGGAACTTCTTCGACGGCGCGCTTGCATGCTTCTTCACGAGCGCATCGACACCGACGAGCGGCGACTCCTGCCACGGTTGACCGGCCCCACGCTGCGCGACAGCCGACGTTGCGCCCGGTGCATTGTTCCTTGCTTCATTCCACATGTTGACGCACTCCTTCCGTGTCGTAGAAAACGGGGCTCGCGATCTTCGCGGCGATCTGCTTTCCGCTTGCCAGCGGAATCGTCACGCTCTGCCCCATCTTGTTCAGGCCGCCCTTGACCACGGCGAGCGCGATCGAACGATTCAAAATCGGGCTGTAGTAACTCGACGTCACATGGCCGAGCATGGGTGCCGTCTCGCCCTGGAACGGACCGGCGACGATCTGGCTTCCTTCAGGAAGCACGAACTGCGGATCATCGGTGAGCAGCCCGACGAACTGCTTGCGGCCTTCCTTCGCCGTGTCCGAGCGCGTGAGCGACCGGCGCCCGAGGAAGTCCTTGGTCTTTGCCACCAACCCGCCCATGCCGAGATCGTGCGGCGTGATCGAACCGTCCGTATCCTGGCCGACGATGATGTAGCCCTTCTCCGCCCTCAGCACGTGCATCGTTTCCGTGCCGTACGGCGTGATGTCGAACTCGGCGCCCGCGGCCATCAGCGCTTCCCATACTGCGCGGCCCATGTTCGCGGGCACGTTCACTTCATAGGCGAGTTCGCCCGAGAAGCTGATGCGCATCACGCGCGCCTTCACACCCGCGACGGTGCCGTTGCGATACGACATGAACGGGAACGCTTCGTTGGCGAAGTCGATGTCGCTGCACACTTTCTGCACGACCTTGCGGCTCTTCGGCCCAACGACCGCGAACGTCGCCCAGTGATCGGTGACGGACGCGAGGCGCACCTTCATGTCCGGCCACTCGGTTTGCAGCCAGCGCTCCATCCACGTCAGCACGCGCGCCGCGCCGCCCGTCGTGGTCGTCATCATGAAGTGCTGATCGGCGAGGCGCACCGTCACGCCGTCGTCGAACACCATGCCGTTCTCGTCGAGCATCAAACCATAGCGGCACTTGCCGACTTCGAGCTTGGTCCACGGGTTCGTGTACATCCAGTTCAGCAGCTTCGCGGCGTCGGGGCCCTGAATGTCGATCTTGCCGAGCGTCGACGCATCGAGAATGCCGACGCTGTTGCGCACCGCGAGGCATTCGCGCTTCACCGCCGCGTGCAGATCTTCGCCGCTCTTCGGGAAGTACCACGGGCGCTTCCAGTTGCCGACGTCCTCGAACATCGCGCCGTTTTCGACGTGCCATTCGTGCACGGCCGTCTTGCGGATCGGATCGAGCAGGTCGCCGAGTTCGCGGCCCGCGAACGTGCCGAAGGTCACGGGCGTGTAGTTCGGGCGGAACGTCGTCGTGCCTGTTTCCGGAATCGTCTTGCCGAGCGCGTCGGCGAGAATCGCCATGCCGTTGATGTTGCCGAGCTTGCCCTGATCGGTGCCGAAGCCCATCGCCGTATAGCGCTTCACGTGCTCGACGGATTCGAAGCCCTCGCGCGCGGCAAGCAGAATGTCCGCCGCCGACACGTCGTTCTGGAAATCGACGAACTGCTTCGGTCCGCGCGCCGCTTCCGCGCGGCTGCCGACGAGCCACAGCGGCTGAATCGGCGACTCGACCGTTTCCGCGACATGCGGCACCTTTGGACGCGTCGCCGCATAGCCGATCGACTTCACGGCTTCGACGCCGGCATCCACGGCGAGCCGCAAACCCCGCGCGAGGCTGAACTCGCCCGCCGCCGCGCCGATGCTCGTCTCCGGCTGCATGCCCTTGCCGGGTACGAAACACGCCTTCGAGTCGTTCCAGTGCGCCTTGCCGCCCGACTGTGCGAACAGGTGCAGCACGGGACTGTAGCCGCCCGACATCGCGACGAGATCGCACGGCAGGTCTGCCTGCTTCGCGCCCGCCTTGCCGTTCGCGTACGCAACCACTTCAACGGACGTCACACGCTGCTTGCCGTGCGCTGTCATGACGGCTGCGTTGTTCATGATCTTCACGCCGTGTCGGCGCGCCGCCGCCTGCAACGCGCCGCTGCCTTGCGCGCGCGGATCGACGACCGTGACGGTCGCGCCGCAGGCCTTCATGTCGAGCGCGCACTGATAGCCCGCGTCGTTGTTCGTGAACACGACGGCGTTGCGGCCCGGCATCACACCAAAGCGATGGATATACGTCGACACCGCCGACGCCAGCATCACGCCCGGCAGATCGTTATTGCCGAACACGATGGGACGCTCGTGCGCGCCCGTCGCGAGAATCACGCGTTTTGCGCGGATTTTCCACAGCAGTTCGCGCGTGCCCTTGCGCATCGAGACGGGCAAATGGTCCGTCAAACGCTGCGTCACCGTGACGAGGTTGTGGTCCTGATAGCCGAACGCCGTGCTGCGCGACAGGATCTTCACGTCGGGCATGCGCGACAGTTCGGCCTCCATCTTCTCGACCCAACTCATCGCCGAGCGCCCGTCGATCTCCGTCTTGCACGACAGCAGACTGCCGCCGAGTTCGCGCTGGTCGTCGACGAGAATCACGCGCGCGCCGCTCACGGCCGCCGCATGTGCCGCCGCCAGACCCGTCGGGCCGCCGCCCACCACCAGCACGTCGCAATGCGCGAAGCACTTGTCGTAGCGATCGGCGTCGCGCACTTCCGGCGACTTGCCGAGACCGGCTGCTTCGCGAATCTTCTCTTCGTACTTCGGCCAGAACTTCGCGGGCCACATGAACGTCTTGTAGTAGAAGCCCGCGGGCATGAAGCGCGCGAACTTCTGGTTGATCGCCATGCGATCGTGTTCGAGATTCGGCTCGGCATTCACGCTCGTCGCGACGAGCCCCTGGTACAGCTCGATTTCCGTCGCGCGTGCGTTCGGCACCGTGTACGCGCCGCGCTCCAGTTGCACGACGGCATTCGGCTCGGCCACATCGGCCGTGACGATGCCGCGCGGGCGGTGATACTTGAAGCTGCGCGCCACGAAGTGCACGCCGTTGGCGAGCAGCGCGGACGCGAGCGTGTCGCCCTGAAAGCCCTGATACGTGCGTCCGTTGAACGTGAAGGTCAGCGGAATCGCGCGGTTGATGCGCCCACCGGCGCCGAGGCGGTTGTTCTGGCTCATTGCTGGTTGCCCTCGTTTGCTTCAGCGGACGTGTGGCCCGTCTTGAACGTGTCGTAGCCTTGAATCTGATAGGTCACCGTGTCGCGCGTCGCCATGAACCAGCGTCGGCAGCCCTGCGTGTGCAGCCATTGCTCGCGATGCACGCCGCGCGGGTTCTTGCGCATGAACAGGTAGTCGCCCCACTCTTTGTCAGAGAGCTTGTCGGTGTCGAGCGGGCGGGCGATATCGGCTTCGCCCCCGCAGGTGAATTCGGATTCGGCGCGCGGCCCGCACCACGGGCATTCGATCAGCAGCATGTCAGGTTCTCCTCTCGCAGTGCGCGTTTAGTGGGCCACGGCAGCAGCGCCGTGTTCGTCGATCAGATGACCGGTATAGAAACGGTCCAGCGAGAACGGCGCATTCAACGGATGCGGCTCGTCCTTCGCGATGGTGTGCGCGAACACCCAGCCCGAGCCGGGCGTCGCCTTGAAGCCGCCCGTGCCCCAGCCGCAGTTGAAATACAGGCCCTTCACGTCGGTCTTGCTGATGATCGGGCATGCATCCGGCGACACGTCCACGATGCCGCCCCACTGGCGGTTCATCCGCACGCGCGAAAACACCGGGAACATTTCGACGATCGCTTCGAGCGTGCCTTCGATGATGTTGAAGCTGCCGCGCTGCCCGAAGCCCGTGTACTGATCGACGCCCGCGCCGATCACGAGATCGCCCTTGTCGGACTGGCTGATGTACGCGTGCACCGCGTTCGACATGATCACCGTGTTGACCACGGGCTTGATCGGTTCCGACACGAGCGCCTGCAACGGATGGCTTTCGAGCGGCAGGCGGATGCCCGCCATGTCGGCGAGTGTCGTCGTGTTGCCGGCGGCGACCACGGCGACCTTCTTCGCCTTGATGAAGCCCTTCACGGTATCGACGCCCGTCACGCGACCGCCGTCGCGGCGGATGCCCGTCACCTGACAGTTCTGGATGATGTCGACGCCCGCCTGGTCCGCGCCGCGCGCGAAGCCCCATGCGACGGCATCGTGCCGCGCGACGCCCGCGCGACGCTGAATGGACGCGCCCAGCACGGGATAGCGGCTGTTCAGATTGATGGTCGGCTCGATTTCCTTGATCTGCTCGGGCGTGAGGAATTCGGCATCGACACCGTTCAGGCGGTTCGCGTTCACGCGGCGCTCGGTGTCGCGCACGTCCTGCAGCGTATGCGCGAGATTCATCACGCCGCGCTGCGAGAACATCACGTTGTAGTTGAGGTCTTGCGACAGGCCTTCCCACAGCTTCATCGCCTTTTCATACAGCGCCGCCGATTCGTCCCACAGATAGTTGGAACGCACGATGGTCGTGTTGCGCGCCGTGTTGCCGCCGCCGATCCATCCTTTCTCCAGAATCGCGACGTTCTTCACGCCGTGTTCCTTCGCGAGGTAGTAAGCGGTCGCGAGACCATGCCCGCCGCCGCCGACGATCACCACGTCGTATTCCTTCTTCGGTTCCGGGCTTCTCCATTGCCGCTCCCAGTTCTCGTGATACGACAACCCGTTGCGGAACAGACTGAAAATCGAATAGCGGCTCATCTCGCACAC
>BBSL01000464.1 GCA_001319865.1 Burkholderia sp. E7m39 | reverse complement strand
CGTCGCCCTTCAACGCCATGCGCGATGCGTTCAGTGCCTTGATCGCGCCCATCGCGTTGCGCTCGATGCACGGAATCTGCACGAGCCCGCCGACGGGGTCGCACGTCATGCCGAGGTTGTGTTCCATGCCGATTTCGGCGGCGTTCTCGACTTGCGTCGGCGTGCCGCCCATGACGGCCGCGAGTGCTGCCGCCGCCATCGAGCACGCAACGCCCACTTCGCCCTGGCAGCCCACTTCAGCGCCCGAGATCGACGCCGTTTCCTTGTAGATGATGCCGATCGCGGCCGCCGTCAGAAGGAAGTCGACGATGCCGTTTTCATTCGAGCCCGGCACGAACTTCACGTAGTAATGCAGCACGGCGGGAATCACGCCTGCCGCGCCGTTGGTCGGCGCCGTCACGACGCGGCCGCCCGCGGCGTTCTCTTCATTGACGGCCATTGCGTAGAGGTTGACCCAGTCGAGCATCGACAGCGGATCACGCAGCGATTCTTCCGAACGCGAGCGCAACTGCACGGTCAGATCGGCGGCGCGGCGCTTGACCTTCATCGGTCCGGGCAACTCGCCGTGCATCTTGCAGCCGCGCTCGACGCATGCGGCCATCGTGCGCCAGATGGTGAGCAGGCCTTCGCGCACGTCTTCGGGCGAGCGCGACGCGCATTCGTTCGCGAACGTCACCTGCGCGACGGAGAGCCCGCTTTCGCGGCAGACGCGCATCAGATCGTCGCCGGTGCGGAACGGATACGGCACTTCGCCGCCCGCGCGTACGCCGTTCACACGATCGCCATCGCGGTTGACGACGAAGCCGCCGCCGACGGAGTAATACTCTTTCTCCACCAGCAACTGGTCGTTCTCGTCGAATGCCTGGAAGCGCATGCCGTTCGGATGCACGACGCTGCCCGCGCCGCTCATGAGGCGGCGGAAGAACGACACGCTTTCTTTCTCGTCGAAGCCGATCTCATGCTTGCCGAGCAGCGCCAGGCGCTTGTCTTTGCGGATCTGCGCGAGGCGCGGCTCGATCAGATCGGGGTCGATGGTGTCGGGCAGATGACCTTCGAGTCCCAGCAGCACGGCCTTGTCGGTGCCGTGGCCCTTGCCCGTCGCGCCGAGCGAGCCGTACAGCTCGACTTTGACGCGGCGCACGAACCCAAGCAGGTTCGCGTCCTCGATATGCGACGCGAAGCGGCACGCGGCGATCATCGGGCCGACAGTGTGCGAACTCGAAGGGCCGATGCCGATCTTGAACAGGTCGAAAACGCTGACGTTCATGGAAACCTTGCTCAGTTGAGTGGGCGGAATTTCGTCGAATCCGGCGTGGATTGCGCAGTGACGCCAGTACACCAAAGCGTAAAATCGGCTGATAGAACAAAAACGGCATCGGCGTGGGATGGCAGCGCCAGATCGCGCCCCGAATGCGTTTCTGCGCAACTCCGTGACGGAAAAACGCAAGTCCCCGCCGCGTGCGATTCGCGGGATCGCAGGCAGGACGGTGGGCTGGCGCTTCGCATCCGCGAAAGTCGATGTCGGAAAACGACAAGAGGCGCAAGCGAGAATCGGCGACGCTAGGGTTATTCCGGGCGCGCATGGTCGGCCGTCACCCAATTTGTTTCATGCCGGCTCGCGCCGCTTTGTGCAAGCGCCTGTCGGCTGTGTTGAACCTGTCGGACCCTTGCGCCATTGCGCCATGACCATCGCTGATTCGCTACCGCTGACTTCCATCGACGCGCTTCCCAAAGAGCGCATTCGATTCGGCATCATCCTGCTGCCGAACTTCACGCTGACGGCGTTCTCGGGCTTCGTCGACATGCTGCGCCTGTCCGCCGACGAAGGCGATTACAGCAAGCCCGTGCGCTGCTCCTGGAGCGTGATCGGCGAATCGCTAGCGCCCGTGCGCGCGAGTTGCGGCATCCAGATCACGCCGTGGGAAACCTTCGCCGATGCCGAGCCGTTCGACTACGTGGTGGTGGTCGGCGGGCTGCTGCATTCGGGACCGCAGGCGAGCGACGACACGCTGCAGTTCATCCGCGCGGCCGCGCGCACGAGCGCGACGCTGGTCGGCATCTGCACGGGCGTGTTCGCGCTGATGCGCGCGGGCGTGCTCGACGCGCACCGCATCTGCGTCAGCTGGTTTCACTACTGGGATTTTGTCGAGCGCTTTCCGTCCGTCGATTCGGATGCGCTGGTAGCGGATCGCCTCTTCGTGATCGATCGGCGGCGCATCACGTGTTCGGGCGGGCGCGCTTCGATCGACGTCGCGGCCGCGATCTTGCTGCGGCACTTCGAAACCGCCACCGTGCAGAAAGCACTGCGGATTCTGCTGGTCGGCGAGATGCAGAAGGGCAATGCGCCGCAGCCGCATCCGCCGGGGCTCGAACCGGCGACGCATCCCAAGGTGAAGCGCGCGATTCTGCTGATGGAGCAGCACGTCGGGCGCGCGTTGCCGCTAGAGGAACTGGCGTGCAAGCTGGATCTTTCGCCGCGGCAACTGGAGCGGCTGTTCAAGGCGGAGACGGGGAAAAGTCCGCAGTCGTTTGCCAAGCAGGTTCGCTTGCGGACGGCGGCGTGGCTGCTGACGAGCTCCGACCGGACGGTGGCGGATATCGCTTCGAGTTGCGGATTTTCCGATGCTTCGCATCTCGGGCGCGAGTTTCGCAAGGAGTTTGGCATGCCGCCCGTGATGTTTCGCGAGCAGCGCGGCGGAGCGCCTGTTGAAGGCGATGCATCGGCGGCGTATGACGAGACGTTTCCGGGGCGAGTGGACGTGTTTTAGGGCTCTTCTGCGGTTGCGACTCGCAGAATACGAAATCAGATGTTGCGAGCGATGAAACGACTGCTTATGTATTTTATTTCGGCATCCTACGTTTCGGATCGTTCCGACACGCAGTCACGATTCTGCCTATCAGCTTTTTGTTAGCGCTAGCGGGATCGGCAGCATTCGCCTTGATCGTCGGTCGTCGCCGAAAACGCAAATGACAACAGGGGTTGCACGACGCGGGAAAGCCCCGCGTCGTGCTAGTCAGAAGCGAGCCAGAAGCCAAGCCCGATCAGGAATCCTCAGCCCACCCCATATTGTCGCGCGCCATCATCGCCGTCGAAGCACCCGGCCCGAACGTACCCGCCGTATAACTGCGCGGCTTGTCGCCGTTGCGCTTCCATCCTTCGATGATGGGGTCGACCCACGTCCAGGCCGCTTCCAGTTCGTCGCGGCGCATGAAGTGCGTGAGCCTGCCGCGCACGACGTCGATCAGCAGGCGCTCATACGCTTCCGCGCGACGGCTCGTGAAGGCCTGCTCCAGATCGAGGTTCAGATTCACGGGCAGCGTGCGCATGCCGCTGCCCGGCTCTTTTGCAAGCATCTGCAATTGAATCGACTCGTTCGGCTGCAACTGGATCACCAGACGATTGCCGCAGTTGCGCGGACCGCAAGGGCTATTCGGCATGATCGAAAACGGCAGATCCGCGAATTCGATCACGATCTCCGACAGCTTCTTCGCCATCCGCTTACCCGTGCGCAGATAGAACGGCACGTTCGCCCAGCGCCAGTTGTTGATATGCGCGCGCAATGCGACGAACGTTTCGGCGCGGCTGTCGGGCGGCACGTTGGCCTCTTCCAGATAGCCCTTCACCGGCTCGCCGCCGACGGCGCCCGCCGTGTACTGGCCGCGCACCGTATCGCGCGCGATGTCTTCGGCTGTCATGGGGCGCAGCGAGCGCAGCACTTTCAGCTTTTCGTCGCGCACGGCATCGGCATCCAGCGATACAGGCGGCTCCATCGCGACGATGCACAGCAACTGCAGCAAGTGGTTCTGCACCATGTCGCGCATCGCGCCCGTGTGATCGTAGAAGCCCGCGCGCGTGCCCACACCGACCGACTCCGCCACCGTGATCTGCACGCTGCGAATGTACGGCGCCTGCCACAGCGGCCCGAAAATCGCATTGCCGAAGCGCAGCACCATCAGGTTCTGCACCGTTTCCTTGCCGAGATAATGGTCGATACGATAGATCTGATGCTCGGCGAAATGCTTGCCGACGGCGTCGTTGATTGCCTTCGCCGATGCCAGATCGTGACCGAGCGGCTTCTCCAGCACGACGCGCGAATATTCGTCGAGCAGGTTGTGCGAGGCGAGGTTGTCGGAGATCGTCGTGAACAGTTCCGGCGACGTCGACAGATAGAACACGCGCAGCGCGTTTTCACGCGACACTTCGGCAAGACGCGCGTAGTCGTCCGATTGATCGACATCGACGCGCACGTATTCGAACAGCGACAGAAAACGGTCCCACGCGGACGCGTCGAACGCATTCGACTCGATGAAGGGCCTGCTCTGCTCCTCCATCCATTTCACGTAGTCGTCGCGCTGCCAGTCGCGGCGGCCGATTGCGAGAATGCGCGTTTCGGCGGGCAGATTGCCGTGCGTGTGCGCCATATACAGCGCCGGCAGCAGCTTGCGGGCTGACAGGTCGCCGGCGCCGCCGAAGATGATCATGTCGAGCGGG
>BBSL01000463.1 GCA_001319865.1 Burkholderia sp. E7m39 | reverse complement strand
GGCGCCGCCGAAGATGATCATGTCGAGCGGGCGGTCCGGCGAAACAGGAGCGGTGGAAGTCGTCATAGCGCGATCGCAAAAATGAACTGCTGAAAAAAACGCCAACCTGCCCGCGCCGCCCGTTGAGGCAGCGCTTACGTCGGACATGTTCGCGCGAGACGCCTATGGTGCAACGTTTTCGGATTGTTTGCACGCTTGCTGTCGTGACACGAACGGACGTTCGTTCCGCTTCATCCCGCTTCATCCCGCTACTTCCCGCTACTTCCCGCTACTTCCCGCTTTTTTCCGTGGCTTTGCGCGCACTGCTGCCTGAAAGGCAACCGTCATCGACGCTCGTTCATGCAAACGCTCATGCTCGTGCTCAGCCAGCACTCACACGGCGCCGAGCGCCGCGCGCGCGACGCGTCCCGCCGCGAGATCCCACGCCGCGCAACCGACCGTCTTGAACACGATGGGTTTGTCGAACGCCGGCCTGCGCGCGAGCGCGCCGTCGATGCCCGTCACCGTCGACCAGTCGATGCCCGCCTGAATGAAATCACCCGCTTCGTGCTTGGCGCCCGCCAGATCGTCGACGAACAGCGCGCTGCCCGCGACCGTGCGCGCGCCGATCTCGCACATCTGCGGCGTGAACGCGCCGACGCCGATCACCAGGCGCTGCGCGCGCGGCGCTTCGTCGTAGACGGCCTGGCGGCTCGTCGTCAGCGCGATGACGACATCGACAGAAGCGGGCGTCGATGCATCGGCGAGCGGCTGCAGATCGCGCACGACGCCGCGCTGCGCGTCGCAGAACGCCTGCGCGCGCGCCGCCGCCGTGCCCCGCACGCGTACGCGCGCATCCGGATACAGCTCGCCGATTGCCTGCAGATGACTCGCGGCCTGCGTGCCCGTGCCGATCAGCAGCATGTCCTGCGGCGCGGCGCGCGACAGCGTCTCGATGCCGAGCATCGTCATCGCGGCCGTGCGGCGGCCCGTGACGGTCGGGCCGTCGAGAATGAACAGCGTCTTGCCCGTATCCGCGTCGAACGCCATCACCTGGCCGTGGATGGTGGGCAGCGCGCGCTCGCCGTTGCGCGGGCAGACGTTGACGAGCTTGTGGATCGCGAGATCGGAGGCCGCTGCGGGCATCGACAGCATGATGCCGTTGTCGTTCAGCGGCACGACGAGCCGCTCGGGGCTCGCGACGCGGCCGGCGGCGTAATCGGCGGCGGCTGTCTTCAGCGCGTCGACGAGCGCGCGAAACGGGATCAGGCGCGCCGTGCCGGCGGCGTCGAAAATCGGCGTGCTGCTCATGTCAATGCTTGCTCCTTGCGCGTTTAGCGCCTTTCAGCGCGCTCTAGCGCCGTTAGCGCCGTTAGCGCCGTTAGCGCCGTTAGCGCACCAGAAAACCGTACGTCAGCGGATCGCGTTCATCGACGATCCAGTTCGCGAACCCGCAAATATGCGCGTCGCCTTCGATCTCGGGGATAACGGCGTCATAGTCGGCGAGCTTCGTCTCCGACAGCACGCGCCCGCGAAACACCGTGCCGATGATCGACTCGTTGACGAGCGTCTCATGCCTGCCCAACTGCCCGCGCAAATACAGTTGCGCGACGCGCCCCGCCGTGCCCGAGCCTGTCGGCGAACGGTCCACTTCGCGGTCGGCGAACACGCAGCAGTTGGCCTGCGTCGAGCCCGCATGTCGCGGCGCGTTGTCGATGATCGTGCCGTAGATGTGGTTGATTTCGGGAATGTGCGGATGCTGGACCTTGAAGGCCTCGTTGGCCGCGCGTTTCACTTCGGCGCCGAACTGGATCAGCTTGTCCACGTGCGACTCGCGCACCTCGAGGCCGAACGGTTCGCCCGACGTGTAGAAATAAAACGCGCCGCCGAACGCGATGTCGCCGCGAACGGTGCCGAAGCCAGGCGTCTCGACGCTCACGTCGCGCAGCCAGATGAACGACGGCACGTTGACGAAACGCACGCTGCCCGCGTGATCGCCGTCCCACTTGACGAACGCCTCGATGAAACCGCACGGCGCGTCGATGCCCACGCGTGTTTCCGGCTCCGTGCGCTCGACCCAGCCGAGCGCGACGGCCGCCGTGGCGAGGGCGATGACGCCGTGGCCGCAGTGGTCGCTATAGCCCTCGTTGTGGACGAAGATGATGCCGAAGTCGGCGCCTTGCGTGACGGGATCGGTCAGATAACCGCCGTACATATCGGCGTGACCGCGCGGCTCCAGCATTAGCGCGCGCCGCAGATGATCGGCGTGTTCCTTCAGCCACGCGCGCCGCTCGACGATGGTCTTGCCGGGCATCTTCGGCAGCCCGCTCGTGACGATGCGAAACGGTTCGCCGCCCGTATGCACTTCGACCGTGCTGATGACGCGGTTCAGTTTCATGATGCGTTCGTGCCTAGGAAAAATGCCCGGACCCGCTGCATGTCCAACATATCGTCTCACTCCGTGATCTTTGTCTTATACTGGATCGAAATGTAGACCAGCTTGGCTCGACGATCAACCAGTTTCGAAAAATTGTCCCGCCAAGTGGTCGGAATCGCATCCAGATTCTTATCGACGACACGCATTCATGGCCTCGACCTCATTCGCGCTGGACCGCGCATTTCGCCCGAAGCAGATTTACGAGCAGGTGGCCGAGCGCATGCGCGGCGACATCCGCAGCGGCCAGTTCGCGCCCGAGGCGCGGCTGCCGTCGGAGCGCGATCTGGCCGCGCGCTTCGGCGTCGGGCGGCCCGCGGTGCGCGAGGCGCTTGGCGCGTTGCAGAACGAAGGGCTCGTGGTGACGCGGCGCAATTCCGGCACGTATGTGTGCGCGGACGCGTTGCAGCGGCTGTCGGCGGCGCGCGCGGAAGATCGGGCGTCGGGCGATGCCGACATCAGCCCCACGTCCGCGCTCGATGTGCGTCTGATCCTCGAGCCCGCTATTGCGCGTCGCGCAGCCGCGCATGCGCATCGCGACGAACTCGCCGAGCATTACCTCGCGCAGATGGATTCGATCGACGACGTATCGGACGCCGTGCAGCGCGCGCTATGGAACGATAGCGACCGTTTGTTCCATCGGCAGCTTGCCGTGATGACGGGCGACGCGCTGCTCGTGAAGATCGCGGACGAAGTCGCGAAGGCGATGGACCAGCCGTTGTGGAAGCGGCTGAAGGATGACGGCATTCATGATCCTGGGCGGATCAGGCTTTATGTGGCCGAGCATCGGCTGATCTATGAGGCCATCGTCAACGGCGATGCGGATGCGGCTGCGTTTTATGTCGAGCAGCATATCGTGAGGGTGCGGCGCGATATCGCGCCGAAGTAGGTTTTTGTTGTTGGGGGTTGCTGCGCAGGCTGGTGATTGTGGCTCTTTTCGCTGGCATCAGCGTTGCGCCTTCGCGGATACCAGCGAAAAAGGACACACAAACACCAGCCTGCGCAGCAAACCACCCCAGCGTCGCAGACAAAGCCAAAACCAAAACCCTGCTACAACATGCTCCTGGGCCGCTGCATCGTCCCGTCGACGAACCGCTGCAAACGAAACGCAGAAAGTTCCAGCGAAGGCTGCCCTTCGTCGATCCACTCGGCCATCAGCCGGCCCACAATCGGTCCCATCGCAAATCCGTGCCCGCAAAAGCCGGTCGCGACCAGCAGACCCCGCGTCTGCGTCGCGGCGTCGAGCACGGGAATCCCATCGGGCAGCACGTCGATCAGCCCCGCCCACGACTCCACCACCTGCGCGTCCCGAAGCGCCGGAAACAACGCCCGCAGTTTCCTCAACGCGCGTGGCTCGTGCGAACGGTTCGGCTGCGGATTCGGATCGCGCGGATGCACCACGCGCTCGCCCGCCGGCACCGCGCCCGGCAGCCGATCCCGCAGATCGCGCACGAACGCCCCGTTCAGATGGAAGCTGAACTTCTGACGCTGCGACCATAACTCGGGCAAAAACCACTTCAATGCGCGCAGATGCCCGAACGTCATGTCGACGTCCACTTGCATGTCGTCGGCGAGATTGATCGCGCCGTTGGCGCGCTGCCGGATGCCCAGGCCGTGCCCCCAGAACGTGGACGCCGTCACGGCCGGCAGCGGATTCGTGCGCATGCACGTGCCGCGTACCGCTTGCTGCGGCAACGCAATGCCCAGCGTTTCCAGCAACCGCCAGCTGCTCGCGCCCGCCGCGACGATCACATGCCGCGTGCGGATCGTGCCGCGCTCGGTGACGACGCCCGTCACGCTCCCCGCCGCCCTTTCGATAGCGATCACGCCACAGCCTTCGACGAAACGCGCGCCTCCTTCGACGGCGCGCATCGCGAACGCGGCCGCCGCGCGGCGCGGCTCGGCCTGGCCGTCGCTTGCCGTGTACAGGCCGCCCAGCGCCTTCCCCTGCATCCCGCGCACGACCTGATCGATCTGCGCGCGATCGAGCACGCGTGTATCCAGCCCATATTGCTTCGCGATGTCCATCCATTGCTGAAACGACGCCCAATCCTCGTCGTTGTCCGCGACGTACAGACACCCGCCCTGCCGCCATTCGAGATCGACGTTCAGCTCGCGCTCGAGCTGTTCCCAGATGCGCATGCCCGCCATCATCAACGGCACCTCGGCAGCTTCACGGCCCTGCTGGCGCACGAAGCCCCAAGCGCGCGTCGATTGCTGGCCGGCGATGCGCGACTTGTCCAGCACCACCGCCTTCAGCCCGCGCCGCGCGAGGTAGTACGCCGCCGCGCAACCCATGATGCCCGCGCCCGCGATCACGACGTCGGCTTGCTCGGGAAACGGCGCGTCGGCGGGGCTCAGGTTGGCGTGCAGCGGATAAGTAGTTGTCATCGGGAAAGGAAGCTGGGAAGGCGGGGTCAGCATCTTCTCAGGCCCGTGCGCACGCCGCAATCCCGCCAGAAATCGGCCACGGAAGGCGCAATGCGCGATGTAATGCAATTTGCATACGTTTCGCCGCTAAAATGGAAAGGCTCGGCATCAAATCGGCTTCGACCTCATTCGCACACGGCGGCCGAACTCATTAGAATCGGCGGATTCGTCGAAAGGTGCACCGATGATGCGGGCATGGCGCGACACCAGGCGCGCCCGAGTCGCGCGCTACCGTTGCTGTCATGACGGCAGCACCGACGCCCCGAGATACCGGCTGGCATCGCTGCTGCCGCGACGCCGCGTCATAAACAACTATTTACTCCGACAGAAACTTCGCGCATGTCCAACGAAGCCACCTCAACCGACTCGCTCGCCGTCGCCGAACGCGTGCGCGAGTTGATGAGCCGTCACGGGATCGGCAAGCGTCAGCAAACCAGCGAGCTTTGCCGGATTCTCGATTTGAGCTTTTCGCAGGGTCACCGCAAGCTGCGCGGCAACAGTCCGTGGACGCTCTCGCAGATCAAAAAGGTCGCCGAAGTGTTCGGCGAGCCCGCCGCGCAACTGTTCGGCGCGCAGTCGCTCGATCCCGGCATGGTCGGCGCGACGGCGCAGGAGGCCGTGTTCGCGATCGGCGGCATCGAGCTCGCGTGCACCGCGTGGATCGGCGCGCCGATCGAGGCAGGCAGCCGGCCGGAATTCATCGCGTGGTCGAAGCTCGACCAGTGGCGCGTCGTGCGTTACGACGGCGCGCTTTACCAGAACGCGTACGAAGTCCACAAGATCGAGATCTACCCGCGCCGCGCCGAAACGGACAAGCCGCTGATCGCCGTGGTCGACGACGACCAGGCGTCCGCCGACAACCTGCGCGATTACCTGGAGCGCAGCGGCTTCGCGGCCGTCGCGATCTACGGCCTCGCCGCCTTCGCCGACACGCTGCAGACGGCGGTGTTCGACGGCGTCGTGATCGACTGGCTGTTCGGCGCGCAGACGTCGGCGGACGCGATTCGCGCAGTGCGTGCGTCGGAGAACCCGGATGCGCCCATTTTCGTGCTGACGGGCGAACTGCTGACGGGCAAGGCGAGCGAGTCGGAAATCAGCGACATCGTGCGCAATTACGACGTGGCCTGTTACGAAAAGCCGGCGCGCATGGCGATTCTCGTCGCCGATCTGTCGAAGCGCCTGAGCCGCGCCTGAGCCAAATCTGAAAAGCACACGCGGCCACGGCGCCCGGCCAGTCACCCCGCCACGGACGCCCCGTGCCGCGCCGTCAGCGCGCGCTGCACGGCGTCGCGCAGCACGTCGTAGTGAACGGGCTTCGCGAGGCTGTCGAAGAACAGATCTGCCTCGGCGCGCGTCTGGCCGTCGGGCGCGTAGGCGCTCACGGCGATCACGGGCGTGCGCGCCGTTTCGGGCGTCCTGTCGATGTATTCGGCCATGAACGCATAGCCGTCCTTGTCCGGCATGTGCAGGTCGAGCAGCACGAGATCGCAGCGCCGATCGGCGAGCCACGCGTGCGCGTCGTCGGCATTCGCGACGGCGGCGGCGTCGCATTCCATATGTTCGAGCATTTCGCACAGCGACTCGCGGATCAGCTGGTTGTCGTCGACGATCAGCACCTGCGGCCGCCCCACGCCCTGCGCCGTCTGCGGGCTCGCCGACGCCTCCACGGGCGCGGCCACGGCTTGCACGGGAATCGTCACGGTAAAGCGCGTGCCCTTGCCCACCTCGCTGTCCACGCCGAGTCTCCCGCCGAACAGTTCGACGAGCCCTTGCACGATCGCCAGCCCCATCCCGGCGCCCTCGAAGCGCCGTGTGCGCGACGCGTCGAGCTGCGTGAACTCCTTGAAGATCAGCGGAATCTGCTTGTCGGGCACACCCGCGCCCGTGTCGGTGACGACGATGACCAACGCGTCGTCGCGCTGCTCGAAGTGCAGCGTGACGGTGCCGCGTTCCGTGTAGCGGATGCCGTTGGTCACGAGGTTGTTGACGATCTGCCGGATGCGGTGCGGGT
>BBSL01000462.1 GCA_001319865.1 Burkholderia sp. E7m39 | reverse complement strand
GCGCCCGCTCGCGCTGCCCTCGAACACGAGGCCCTTCGCCTTCGCGAACGGCTCGTGCTCGTCGACGATCGAGCCCAGCAGCTCGCGCGGATCGAAATGCTCGTTGCGCAATTCCAGCTTGCCCGCACCCAGGCGCGCGTAGTCGGTCAGGTCTCTCATCTGCGCTTCAAGGTGACGCGCGGCCGTGTCGAGCCGCTGGATCACCTTGCGGTCGGCCTCGGAGTGAAAGTTGAAGCCGAGCAACTCGATCGACGACACGATGGCATGCAGCGGCGTGCGCAACTCGTGGCTGATCATGCCGAGGAACGCGTCCTTCGAGAGACTCGCCTCGCGCGCGGCGCGGCTGGCCTGGTGCTCGGCGTCGAGCGCGGCGTGCTGCTGCAGGATCAGGTTCGTGCGGCGCCGGCCGTTCATCACGAGCAGCACGGTGGCCGCCGCCGACAGCAGCAGCAGCACGAGCCCGCCCGCGAACAGCATGCGCCGCTTCGCGATGAAGTCGGTGTTCATCGCCTCGCGGTCCTGCAGGTCGACGTTGCGGCGGCTCAGCGCGAGATCGTTCACTTCCCGCCAGTGCTTGCGCAACTCCTCGACGATCTGCGAAGCCAGCGCGGGCGAAGCGGGCAACGCATCGAGGGAAGGCTGCAAGGCGGTCAGCATCGCGGTGAGACCCTCAATCTCAACCTGCTGGCGCTGCACGGCTTCCGTGCGCGCGGCGAGGCGCTGCGTCGAGCCCGCCATCACGCGCAGCTTCGATTGCAGCACCTGGAAATGCAGCATGAGCCGCTGATAGTCGGGATCGACGCCCGTCTGATACTGCAGCAGCTGACTTTCGAGCCGCGCGTAGGCGATCTGGAGTTGCGCCGCGTCCCAGTAGAAGCCGTCGTAAGTGCCCGTCAGCTGCTGGGTCGCGCGGGGATTGAGAAGTGCCGAGTACAGCAGATAGCTGATCGCCGCGGTCGGCGCCGCGAGCGCCGCGATCCAGATCACGACGAGTACGACGCGGCGCAGCGGGCGCCGTCCTATTTGACGATGAGAGCCTTGATCTGCCATACGAATTTCGCGTCCGCCGACCCTCCCGCCAGCTCGCCGGGAAACTGGTCGCGCGGATAGATGAGAAACAGCGGCCCGAAGTCGCTGACCTGCAGGCGCTTGCCGTTCATGCTGTATGCGACGATCACGCCGTAGCGGCTCGTGTCGGACACAGGAACGGTGTACGTGTAGTCGTCCAGCGTATGAATCTCGACCTCGTCGCCGTACGCGCCCACCGTCTTGAGGATATCCGCGAGCAACGGCCCCGTGAAGGTCGATTTTGCCGTCCAGGTCGTCGATGTCGAAATGGAGTGCGCGGGCAGCGCGAGAATCTGCGCTTCGGAAAAATGGAAAACGCTGTGATCGGCGTCGTTGGTCTTCGCGATCTTGCCTTTGACGTCGAGCGCGAGCGTGGCGGCAAGGGGAGCGGCTCCCGCCTGCGCCGGGCCGAACGCCAGCGTCAGGACAATCCCCAGCGCAAGCGCGCGCAGCCATCCGCAATGCTTGTAGTGCACTTTCAGGTCCCTCTTGTGTGGTCTTGTTGCCTTCGTTGCCGGCATTGTGCCTGACAACGACGTCAGACGATAACTGTCAGCGTCGGCGCACGCCTCGACACAGAATCTTTACATGGCGTGCATAATATCGGCTCCGTCTCAAAAAAGCCGCCTCGCCGACCCGCGTTCATCCGATCCAACATCCAGGCCAATTTCCGGCCCAATCCGGCCCGATATCCAGTCCATCGCAGAGCGCAACATCCGACATGAAAAAGCCGGTTCTACCGTTGACCTACGAACAGCTCGACCACTGGATCGAGTCGCTGCAGCCTGCGCTGCTCGAAGAGCGCTTCGCGGCGGCGGTCGGCATTCTGCGAGGCGGTGCGCCGCTTGCGCTGATGGCCTCGCACACGATCGGCGTGCCGGTGGCGTTTCTCAGCTACGACCGCCGCGCGCGCCATGTGACGTGGGATTCGGCGCAGCCGCTGCCCGCGCCCGGCTCGAAGGTGCTGCTGTGCGAGGACATCGCGGGCCGCGGTTTCACGCTGGTCGACTGCATCGCGTTTCTCGAACAGCACGGGCTGACCGTCAAGACGCTGACGGGCGCCTTCGACGAAATCAGCCGTATCCGGCCGGACTATGCGAACGACGCGTCCGGCTTTTTTGCGCTGTTTCCGTGGGAAAGGCAAGCCTATACGGACGGCTATCGCGAGGACTGGCTGAACGTCGAGTCGGGTTCCGCCGACGCCATGTCGGACGATCACGAATACGCAACCTATGCGATCGATCTGGACGGCATCCTGCTGCCCGATGTGCCGCTGTCGCGCTATGACGAAGATCTCGCCGCCGCCCTGAGCGAACGCGACGCGCTGCTCCCGTACGAGATCCTGCCCGACGTCGATCTGCAGAAAGTGCGCGCGGTGATCACGGGCCGGCCGCACGTCGACTTGCAGCGCACGCGCGCGTGGCTCGAGCGGCACGGCTTCGGTCATCTGGAACTGTTGATGCGCACGCCCGACCTGCACGACGAAACGCCCGAAGGCGCCGCCGCGCACAAGGCGAGCGCGGCGCTGCGCTGCGGCGTGACGCACTTCATCGAAAGCGATCCCGTGCAGGCGCTGTTCATCGCGAAAGCGGCGCCGCTGTTGCGCGTGATCTGGTGGGACGCCCTCAAGCACAAGGGCACGCTGATCAGCGCCACGGCCTGGCGCTAAACGCGGCCGCCTGGCGGAGCCGCTAATCCGGCGCCTTCCCCTGTGCCTTTCCCTGCTCGTTCCCCTGCTCGCTCCCGTCACCGAGCCGCAGATGCTGCGCCGCGCGCTGCGAGGCGACGACGATCAGCTTCATCGTCGCGCGCGTCGCGCCGACGAACAGCTTGCGCGCGTTGCGCTCGTCGAATGCGTCGAAATCGACCTCGCTCAAAATCACGCATGGCGCCGACTGTCCCTTGAACCGATAGATCGAGTCGAGCAGCACATCGCCCTCGCGATACGCCGGGTTGCCGAACAGATCGTATTTGCCCGTGAAGCTGCGCAGCCGGTGCGGCCCGAGATGATCGAGCGGCCACAGCACCGAACCCTCGCGCCCGCGAAACGACAGCACCGCGATGTCCTGCTTGCGAAAGCCGAGCGCGAGCGCCTGCGTGATCGCGCGCTTGGTGGCGTCGATGCAACTGTCGGGCGTCTGGGTTTCGTCGTAGACGGACAGCGAGATGTCGGAGCCGTCGAACGGACTGCCCGCCGCGAGGCCGCTCGCGAGCGGCACCGTCGCGCCGACCACGTTGCGCAGATAGTCGAGGATGTCGCGCGGACTGCGGTAGTTGGTCGATTCGCGCAGCACGGTCCAGCCCGGCAGCGCGACGCTCTCGCGCATGTACAGGTTCTGCAGCGGATCTTCGAGCCACCACCATGCGCCGTTCGGCTTCAGCAGCCGTTCGAGCGCGGGGACCCACGGCTGCTGGAAATCCTGACCTTCGTCGACGATCAGCACGTCGTATTGCCAGCGCGCGTCGATGGGCGCATTGGCGAAAGCGCTTTCGAGCTGCTCGAATACGTCGCTCGTCTGAAAGTCGGGCGCGCGGCCGCTTTCGCGCAAAATCCAGTCGCATAGCTGGTGATAGTTCGCGACCTTCGCCTCGGGCGGCGCGACGCGCGCGATGTGGTCCGCGAGCGGTCGGTTGAAACAGACGTACAACGGCCGCTCGCCGCGTGCGACGGCGTCCTTCATCACCTGCACGGCCAGTTGCGTCTTGCCCGAGCCCGCCGTGCCGATCACGCGCAGCCGGAACGGCGCGAATTCGAGGCGCCGCGCCCATGTGGCGAGCCCGCCCGCGAGCCGCGTGACGAGCGTGCCGGCCTGGCCGACGAGCGCGCTCGCATCGGGTGTGAGCGACAGTTCGTCGGCGAGAAAGTGATGGATTTTCGATGCGCACGGCAGACGCGGCTCGTCCTCCGGCAGCGCCTCGCGGATGATGCTGACGAGCCTGTCCTTGCGCGTGGCGTCGACGATGCGCGCCGGGTTCACGCCCGCAATGCCCGCGTCGCGCACGACGTGATCCGGGCAGTACAGCAGCTCTTCGATGAAATACGTGCCCGCGCCGAAAGCGGCCGTGAAGCGCCGGTGCAAGCCTTCGATCGTGCGCGCGAGCGCAATCGCGACGTTGCGCTCCGTCTGCATATACACCTTGACGAGCCCCTTCGGCGTTTCGCGCAGAAAACCCGTTTTCTGCTCGACGATCATCACGCGCCCCGACGGGCTGACGATCACGAAATCGGCCTCGCCGAACACTGAAAAGCCTTCGGAAAGCCGTGTCCAGTGCACGCCGTGATAGACCGTGTAGTCGCGCGGCAGCGCTTCTTCGAGCAGCGCCAGGGTCTCGCGCTCGCGCGCGGCGGCGCCTGTGGTGGCGAGACTCTTCCAGTCGTCGGGGACAATGCGGGCCATGCGCGCCTCGTCAGGTTGGAGTGCGCCCATTGTACGCAACGCCTATGGGGACATTGGTGGCGACATCGGCTGCGGCCGGAAAGAAAAGCCTGCTTCGTGTATCGTTACTGGTTGGGCGCCGCGCGGCAGGCGCGTCTGGGTCGAAGCGAACCGTAACGATCCAGACGATGGAAACACACAGCGCGGCGCAGCTTGCCAACATAAGAGGAAAGAGGATTACCGGATGATTACAATCTGGGGACGCGCCAACTCGGTCAACGTACAGAAAATCCTGTGGGTCTGCGACGAACTGGTGCTGCCATACGACCGTATCGACGCCGGCCTGCAATTCGGCCGCAACAACGAGCCCGACTATCTCGACATGAACCCGACGGGCAAGGTTCCGACGCTCGTCGACGGCGACTACGTGCTGTGGGAATCGAACTCGATCCTGCGCTATCTGGTCATGCAATACGGCGCCTCCAGCCTGCTCTATCCCGACGAACCGAAGGCGCGCGCCAGCATCGACCGCTGGCTCGACTGGTCGCTGTCCACGCTGCAGCCCGCCGAGCGCCCCGTGTTCTGGACGATCGTGCGCACGCCGCAAGCCGGGCGCGACGAGGCGCAACTCGCCGCCGATATCGATAACGTCGCGAAGTTGTGGAGGATGCTCGACGCCCATCTGCAAGGGCGCTTCTTTATCGAAGGCGAGAAGTTCACGCTCGCCGATATCGTGCTGGGTGCGTATGCGAAGCGCTGGTTCGGTTTGCCCGGTGTCGAGCGGCCGTCGATGCCGAATCTCGAACGCTGGTATCAGCGGCTCGCGACCCGCTCGGGTTTCAAGCAATATGTCGACTTCGATCTGACCTGAACACATGACCATCACGCTCTACGCATGGGGCACGCCGAATGGCCGCAAGGTCAGCGTCGCGCTCGAGGAAATGGAACTGCCGTACGTCGTCAGGCCCGTCAACATCTTGAAGGACGAGCAGTTCGACCCCGACTTCCTCGCCATCAGCCCGAACAACAAGATTCCCGCGATCGTCGATCCCGACGGACCGGACGGCACACCGATCAGCGTGTTCGAATCGGGCGCGATCCTGCTGTACCTCGGCGAAAAGACGGGCAAGTTCTTGCCAAAGAGCCTGCGCGAGCGCGTGCCCGTGCTCGAATGGCTGATGTGGCAGATGGGCGGGTTCGGTCCGATGCCGGGACAGGTGCATCACTTCGCGGCACTCGCCTCCGAAGACGACAAACGCTACGGCCTCAAGCGCTTCTCCACCGAAACGCGGCGGCTCTACGCCGTGCTCGATGCGCGCCTGGGCAAGACGGAGTACGTGGCGGGCGAGCTGTCGGTGGCGGACTTCGCGATTCTCGGCTGGGCGTGGCGGCACGAGCGCCACAAGGTCGATCTCGCCGATTATCCGAACGTCAAGCGCTGGTACGACATGCTGTTCGAGCGGCCAGGCGTGCAGCGCGGCTTCGCGGTGAAGCTCGATTGACGACACGGCGGGAACACCACGCGCGAAGCGCTCGCTCGCACCTCGTGACGCCGGGACGCCCGCGCTGCCGCCCGGCGATGAACCGTATAATCGACGGATGAAAAACGCCAAGCCAACGGCAGCCGCGCTCGCGACTGCGCCGGATCATTCGCACAGCGCGCATAGCGCGCAGGCCGCGGAGCAGGCTCGTGAGCATGCGCACGCGCACGCTGGCGAGCAGGTGCACGGCGAACATGTCGAACACGGCGACGAGCACACGCATGCCACGCCCGCATCGGCGGAAGCGGCGCTCGCGCTGGCGGAAGAATATTGCCGCGAGCGCGGCGAGAAACTCACGCCGATCCGCCGCAAGGTGTTGGAACTGCTGTTGACTTCGGGACGCGCCACCAAGGCCTATTCGCTGCTCGACGACATGCGCCAGATTCATCCCGGCTCCGCGCCGCCCACGGTGTATCGTGCGCTGGACTTTCTGCTGTCGGCGGGGCTCGTCCACAAGATCGAGTCGATCAACGCGTTCGCCGTCTGCCACGATCTGACGCAATGTCAGCACGGCATACTCGTCGTATGCCAGCAGTGCGGCAACGTGACAGAGCTGCATCAGCCGGCGCTGCGCGAAGCGCTCGTCGCCCAAATCGAAAACGCAGGCTATCGGCTCGCCGGCGATGGAATCGAGCTGAAAGGGTTGTGCTCAGCGTGCCAGGCGGCACAATCCGCCGGCAGCTGAACACGTCTTAAATGACGCCGCAGTCCGAGCTTCAGGTCAGACCGGCGGCGCGCGCGCCTATCGCGTCGTGCAACAACGTCACCAGCGT
>BBSL01000461.1 GCA_001319865.1 Burkholderia sp. E7m39 | reverse complement strand
CGTACATGGGCGTGCTCGGCTGCGGTCTCGGCATGGTCATGCAGGTGCTGATTCTCGCCGTGCAGAATGCCGTGCCGTTCAGGCATCTCGGCACGGCGACATCGGGCGCGACGCTGTTCCGTTCGATCGGCGGCTCGGTGGGCGTGGCGGCATTCGGCGCCATCTTTTCGAATGGTCTGAGCACGCGCCTGCAGGCGCTGATTCCGCCCGACACCGAACTGCCGCGCGCACTCGGCCCCGCTGCCATCCATCATTTGCCGAATGTGCTGCGCGACGATTATTTGCAGGCATTCGCGGGCGCGCTGCATACGGTGTATATCGTCGCGGCGTGCGTGGTCGTGCTCGCATTCGTGCTTGCATGGATGTTGAGAGATCACCCGCTGCGAAAGCAGTAAAAACGGTCATTGCCTAGCGCAATCGCAGAGAACATTTCGGACAAACACTAGCCAATCCTCGCGCATCGATACGCACTCCGCACTCAATGCGTGCAGCATGTGAACGGGAAGATTGGCATTGAAGGCCGGCCGCGTTTAAGCGTGTCGGCCTTTCTATTTGAATGCGCCTTTCCTATGATCAATTCACGCGTGCGCACGTTGTATTCACGTCTATGCGAAAACCCTGATAAGCGATCGTTTTCCTCCTGTATTTGCAGGCCGATACGTATGTAGGTGACAACGTCGATTGACGCGACGGGCGAAAGAAACCATATTGCACAGACAGCGGCCCCGTAGCGAAACGACTGGGCGGGCCGCTACCCAGCGCATGTGGATCGCGAGTACCGCCGACTACGACGTTTGCTTCACTTCGATCCTGAGCATGCCGAAACGGCATCGCATACAACTGGTTGGGGTTAAGCATGTCTGCTGAAACATCACCTGCCCAGGGCTTCCCAACGCCGTGCACACGGTGTGGCGGCGTGCTGTACCAGCATGTCGATTTCTGCCCGTATTGCGGCGCAGATCATCCCCTTGAGCGAACCCCGCGCAAGCGCGCAGGCGCGCAATTGCGCGCTGTCGAGACGACGCCGCCCGCTTCCGGCGAACTGGCTGTCGCTGGCGCGAACGTGCCGCCGCTCGCCTCGTCCGACCTGCCTGTTCCCCCGCTCGATGCGCCGCAACCGCTCTGGCAATCAGCCGGCCGCTGGATCTTCACGAAAGGCGTGGTGCTGCTGCTGTTCGTGGCGGCACTCGGCTATGCGGGCTATCTGCTGCTCGGCGACAACCACAAGCAGGACACGAACAGCGACGAGCCGACGAACAGCGCGAGCACCTCGGGCGGCTCGATTTCACCATACACGCCGCCCGCCACGCACAACGTGCCGACCTCTAACGTCACCAACGTCCCGCCCGCGAAGACGCCGCCCACGCCGATCGCCGCGCCAAGGCCGCCCGTCGTTCGTCACTACCGTGATGTGCCCGATGCGTTGCGCGCAGCGCACGCAAGTCTTGCGCAGAGCAATCTCGCCGAAGCGAAGTCGGCGTTGTCCGATGCGCTGTCCGTCGATCCGAACAACACCGACGCCGTGCAGATGCAAAGCGATCTCAAGGATCGCGAGAACAAGCGGGATATCGCGCTCGGCGCGGCCAATACCTGCGCGAAGGACAAGTTGTGGGGCTGCGTGCGTGAGCGCGCATCGCAAGCGCTCGCGCTCGACGTCAGCAGCACGGACGCGCAGGCGCTGCTCGAACGCGTGATCCTGTCGACGGGCTGGAAACCGCTGACAGGCAACGCAAACGCGAACACCGCCGCGAATGCACCCGCCAACCCAAGCGCGAGCACCGCGCCCGCGACTGCGCCGCAGCCGCCTGGCATGGCTGCGTCGGCGCCTGCCACCCCTCACGCAGCGAGCGCCGTCAGCGCCCTCGACGCGCAGATGCGCGCGATCCGCGAATCGGGCTGGAAGCAGGCGCCGTCGGGCAGCACCGCGAACAAACCGTAGAGCACGTCACGCAATCGAAAACACGCAGCGACACAACAACGCATTGCAAGCCTGATGTAACGGAACATGCGCGTCAGCCGTTGGCGCATGCTGTTTCAACTTACGACAAGGTAGGTAGACCATGCTCAAAACACTATCGACGGGATTGGCGGGACTCGTGGCCTTGTTGATCGCGTCGCTGGCCGTGGCGGCCGGGGTCAACGCGCACTACAAGATCGTGACGGGACAGGAGCGCGGCACGTATATCCAGATCGGCGCCGACCTCGCGAAATACGTCGCGCAGCCTGCTGGCATCGACCTCGAAGTAATGCCGTCCAAGGGCTCCGCCGAGAACGTGCAGCGCATGCGTTTCGAGCCCGGCGTGAAGCTCGCGCTCGTGCAGTCGGATGTGTATCAGGCGTACCTCGACATGGCCAATTCGGGCAACGCCGACGCGGGCACGACGATCCGCCCATTGCGTCTCATCATGCCGCTGTACAACGAAGAGATCTACTTCGTCGTACGCAACGACTCGCCGATGAAGACCATCAACGAGATCAAGGACAAAGTCATCAGCATCGGTCCGATTGGCAGCGGCACGGCGCAATCGGCGACGACGCTGTACCGCCTGATGTTCAACCAGCCGATCACCGAGCAGAATATGCAGAGCCTCAGCAACGAAGACGCGATCGCCGCGCTGGTGGTGAAGAAAATCGACGTGGCCGTGATCGTCGCGGGACAGCCGGCCAAGCTCTTCACCGACATGAACCCCGATCTGCTCGCGCAAATCCGCATCTTGCGCCTCGACCCAAGTGCGTCCGAAACGGCGCGTGCGAAGGAAACGTATTTTCCGGCGACGATTCGTCAGGGCAGCTATCCGAACTGGCTGAAGGATGACGTCCCGACGCTCACCGTGAAGGCGTTTCTCGTCACCTACGATTACGGCCTGCGCGACACGGTCAGCAACCTGAACCGGTTCGCCGACTCGCTGTGCGAGAACTTCGACGTACTGCAGGAAAAAGGCCATCCGAAGTGGAAGCAGGTGAAGCTCGAACTGCCGCCGCTCACGAAAGGCTGGCAATACTATCCGCCCATCGAGCGACACCTGCGCTCGTGCATTGCGCACCGCGCGTCGATGCCGACGCCCGCCGCCACCACCGCGACGACCGCCCCGGCGCAGCCGAAGCCCGCCAAGCGCCCCTGCTCCGATCAGGAACGGCTGCTGCTGTTGTGCGGCAAATGACGGCGCGCTGACGCGAGCATCGTCATGCAACGCCACGGCGCGAAGGCCGTGGCGTTGGCTTTTGCGTCACGCGATATGAAGCAAGGCTTAGGGTCGTATTGCGCGCGTCTGCTTTGCAGACGGCGCGGACTCACTGCGTCATCCTCGCGCAGCGGCCACCTCCATGCCACCTTCCGCGTTGCTCCACTGCACGATCCATTCAGGCAGCGCAGGCGAGCCGTGCGCCACGCCAGCCAGCGCGAGCAGTTCGCTGGTCGGCACGGTGCCGCCGCTGCGCTTCAGAAACCTCGCCCGCACGACGCCCAACGCGACCTGCGTGCCGTCGCGTTCGAAACCCTGTTCGATGAACACATGTTTCTCGTCCCAGCCGATCACGCGCGTCGCCACGACATAGCGGTCCCACAGCTCCAGCGAGCGATGAAAGCGCATCGTCTCCAGCGTGACGACGGGATACCAGCCGAGCCTGTTCAGTTGACGCCACATGCGCGAGCGCACCATCAGGTCGACACGCGCCAGATCGAGGATCGCGAAGTAGCGGCTGTTCGTCATATGGCGCAGCACGTCGAGATCGTTCGGCCACACGCGAAACGGCGTGACGCAGCGATCGAGCACATGCAGACGTCCGCGACGCGGACTGAACATCACAGTGAGGAAAAGACGCAGCAGCAGATTCATCGCAAGACCCATATCGGCAGCGCCGGCAACACACGCTGCCGGCAAACGAGCCCGCATGTTAATCGACGGATCATTGCGCCGGCAGCGCCGCGACAGCGAGTGGTTGTAGAACACCTCCTCGCATTGCGCGCGCCGTCACGCGAGCGCCGCCGGCTGCCCGCTGGCGATGTGCGACGTATGCATATCGCTCAGCCGGCACAGCAGCATGCCGTAACCCGCGAGATGCCCGAGGTAGACGCTCGTGAACACGCCCGGCGCAGGCAGCGTGTCGACGACTTCGCGCAACGCGTCCATCTGCAGCGGCTTCTCGATGAGCGCGGGCCGTTCGACGCGCAGGTCCGCGACGAGTGCGAGCTTCCGATGCGCGTCGAGCAGCTTCGCAAGACCCGCGAGAAATGCCGCGCGCCACTTTGGATCGAGCGCGGCGAACTGGTCGTGGAACGTGCAGAGCGTCTCCAGAAAATTGACGAGCGAGTCGAACAGTTCGTGATAACACCAGAACAGCGGCAGCCGGTCGCGATTGCGCTGCAGATGCGGCGACATCCACGCCTGCTGCAAATCGAGCTTCAGCAGGCCATGTGCTTCCTTCAGATCGGTGCTCGACTTTCGCAGCTTGTCGGTGATCGCTTTGAGCTGCGTCAGATCGTGCTGGCCGGCGGCGAGATGCTCAAGCGCCTGCACGGCCTGCTCGTTGCCGTCGTTGACGAGCGTGTTGGCCCAGAAACCGTGATCGGGCGGAAACGCAATCTGTTGGATGATGAAGCCGAGCAGCATGCCCAACACCACGCCGATCAGGCGCTGTTCGAGCAGCGGCAAGTGCTCGCCCGTGTAGAGCACGAGTGTCATCGGAATCGTGACGCTCGTCATCTGGAACAGCGAAGGCTTGAGCCGCACGATCGCGAAGATCACGAGCGGCAGCAGCAGCGTACCGAGCCACAGATGCGGCGCGGTGACCCAGATCACCAGCGTCGCAATCGGCATCGCCACGACGTTCGACATCACCCGTCGATAGAAATACCCGCGCGCGGCTGAAATCGAGCTGCCTAGCGCGAGCGTCAGCATCGTCGAGCTGGCGAGCGCGACGGCCGCTTCCGGATAGCCCAGGTTATAGGGAATCGAGAAGCCGATCCACAGCCCCAGCGCGAGCTTCACGTACTTGG
>BBSL01000460.1 GCA_001319865.1 Burkholderia sp. E7m39 | reverse complement strand
GGTGGCTCCTGCAATCAGGCGACGCATGGAAAACGCATGCGGGGCGCGCGGCGCTCGATGCGGGCCAGTCCCGCATTGCCGCGCGTTCGGCGACATTCGGTCGGATTGTACCGATCCGTCTGCGGCCTGCGCTCGGCTGGTCGCGCGAGTGCGAGCCCCGCAACGACGCCCGCAAACGGATGCCACCAGGCGCCTAAAACGCTTACCGTTGCGCGCGCCGCCATTTTTGACCGGCTTCATTTCCGCGCGCGCCGCAGGCATAGTGAGAGGTTTCCAGCTTCGATACCGCACGCCGACACAATGAGCGAGACCTCCCCGGCCGCCGCGCCCGTCATCCGCGACGCCACCGACCACGACTTCGCCGCCATCCAGGCCATCTACGCGCATCACGTGCTGACGGGCGTCGCTTCGTTCGAAGAGACGCCGCCTTGCGCCGACGAACTGAAGAAGCGCCGCGCCGCCGTGCTGTCGCACGGCCTGCCGTATATCGTCGCGGAAGTCGACGGCAAGGTTGCCGGGTATGCCTATGCAACGCTGTACCGGCCACGCGTCGCGTATCGCTACACGATCGAGGACTCGATCTACATCGACGATGCATGCCGTGGACGCGGCGTCGGCCGCGCGCTGCTCGCGGCGCTGATCGAACGCTGCGAACAGGGGCCGTGGCGTCAGATGATCGCCGTGATCGCGGACGGCGGGCGTGGCGGCTCGCTGTCGCTGCATCGTCAGGCGGGATTCGAACTGGTCGGCACGCTCAAGGCAGTCGGCTTCAAGCACGGCCGCTGGCTCGATTCGACGGTGATGCAGCGCGCGCTAGGCGCAGGCAGCGAAGTGTTGCCGGCCGCGGCGAACGCTCGCGAATGAGCGGCAACTGAACGGCAACTGAGCGACGAACAGGCGCCGTCGCGACGCGTCGTTTCAGATGAGCGGCAACGTGCGTGTGAACATCGTCGGATAGTCGATGACCAGTCCGTCGCCGTCGACCTTCAACTCGGCGGCAAAGCCCGTATCGATGCCTTCGTAGCGATACTCGATGTCCGGCTCGATACACGTGTACGCCTGCTCGACGCGCGAAACCTGCAAATCGGGCGTCGAGATGAAGACGACGCCGATCGGTTCGCGCGCGCCCTTCGCCAGTTGCAGGCGACGGATGGGCAGCGTGTTCGTATAAGGCGTCGCGGCAATGTCGATATCGATGCAGCCGGCGAGCGACGTGAGCACGAGCCCGTGACCATCGCGCCAGTTGCCTTCGCCGTCGCCATGCAGATCCAGTTCCGGGCCGCCCATCACCTTCAGCCACGCGTGCACGGTGCGCCACTGCCGGTCGCATTTGACGCGGTACGCGAGGCCATATGCCCGCCCCTCGCGTTCGCCGACCAGCACGCTTTCGGCGTAAAAGCCGTCGTCGCGCGCGTCGAACGCGAGATGCTCGACGCCTTCGCCTTCTTGCGGGGTCCATCGGATTTCACGCATGAATCCGTCTCCTTCGTGTGATATTTGCGAAACGCGTGGACTGGCACGCCGACACCTGTCCGTGCAAATGCTGGACCACATCGTAGCGCGACCGGTTGCGCGGCCAGCGACGGGCTTGCGATCGTATCGCGACGCGTCTATTTTGCCGGCTTTGTCGTTTCGACATGGGGCAAAGCGCCGCCGGAGGCCGCGCTGTAGCCACAGCTTATCGCCACAACGGCAGCCACCGCCGCGCCGCAAATAGCCGCTATCAGCGCACGCGCATGCCGTTCGGGGTGCGCCTGCCCTAAGCTCGCGATACGTCCGCTTCGAAACCGCACCGGCCGCGCGCATTCCACGTTGCGCGGCCCGCTCGCGCGTTCACCGCGTCAGCTGAACCGATACCTTGCGATGTCCTCCTCGCCCCATCAAGAACCGCTCGATGCGCTTCGCACGCTGCTGCGCAGCTTCGGCCAGATCGTCCGGCAACCCAGCGCGGCGACGGGCGCATGCATCCTCGCCGCGTGGCTCGTCTGCGACCCGCGCCTCGCGTGCGCGGCGCTGACGGGCGCGATTGCAGCGAACATCGGTGCGCTGTTGCGCGGCTATGATGCCGTCGATACGCGCGACGGATTGCACGGCTTCAACGGCGCGCTGGCGTCGCTCGCCGCATTCACCTTCATCGCCGACGACAGCACTGCCATCGGCGTCGCAATACTCGCCGCGACGGCCGTCGCGTGGCTGCTCGGTCCGTGGGCGCGGCTGCTCCGTTCGTACGGTCTGGGCGTCTATTCGAGCCCCTGCCTGCTCGCGACCTGGACATGGCTGCCACTCGTCCATCCGGCGTCTGCCCATGCCGCCACGACCGACACGTTCGCGTGGCTCGCGCTGATGCGCGGCATGTTCGCGGGCCTCGCGCAGACCTCGTTTGCAGGCGGCGCGCTGGCGGGCGCGCTGATACTGGGCGGCATCGCGTGGTCGTCGCGGCGCTCGGCGCTGTTCGCGCTCGCGGGCGCAGCGCTCGCGACGTCCTCACTCTGGCTCGTTTGCGCCGATTACGCAGCGCTCGACGCGGGCCTGCTAGGATTCAATGGTGCGCTCGCCGCGCTGGCGCTTGCCGATTGCGGCGCGCTGGCGGCGCTGATGGGCGTGGGCATCGCGGTCGCGCTGCAGCAGGCCGCGTCGATGTACGGCGTGCCCGCGCTGAGCGCGCCGTTCGTGCTTGCGACGTGGACGATACGCGTGCTCGCGCGCGATACGCGCCGCGAACACGCAATCCACAAGGAGATACCGGTTCGTGTCGCACAGGACGTGCGCGCGTCCGGCGTGGATCGACATGCAGCGGGCCGCGCCGTGTCGCCCGAGCGCTAGCGGCTGTCGGGCAAGCGCGCTGTTGGGCAATCACCGTGCAAGAGATCAGAGTAAGGAGACGTCATGTCGTTCGCCCACACGCCTGCGGGCCGCGTTGCACAGTCGAAGCCGATGTCGGACGCGGAACGGCGCACGCGCGTCGATCTCGCGGCCGCCTACCGGCTCGCGGCGCTCAACGGTTGGGACGATCTCGTCTACACGCATATTTCAGCAAGCGTGCCCGACGAACCCGGCCATTTCCTGATCAATCCATTCGGCCTGTCATTCGACGAGGTCCGCGCGTCGAACCTCGTGAAGATCGACATCGACGGCAACATCATCGGTGCGAGCGAGCATCCCGTGAACGCGACGGGCTTCGCGCTGCATGCCGCCGTGCACGCGGCGCGCGCCGATGCGTTCTGCGTCATGCATCTGCACAACACGGCGGGCATCGCCGTGTCGCTGCAAAAGGACGGCCTGTTGCCGGGCTCCCAGCATGCGCTGCGCTTTCACGGCTATCTTGCGTATCACGAGTACGAGGGTCTCGCGTTCACGCCCGCCGAGGGTGAGCGGCTCGTTGCCGATCTCGGCAACAAACCTGCCATGCTGCTGCGCAATCACGGCACGCTGACGGCGGGCCGCACTGTCGCCGAGGCGTACGTGCTGATGGCGACGCTGATCAAGGCGTGCGAGATCCAACTCCAGGCGCAAGCAGGCGGCGGCGCGCTGGTGCTGCCTTCGGAGGCGGTTGCCCAACGCACGGCCGAACAGCTTGATGACGGCGGCGCGATCGAAGGTGCGATCGAGTGGCCCGCGCTGCTGCGCAAGCTCGATCGCCTCGACGCGTCTTTCCGCGACTGACTTTTTTCAATGCTTCAATTCATTTCGGAGGACACGGATATGCCTACTTTCCACATCGAATTGTTCGAAGGCCGCACTGTCGAGCAGAAACGCCAGTTCGTCGAAGCGATCACCAAGGCGACCTGTGAGTCGCTGAACGTCGAGCCGAATTCCGTCGATATCGTGCTGATCGATGTGAAACGGGAGAACTGGGCGACGGGGGGCCGGTTGTGGAGCGATGCGCCGTAAGGCTTCGCGCGATGGCGGGTGACTGCGCGGCGCTTGATGCGAGCGCCGTTGCAGCGCGATGCCACCCGTTTCCAGTGCGACACCGAGCCGCAACCGCCCCAACGCTCACACCCCACTCGCATTGATTGACGCTTCGCCAGCCGTCGCGCGTCCGTCACAGGTCCCATGCTGCGACGCGGTGGATTGCCGCAGATTTCCCGTCTGCCAGCGCGTCCGCCGCCGCCAACGACGAACAAAAAACCTGATCCACATCAACCAGTTATCTCGATAAAGGGGCGCAACCGCGCCGCGCGGCTGCGCCATATCGCCACAGCGGGCGTCGCAGCAAAATCTCCCGCAATCCCCTACGCTTGCCGTCATCTGCACGACGCAGCGCACATCGAAACCCGTTCACGCGCCGCGTCCTTTTTTCGGATTCGGACACATGAACACCGCAATCTCCGCCTTCGACCTCGCGCGCATGCAGTTCGCGTTCACGGTCTCGTTTCACATCGTCTTTCCCGCGCTGAGCATTGGACTCGCGAGCTTCATCGCCGTGCTCGAATGGCGCTGGCTGAAAACCGGTAAGGCCTACTACAAAGACCTGTGCCTGTTCTGGTCGAAGATATTCGCCGTGGCCTTCGGCATGGGCGTCGTGTCGGGCGTCGTGATGAGCTACGAGTTCGGCACCAACTGGGCAGGCTTCTCGTCGTTCGCCGGTCCCGTCACGGGTCCGCTACTGATGTACGAAGTGATGACGGCGTTCTTCCTCGAAGCGGGCTTTCTCGGCATCATGCTGTTCGGCTGGCAGCGCGTGAGTCCGCGCGCGCACTTCGGCGCGACGCTGATGGTCGCGATCGGCACGCTGATCTCGACGTTCTGGATTCTCGCCTCCAATAGCTGGATGCAAACGCCGCAAGGCTTCGATATCGTCGACAACCGTGTCGTCCCCGTCGACTGGTTCAAGATCATCTTCAATCCGTCGTTTCCGTACCGTCTCGCGCATATGGCGATTGCCGCGTTCATCGTCACGGCGCTCGTGGTCGCGGCCGTCGGCGCATGGCATCTGCTCAAGGGCCGGCGCGACAACGCCGTCAAGAAGATGTTCTCGATGGCGCTGTGGATGCTGCTGATCCTCGCGCCCGTGCAAGCCTTCGTCGGCGATGCACATGGACTCAACACGCGCGAATACCAGCCCGCCAAGATCGCGGCAATCGAAGGCCTGTGGGACACGGAAAAAGGCGGCACCGCGCTGAACCTGTTCGGCATTCCGAACATGCAGGCCGAAACGACGAAGTACGCCGTGTCGATTCCGCACCTCGGCAGCCTGATCCTCACGCATAGCTGGGACGGCGAAATTCGCGGTTTGAAGAGCTTCCCGAAAGAAGACCGCCCGAACTCGACGGTCGTGTTCTGGAGCTTCCGCGTGATGGCGGGTCTCGGCGTCGCGATGATCGCGTTTGCGCTCGCCGCGTGGGCACTGCGCCGCCACGGCAAGCTGTATGACGCGAAGTGGTTCCAGCGCATCGCGATCGCGATGGGCCCGACGGGCTTCATCTCGCTGCTGGCCGGCTGGATAACGACGGAAGTGGGCCGCCAGCCGTGGGTCGTGTACGGCGTGAAGCGCACCGTCGAAGCCGTGTCGCCGCTGTCCGCGCAGCAGGTGGGCATTTCGCTGATGGCGTTCGTCGTCATCTACTTCCTCGTGTTCGGCACGGGCATCTACTACATGTTCAAGCTGATGCGCACGGGTCCTGCGCTGCCCGGCGATACGCCGGACGGCGTCCCGGATGCGCCGCCCGCTTTCGCCGCCGATCGGCTGATCGACGCCTGATTCCCTTCGAAACCCGCGAGACAAAAAATGGATGTGACCGTAGTCTGGGCCGCGATCATCGCACTCGGCCTTTTCATGTACGTCGTGCTGGACGGCTTCGATCTGGGCATCGGCATCGTGTTTCCGTTCTTCCCCGAAGAAAAAGAGCGCGACCTGATGATGAACACCGTCGCGCCCGTCTGGGACGGCAACGAGACGTGGCTCGTGCTCGGCGGCGCGGGGCTGTTCGCGGCGTTTCCCGTCGTCTACTCGACGGTGTTGTCGGCGCTGTATCTGCCCCTCGTCTTCATGCTGGCGTGTCTGATTTTCCGCGGCGTATCGTTCGAAATCCGCGCGAAGGCGAATCGCACGAAGCATCTGTGGGATCTGGCGTTCATCGGCGGCTCGACGGGCGCCGCCTTCTTTCAGGGCGTCGCGCTCGGCGCGTTTCTGCAAGGCATTCCCGTCACGGACGGCCGCTTCACGGGCGATGCGTTCGGCTGGCTCACGCCGTTCTCGCTGCTCACGGGCCTCGGGCTCGTCGTCACCTATGCGCTGCTCGGCTGCTGCTGGCTCGTCGCGAAAACGGAAGGCGATCTGCAGCGGCGGCTGCATCGCGTCGTCTGGCCGCTGACGATCGTGCTGCTCGGCTTCATCGTCGTGGTGAGCCTGTGGACACCGCTGCAGGAACCCGATATCGCGCAACGCTGGTTCGACGCAGGCATCTTCTGGCGGCTCGTGCCCGTGCCGTTCCTCGTCGTGATCTGCGCGTACTTCATGCGACGCGCCGTGCGCGACCGGCATCACAACACGCCGTTCATGATGGCGCTCGGCCTGGTGCTGCTCGGCTATCTCGGGCTGCTGGTGAGCTTGTGGCCGTACGCCATTCCGTCGAGCCTCACGCTCTGGGAAGCGGCCGCGCCGCGCTCGAGCCAGATGTTCACGCTCGTCGGCGCGGCCGTCATCATCCCGATCATCATCGGCTATACGACGTTGGGTTACTGGGTTTTCCGCGGCAAGGTGCGCCATGGCGACGTCCACTACCACTAAGCCTGCCCGCCTGCCGCGCACGCGCCTGCCCGGCTGGCTCTGGTTCATCGCGCTATGGTGCGGCGGGGTGGGCGGCGCGATGATCGTCGGGTATGCGTTCAAGTTTCTGATGAACGTCACGCTGTTCGCGATTACCTGAGCGTCGCAGGCGAACGCGGCGCGCTGAAAAACCGCTTGCGCGCCCGCCTGCTTCGGGTTAAGGCGACCCGGCTCAGTCGCCGCGCATCACCCCCGCATGATTAATGCGCAAACCCCCGCATAACCCACCGCACGGGCCTATGCCGCCTGCCTGCCGGCCTTCAAAATCCTTCCGCAAAGCTCGTCTTCGTAGCAGGCCGCGACACCGACGCTCGTCCGGCCACGGATGCAGTGCCGCAAGAACCGAGGGAGCCACACGCGCCATCCGCGACGGCTTTGCCGGATTGTCCGGCAAAGCCGCAGCGGCAGCGCGAGCGAGACCAGACCACGGATCAGGTCGCACCAATCCCGTCGCATTCCGGACGGACGGCGCGAACAGCAGGTATCAAGCAGCGAGCACGAACACGCGCGCCCGTCGTACGGCGGCGCAAGCGAGCCGCCGCGCGCATGACGGGTCCGACGATCAGGCATATGATCGCGGCGAAGGAAGCAGAACAAGCTGTTGCTGCATGGACGGCCCAGCGCTTGACGGGCCGCAGGGAGTGCAGCGGGTTGCGACGCGCAGCAGGCGTTCACGCCGTGCCGCGGCGCGGCCTTGCGGACGGACGACGCGCTTCGGGAGCGCGGCGCCCGCCCCGTCCCGACCGACAACATGGGCACAATACCGGCAGGGCCGCACGATAGCGGAGACATCATGAAGTTTCTAGTAGCCGACGATCATGAACTGATCCGCCAGGGCGTCAAAGGTCTGCTTCGCGGACTCGACCCCGATGCCGTCTTCGACGAGGCCGACAGTTGGGAAACGCTGGCCGCGGCCGCCCGTCCCGACGCGAACCACGATCTCGCCATCGTCGACCTCCACATGCCCGGCATGACGGGCGCCTCCTCGTTGCAGGCGCTGCTGAAGGCGAATCCCGCGCTGCCCGTCGTCGTGCTGTCGGCGGAAGAATCGCCCGACGAGATGCGCGCCGTGCTCGCAGCGGGCGCGCTCGGTTTCGTGCCGAAGCGGCAGCCGGCGAGCGTGATGCTCAAGGCGATCGAACTGGTGCTGTCGGGCGGCGCGTACGTGCCGATGGAAGCGCTGAGCCTGCTCGGCAATCGCGAAGCCGCGACGGCCGCGGCATCGGACCGGTCGACGGCGGCGAGCACCGCATCGGCCTGCGCGCAGACGTCAGCCGCACCGCCGGAATCGGAGCCCACCGTTCGCGTCGAGTCGCTCCAGCCGCATCAGCAGCATCTGCTGGAGAACCTGTCGCCGCGTCAGCAGGAAATCATGCGGCTCGTGCATCGCGGCTGGACCAACAAGATGATCGCGCGCGATCTCGGCGTAGCCGAAGGCACGATCAAGGTTCATCTCTCCGTGATTTTCCGCGCGCTCGGCGTGCACAATCGCGCGACCGCGATCGCCGTGATCAACGGCTGGCTCGAGGCGGGAAAGACGCTCTGACCTGAGCGGCCTATCGAATGAAAAAGGCGGCACGACGTGCCGCCTTTTCTTTTCTCTTGCGACGCGGCCCGTGGCGCAGCCGCAGTGAAATTACAGCAGCTCGGTCGCCAGCGTGACCCCGAGCGCCACGCCGCCGATCACGCCAATGGCGCGGCCCAGCAGCATCGCGTTGAGGTCCTCGTCGAGCACGAACCGGCTGCGGCGCTCGCGCCACACCGTACGATGCAGCACGGGCAGCGGAAACAGCAGCGCGCATGACACCGCGATGGGCAAACCGAGCCGCATTGCCAGGTTCGCGTGATGCTCGGCGGGAATGCCCAGATATAGCAAGCCGACGACAAGAACCGCTGTCACGAGCGCGCCGAGCAGCACGCCGCCGACGAGCTTGTCGGAAGGATGACCGTTCACTTCTCTACCTCTTTGATTTGCGTCACGCGCCGGCTCGCCGGTGCGGCAATCGAACGGGACGCGAAGGTTGACTGGAGTTTCGCTGCGGGCAGCGAATGAGGCGATGAACGAGACACCTGCCCATCGCCGCGCAATGTCGGAGCCCGAAGGCGCCGTTATCGCGAAAGCGCTTATTTCATCAGCCAGGCCCGGCGACCGTCGATCAGACACTTCTCAAAAAGACGGGGCGCAAGCCGCGAGGGGACGAGCACGGACAGCGAACGCGAGCCGGCATCACGCGTTCGCGATTGACTTATTTGCGTGAAGGAAAAACGGGGAACGCGTGTGCGAACGTCGGACCATCGGCCCGACGCTCAACCGCGCGACGTGACGGGCAACGGCATCGTTTCTGGCGGGCGCTTGCCGCCGCTCCCGGCCGTTTCAGAGCCAGATTCAGCGGCGGTTGCGGGGACCGTTTCCATCCACGGCTGCTGCCACAGCATCTCCAGCGTGCGGCGCAGCCTCGCGGGCGTCACGGGCTTGTGCAGCACGGGAATGCCCTGCAGCGCGAGCGCCTCCAGTTCCACCGACGCCATGTCGCCCGTAATCAGCAGCGTCACGACGCGCTCGCGCCCGCGCCGCCGCAGCGCGTCGCGCACGGCGCCGAGCGCCTGCGCGCCCGTCCGGTGGTTGGTCAGCTGGTAGTCGCATAGCACGGCGTCGGGCATGAAGCCCTCGTCGATGGCGGCGAGCGCCTGGCGCTCGTCGCGCACGCCGCGCACGACGCAGCCCCAGCGCCCGAGCAGGCTCTGCACGCCTTCCAGGATGGCCGGTTCGTCGTCGATGCACAGCACGTGGCGTCCGAGCGCCGCCGCGCCGCTCGCAGCCGAATCGTCGAGGCCCGCGACGATCCGCGCGGGATCGCCCGCCTGCACGGGAAAACGGAACACCGAGCCGCGTCCCGTCGCCGAGCGCAATTGCAGCGTGCCGCCCAGCATCTCGACGAGCCGCTTGACGGTCGGCAGCCCGAGTCCGTGTCCCTGCCGCGCGTCGCGCTGCCGGTTGGCGACCTGATAGAACTCCTCGAAGATGCGCGCCTGCTCGGACTTCGGAATGCCGATGCCCGAATCGCGCACTTCGATATAGCCGCCTTCGCGCCGCCCGGCGTGACGGTAGCCCATCCAGATCGCGCCACTCTCCGTGTAGCGCACGGCATTCGACAGCAGATTGCTCAGGATGCGTTCGAGCAGCACGGGATCATCGTGAATCACGGCATCCGTCGGCGCGATGCGCAGCGCGAGCCCTTTCGCCGCCGCCTGCGGCCAGTACTGGTTGCCGACGCGGTCGAACAGCTCGGAGAGCCGGAAATGCAGCCTGATCACCTGCGTGACGCCGCTTTCGAGCCGCGCCAGATCGAGTACCTGGTTGAACAGCTGGTTCAGCGCCTCGACGTTGTTGGCGATGTGATTGGCCGTCTTCACGTGCTGCGCGGACGTCGCCGTCGAGTCGTTCAGCGACGCCGCGAGCAGCCCGATCGCATGCAGCGGCTGGCGCAGATCGTGGCTCGCGGCGGCGAAGAAGCGGGTCTTCGCGAGGCTCGCCTCTTCGGCGACGAGCTTCTGCGCGGCGAGCGATTCCGCCAGCGCCTGCTGGTCGACGCGCGCCTGCACGACGCGCTGGAACAGCTTGCGATAACTGAGCGCGTAGACGTTGATTGCGCAGAAGAAGAACGCGAGGACGATGGCGAGGAGGGTGCGGTCGAACGTGTGCGTACCGAAGTGCAGCACGATCGCGGGCAGCAGCAGGAACGGAATCGCCGTCGCGAAGTTGACTACGTCGAAGCCGTTCGACATGAACACGCCCGCTGCCAGCGTGACCAGCATCACCGTGTGCAGGATAGGCAAGTCCGTGTGCGGGCTTTGAAACGCGAACCAGATGGCAAGCCCCGGCGCGCTGTAGAGCAGCGCCCCACGCGCGGCATGCAGGTTGATCCACGCGCGCGCCGATACGGCCTCGGGCCAGCGCCGCTTGCACATCCACAGTGCGAGGCTCGCGCAATTCGCGAAGCCATAGAAGATGAAGCAGGCAGCGAAAAGATGCGGATGCGGGATGTTATTCCAGTAAATCGCGACCAGCACCGCAATCGAAAACCAGTGCGTGAAGAAGGCGATCGGATCTTGCGCGTACAGCACACGCACGAGATCTTCGTCGATCGCGCGCTGGATGGGATCGTCCCGCATCGTGCGGTCTCCATGGTGGAAATGCGCCTGGCCGCGCCCGAAGCACCGGGCATTGGCGAGGCCACCGTCGTTTCGTTTTTTGTCGAGGCAGCGCCGATTGAACCGGATCGGGAATAAATCCAGCGCCCTGTGCGTATTGCATCCGCACCGGCGCAGCCTACAGACAGTTTACCCGTCCTGCCGGCGGTTTACCCTTCAGCTATGACTTAATCCATATAGGCGGCGCCGCGTGCAAAAAGCATACTGGGTTCATCGATTCAACACACAAGCGCGGCCGACAGCCTCTGAAGGTGCAGTTCCCGGACCTGATTTACGCCTGTTTGTCGAGGCTCCATTGGCGGACTCCCCCGCCCTTACCGCGCTGCTTGCCCTTAACCGATGGAGGCCTTTCATGGGCGCAGTTACGAGCCAGGATTTCGCACGCACTTTCGACGAGGCAGTGCTTCCCGAGTTGTGGCGCCGCCGCACGCAGCTCACGGATCACGAAATGATGTCGATGTACGACCTCGTGAAACGCGCGTTGCGCACCTACCACCCACTCGAGTTGCACGCGCTCGGCGAAGACAAGGAAGAGCTCGTGCATCAGTTCATCTATACGAAGGTGCTGCGTCTTGCGCCCGGACATGTCGAATCGAAGGCCGCGCCCGAAAGCGCGCCGTCCAACAGCTACGCGATCTGCGCCTACTTTCGCCGTTATCTGATCGACTGCCTGAGAAGCGCGAGCCATCAGCGCAACGTGTCGATGGAGCACGAAGGCATGATGCAGGAGATCGACCTGCGCTCGCAGGCGCTCGAAGATCCCGTCGACAGCGTGCTGCTGCAGTACGGCTTGAGCGAGCGCCGCGTGCGCGAAGCTGCGCGCGCATTCATTGCATCGCTCGATGCACCCGAACGCATCGTGCTCGCGGGCAGTCTCGGCTGGTGCTCCGAAGCAAAAGGCGGCCTGTCGGCCGTGGCCGCGCAGCATCGCGTGCCCTCCTATCACTATCGCGCCGTCAAGCTCGGCGTCACCATGAAGAAGACGGACGACGCGCGCCAGTTTTCGAACACGAAGATCGGCCATTGGCTGCGCGACGAGCTTGGCATTGAAATCGATGCTGAAAACCGCGAGGCCATTCTCATCGTCTTCAACCTGCTGGCTGCCGAAGCGACGGAATCGGCGACGGCGCCCGACAACGACGACGTGATCGAAGCAGCGGCGTGAGCGCCGCCGCTTCCGCCATCTGACACTTTGGCTTTGACACTCGCCGCTCCGACGATGCTGGCCTGGGTTGCCTGCCAATCCGCTTGCAAGTCGCATCCGTAGCTCATCCCGCGTGCAGTTCGCGCGACCGCTGCCTGCAGGCACCCGTCCGCACGAACGCATTCTGCACTTAAAAACAAGGCATTTTTTGAATCCCGCGGCTAAACGCGCGTTTTCCCTTTGCATTTCGCTGCGCGGCGTCCAGGATAAATAAACTGCGCGCGCCAGCCGTCTTCATCGCCGGGTTCCCCCGCCTGGCCCATAAAAGAGGTGGTCGAATGAACCGCTTGTCGAGTGCCCTTGCGGCGATGAAGGACCATTACGAGGTGCTGGTGGTGGGCTCCGGCTATGGCGGCGCGATCGCGGCAAGCCGCATGGCCCGCGCGAATCGCAGCGTCTGCCTGCTCGAACGCGGCCGCGAATTCATGGCGGGCGACTTTCCCGCGACGCCGCTCGAAGGCGCCGCGCACGTGCAATACAACACGGCCATCGCGCAGGTCGGCTCGCCGCTCGCGCTGATCGAAGTGCATGTGAATCCCGACGTGAATGTCGTGGTGGGCTGCGGACTCGGCGGCACATCGCTGATCAATGCAAACGTCGCGCTCGAACCGGACGCGCGCCTGTGGGATGATCCGCGCTGGCCCGCCGCCGTGCGCGGCGACAAGGCGAATCTCGAGCGCTGCTATGCGCGCGCCAAAACCATGCTCGGCGCGACGCCCGTCCCCGACGACTTTCCCGATCTGCCGAAGCTCGACGCGCTCGCGCTGTCGGCGAAAAAACTCGGCATGAGCAACCGCTTCTACCGGCCGCCCATCACCGTGACGTTCAAGGACGGCAAGAACGCCGCGGGCGTCGACCAGAACCGCTGCAAGGGCTGCGGCGACTGCAACTCCGGCTGCAATCACGGCGCGAAGAACTCGACGCACATGAACTATCTGCCCGACGCCGTCGCCCACGGCGCGCAGATTTTCACGGGCGCCGCCGTGCATTCCGTGGTGCGCGATGAGGCGCGCGGCGTCTGGTGCGTGCGCTATCAGCCCGCCGATCTGAAGCGCGAACTGTACGACGCACCCGAGCTGTTCGTGACGGCCGACATCGTGATCCTGTCGGCGGGCACGCTCGGCTCGACGGCGATCCTGCTGCGCTCGCAGCAGGCGGGCTTGAGCGTATCGAAGCAGCTTGGCCAGCACTTCACAGGCAATGGCGATGTGCTCGCGTTCGCGTTCAACACCGACAAGGTCATCAACGGCGTGGGCTGGGGCACGCATCCCGCTGGCGAGATTCCGCCCGTCGGGCCGTGCATCGCGGGCATCATCGATCATCGCGACACGCCCAATGTGAAGGACGGCTTCGTGATCGAGGAAGGCACCATTGCCGCGCCGATCGGCGGCGCGCTGATGGGCGTGCTCGGCGTCGCGGCGCCCGCCGAAGGCGTTGCGATGCCGGACCCGGAAGACGACCCGCCCCTCGCCGACGAAGCGCGCATCGCCGAGAGCATCCTGCGCGGCCCGTATCACGGCGCGATGCGCAACACGCAGACCTGGCTCGTGATGGCGCACGACGACGAGAGCGGACAGATCAGCGTCGAGAGCGGACGCCCGCGCGTGAGCTGGCCGAACGCGGGCAAGCAGCCCGTCTACGCAACCGTCGAGAAGGCCCTGATCGACGCGACAAGTGCGCTCGGCGGCGACTACGTGCGCAACCCGATTTCCACGGAAGCGTTCCAGAATCGCATCGTGACCGTGCATCCGCTGGGCGGCTGCGCGATGGCCGAGGATGCGGCACACGGTGTCGTCGATCAGGCGGGCCGCGTTTTTTCGGGTACGGATGGCAACGCCGTGCACGACGGGTTGTACGTGATGGACGGCGCCGTCATGCCGCTGTCGCTCGGCGTGAATCCGCTGCTGACGATCTCCGCGCTCGCCGAGCGCAACTGCGCGCAGCTTGCCGGCTCGCGCGGCTGGAAGATCGACTATGACGCGCAAGGCAATACGGCGCCGCCGCTGCCGCCCAGAATCGGCCTGCGCTTCACCGAAACGATGAAGGGCACCTATCACGTCGGCGACGCGAAGCCCCACGGTCAAACGGATGACGCAACAGAAGGCACGCCCATCAGCTTCACCGTGACAGTCGTCTCCGACGATCTCGCGGACATGCTCGCGAACCGGCAACACGAGGCGCGCATGATCGGCACGCTGACGTGCAATGCCCTTTCGTCGCAACCGATGACCGTCAGCGATGGCATCTTCAACCTGTTCGTCGTCGACGAAACGAATGTCGAGCGGCGCAACATGAACTACCGCATGACGCTCGACACGGTAGAAGGCAAGCACTTTTATCTGACCGGTCAGAAGATTATCACGCACACGTCGCTGCTCGAACTGTGGACGCAGACCAACACGCTGTACGCGACGATCCGCGCGTCCGCCGCCGACGACGCACCCGTCATCGGCCACGCGACGCTCGTCATCACGCCGGAAAACTTCCTGAAACAGCAACGCACGATCGAAGTGACGAACGCGCCCGATCTCGAAACGCGCCTCGCGTGGACGCTCAGATTCGGCCGCTTTTTCGCAGGCGTGCTGTACACGGAGTACGGCGGCGTCGCCGCGCCGCTGCAATATCTCAGCGACGATGCGCCGCCGCGCGTGCGCCGCGCACTGCGCGCGCCCGCGCCGCAGATCAGCTACTTCGATACGCAAGACGGCAAGACGCTGCGGCTTGCGCGTTATCACGGCGGCGACAAGGGCCCGGTGCTGCTGATACACGGCTCGGGCGTATCGAGCCGCATCTTTTCGACGGACCTGATCGGCACGAATCTCGTCGAGTTCCTGTGCGCCGCGCACTACGACGTATGGCTCGTCGACTTGCGCGTCAGCATCGAACTGCCGAGCGCAATGGAGCGCACCACCGCCGACGACATCGCGCGCTACGACATTCCGGCCGCTGTCGCGAAGGTGCGCGAACTGACGGGCGCCGCAAGCATTCAGGCGGTCGGCCATTGCCTCGGTGCGCTGGCGCTCAGCATGTCGCTGATGTCGGGGCTGCAGGGCGTGCGCTCCGTCGTGCTATCGCAGGTGTCGGCGCATCCTGTGCCGGGTCTCTTGCAACGGATCAAGGCGGGTTTGCACACGCCGCAGATCCTTCAGCATCTCGGCATCAGCGATCTGACCGCGTACACGCGCCACGAAAAATGGCCGCATAATCTGCTCGACGAAGCGCTGAAGTTTTTCCCCGTCGAACGCGACGAGACATGCAGCAGCCCTGTGTGTCATCGCGCGACGTTCATGTATGGCCTGCTCTACGAACACGCGCAACTCGACGAGCAATTGCACGCGAACCTGCACGAACTATTCGGCGTTCACGACGTCGAGTTGTTCAATCAGCTGGCGGCGATGGTGCGCGCGGGGCATCTCGTCGATGCAAATGGGGACGACGTGTATATGCCGAACCTCGAAGGCATGAAGCTGCCCATCGCGTTCATTCACGGGTCGGAAAATCTCTGCTATCTACCCATCAGCACGCAGATGACATTCGATACGCTCGTCGAACGCTTCGGTCCTGGCAACTTCGAGCGTCATGTGATCGAGGGCTACGGGCATATCGACTGCGTGTTCGGCAAACGCGCGGCGCTCGATGTATTCCCGACTATCGTCAGGCATCTGGATGCGCATTAGCGAGCCGTCGTTTCGTCGCGAATGCCGTGGCATTCGTGACGAACGTTGGTAATCGCACGCGTCAGAAGAGTTTGCCGGGATTCAGGATGCCGTTCGGATCGAGTGCATGCTTGATCGCTTTCATTACGGCAAGCTCTTCATCCGAGCGTGAGATGGGCAGAAATTCGCGCTTGAGCAAGCCGATGCCGTGCTCCGCCGACACCGAGCCGCGCAACGGCGCCAGCATCTGATAGACGAGCGCGTACACGTCGCGATGATCGACGCCAGGCACAGAGCGTCCATCGACGGTGACATGCAGGTTCGAATCGCCGATATGCCCGAAGAAATACGATTCGTTGCCCGGCCACGCCTGATCGAGCGCGACACGGCAGCGCTCGACGAACGCGCCGATCTCGCCGACGGGCAGGCTTACGTCGAAGTTGATCGGGTCCAGCTTGACGGGAAACTCCGCCGTGCATTCGCGAATTGCCCACAACGCGCGCGTGTCCGCCATCGACTGCGCGATCACGGCGTCGCGGATTACGGCTTCGTCGAGTGCTTCGTTCAGCGCGTTGGCGAAGTGCGAGCCATCGTCATCGGCATCGAAGCTTGCGTGCTCGATCAACGCGTACAACGGATGCGCGTCGGCGAACGGCGAGCGCGCGCCCGTCAGCTTCACGCCAAAGTCGAAGAAATCCGGCCACATGATTTCGAATGCGCCGATATCGTTGCCGAAGCGCCGCGACAGCCTGCGCAGCAGATTGACGGCTTGCGCATAGTCGTTCAACGCGACGAGCGCCGTATGCCGCGAGCCACGCTGCGGCTGCAGTTTCAGCACCGCGCGCGTGATCACGCCGAGCGTGCCTTCCGAGCCGATGAACCAGTGCTTGAGGTCATAGCCCGTGTTGTTCTTCACCATCTTGTTCAGCGAACTCAGCACCGCGCCGTTGGCGAGCACGACTTCGAGACCGAGCACCTGATCGCGCGCCGTGCCCGACTGGATCACGCGATTGCCGCCCGCGTTCGTCGCGAGATTGCCGCCGATCTGGCATGAGCCGCGGGCGCCGAGATCGAGCGCGAGTTCGAAGCCGGCTTGCGCCGCCGCTTCTTGCGCGGCCAGAAGCGTCGTGCCCGCGCGCACCGTGATGGTCGCCGCCGCGCTGTCGATTTCCTCCACACCCGCAAGACGATCCAGCGACAACGCGATATCCGTCGCGCGCGCAATCGCGCCGCCTGCAAGCCCCGTCATGCCGCCTTGCGGCACCACGCTCTGACGCGCGTCGTTGCAGATCATCAATGCGCGCGCCACCTGCTCCGTCGTGCGCGGCAATAGCCATGCCGCAGGACGTGTCGGTTCGTGACGCGTCCAGTCCGTCATCTGACGCTCGCCGATGGCATCGCCGACACGCACGGCGTCATCGCCCAACGCTTCGCGCAACGCGGCGAGTGTCGACGCGAGCGCGCCCGGTTCTATCGCTGTCATGCGGCTCCTTATGTGGTTCCCTGCGGGGTTTCTTGCGTCGCGGCGAGCTTCTTCCTGTAGCCCATCGAACTGTTGATGCGGCCCAGAATGTAATCGCCCGCCGCGACAGGTTCGTATTTGCTCTCTTGCGCCGGCGTGCCGAGATCGCGTGGATCGACGGCCGACGTATAGGTCGGATCGTAGAACGTCGCAATCGAATAGCGCTCGCGGCCCGATGCGTTGATCACGCGATGCAGCGTCGAGCGAAAGCGGTCGTTCGTCCAGCGCGCGAGCAGATCGCCGACATTGACGACGAAGCTGCCTTCGATGGGCGGCGCGTCGATCCATGTATCGTTCGCGATTTCGCGCACCTGCAGGCCACCGACCTGATCCTGCCACAACAGCGTGATGCAGCCATAGTCGGTGTGAGGCGCAACGCCGAACTGCTCTTCGTCCGATTGCGGCGGCTGCGGCGGATAGTAGACCATCTGCGTGCGCTGCATCCGCTTCGTATAGCGCGACGCAAAGAAATCGACGCCGACGCCGAGCCCCGTCGCCACCGCGCGCAGCAGATCCGCGCCGCACGCGCCGACCTCTTCGTAGTAGCCATACAGCGCGGGCTGCAATTCGGGCATGAAATCGGGCCAGTTGTTCGGCCCGCGCAGGGCCTGCCCTGCGCGTACATCGGGATCATCCTGAGGCAGTTCGAGTCCGATGCTGAAGAACTCCTTATAGTCGGGACGCTTGGCCTGATACATGGTCGCATCGCCGAGCGCATTGAAGCCGCGATGCCGATGATTCACGGCAGCACGCCGTTTGGTTTCGACAGGAAACGCGAAGAACTTGCGCGCCGCCTGTTCAGCGCGATCGATGACCGCTTGCGGCACCCCGTGATTGACGATGTAGAAGAAGCCGATCGTCGTGCACGCCTCGCGTATTTCACGGCCCGCGCGCGCAAGCGCATTGCCGTCGCCGGCACGCACGCCGGCCAGATCGACGATCGGAATGCGAGTAGCTGGCTGCATCGCGAGACTCCTCTTCATACGAAGTTTGACTGGACGGTCCGAACCGGTTGCACCTCGTTCGAGTTGCGACTTGAGTGTGGCGACTGCCGTGCGCCGGTTCGCGAGCGTTTCACGTTGTATATACCGCCAAAAGCGCAATCGCAAGTTGCGCTGTACCCGCATGCATTCTTCTGCCGAAGAGACGCGCCCGGCATTAGGGTTTGACAGCATGTGATTATTTTTTTCGCGCAAAACCAGCGGTATATACTGCCTCGCATAACTGGCGCGCCGCCTTCATGCGCGACACCGCTTTGCCAACGGGAGAATATCAATGGGTATCTTTGCAGGCTGGAAGTGTCGTCTCGCGGTCGTCGCATGGTGCGCCAGCGCAGCGCTTGCAAGCGTCAGCGCACACGCGGAAGACCAACTCGCGAAGGTCAAGAAAGCGGGCGAACTCGTCGTCGGCACGGAGATGCAGTTCGCGCCGTTCGACTTTCTCGAGAACGGTCAGCAGGCCGGCTTCAACAAGGACCTGTTCGCTGAAGTCGGCAAGGAACTCGGCGTGAAGGTGCGCTTCATCGATCTTCCGTGGCCGAGCGTGCTGCCCGGTCTCGAAGCCGGCAAGTTCGACATGGTGGGCGGACCGCTCACCGTGACAAAGGCGCGCATGGAACGCTATACGTACACGTTGCCCGTCGCCGATGCAACCGATGCGCTGCTCAAGCGCGCCAACGATACATCCATCAAACAGTCGTCGGATATCGTCGGCAAGACGGTGGGCGCGGGCAAAGGCTCGGCGCAGCTCGATCAGCTGAAGGCCTATATCGCGACGCTGCCCAAGCAACCCGAAGTGCGCGAATACGTCGACAACAACCAGGCGTACGCCGATCTCGCCGCGGGCCGCATTGCCGCCGTCGCGAACTCGATGACCAACATCGCGTACGTCGCGAAGCAGCGCCCCGAAACGTTCGCCGTCGTCACGCCGCCATTCGGCGCGAAGGTGTACTTCGCGTACTGCTTGCGCAAGGACGCGGACAGCAAGCCGCTCGCCGATGCGTTCAACGCCGCCCTCGTCAAGATGCACAACGACGGCCGCCTCGCGGCGCTGCAGAAGAAGTGGTTCGGTGTCGCGATGGACGCGCCCACCACGATGCCGACGCCCAACTACTGATGCCGTGATCCGCGCGGCGCGCATGCCTCGTTGCCCAGGCAGCGCGCCGCTCACATGTCCTCTCTTGCGCATATCGGGCCATGTTCAGCATCCACGTTTTCGCTCAAGGTCTTCCGCTGCTGCTGCACGCGGCCCTCGCGACCATCGGCATTTCGCTGACGGGTCTCGTGATCGGCTTCTTCGTCGGCATTGCCGTGTGCTCGGCGCGGCTGGCGCCCAACGCGCTCGCGCAACGCCTCGGCGGCGCATACGTGTTCTTCTTTCGCGGCGTGCCGATGCTCGTGCAACTGCTGCTCGTCTATTACCTGCTGCCGTTCGTCGGCATCAACGTGTCGCCCGTCGTGGCCGCGATCAGCGCGGTGTCGCTGTGCTCCGCATCGTATATCGCGGAAATATTGCGCGGCGGCTTTCTGAACATTCCGCCGGGCCAGATGGAAGCGGCCCGCATGCTCGGCCTGTCGCCGCTCGACATGCTTCGGCGCATCCAGGTGCCGCAGGCGTTCAGGATGACGCTGCCGTCGCTCGTCAACGAAATGGTGCTGCTGATCAAGGCATCGTCGCTGATCTCCGTGGTGGGCGTGGCCGAACTCACGCGCACCGCGCAGAACATCGCGGCCAGCACGTACCGGCCGCTCGAAGCGTATCTGGCGGCGGGCCTGATCTACTTCGTGATCTGCGGCGCGCTCGCGCTCGTTGCACACGCCGCCGAGCATCGTTTGCAACACACTTGAGGGCCGAGCGATGCAGCAGTTCGATCCCACCGTCATCACACACAATCTGCAGCCGATCGCCGCAGGTCTCGCGACAACGCTCGGCACCTGGGTCGCGGGCGTCGCGATCGGCTTGCTGATCGGCTTTCTGATCGCGGTGCTGCAGCTCTTTTGCGGCAAGTGGATACGCGGCATTCTGCGCGTGTATATCGAGCTCTTTCGCGGCACGCCGTTTCTCGTGCAGTTGTTCCTGCTCTACTATGGCGGCCCGTCCATCGGACTGACGCTCGAACCGTTGACGGCGGGCGTGCTCGGTCTCGGCCTGTACGGCAGCGCCTATTTCGCCGAAGCTTTCCGCTCCGGCTTTCAATCGATCCCGCGCGGCCATCTCGAAGCCGCCTCATGTCTCGGCCTCACGCGCTGGCAAGCGGTGCTGCGCATCCAGGTGCCGCAGATGCTGGTGCTGATCGTGCCCGCGCTGACGAACCTGATCATCGTGCTCAGCAAGGAAACAGCCGTGCTGTCGATCGTCACGGTGCCCGAACTGACGTTCGTGCTGACGGGCATCGGTTCGGCAACCTTCGCGTTCGTCGAAACGCTGCTCGTGTTGTGCGTGTGTTATCTCGCGCTCGTCGAACTCACGTCGCGCGCGGGCATGTGGGCGGAAACGCGCATCGCCCGTTTCATGGCCTAAGACCGAACGCCACTCAAAGCTCATCATGAATGCACTCGTCGACATGCCCGCTTCCTCCACTCTCGGTTCGCCGCAGTCCAGCCAGTCGCCGCTGATCGAAGTGCGCGATCTGCGCAAGCGCTTCGGCGACGTCGACGTGCTGCGCGGCGTCGACCTCGACATCCACCGCTCCGAAGTGGTCTGCATCATCGGACCGTCGGGCTCGGGCAAGAGCACGCTGCTGCGCTGCCTCGCGGCGCTCGAAACCTACGATCACGGCGACGTGCGCATCGAAGGCGAACTGCTCGGCTACATGGAGCGCAACGGCAAGCGCGTGCGCGCGTCGCAAAGTGAGATCAACCGCGTGCGCCGCAATGTCGGCATGGTGTTTCAGCAGTTCAACCTGTGGCCGCACATGACGGCGCTCGGCAACGTGATGGAAGCGCTGCTGCGCGCGCGGCATCTGTCGCGCGACGACGCAAAAAAACGCGCCAACGCCATGCTCGATACCGTCGGCCTCGCGCACAAGGGCGACGCGTATCCGGCCAAGCTGTCGGGCGGTCAGCAGCAGCGCGTCGCGATTGCGCGCGCGCTCGCGATGGAACCGCACATCATGTTGTTCGACGAGCCCACCTCCGCGCTTGATCCCGAACTCGTCGGCGAAGTGCTGCAAGTGATGAAGCAGCTTGCGCGCGACGGCATGACGATGGCCGTCGTCACGCATGAAATGGGTTTCGCGGCGCAGGTCGCGGACAAGGTCGTGTTCATCGACCAGGGGCGCATCGCCGTGCAAGGCAAGCCGCACGACGTCTTTCACGACGCGAACCAGCCGCGCCTGCGCCAGTTCCTGCAAAACTACTTCGACCGCAACGCGTTCTGGTCGCGCGGCGCGGACAGCGCGGACCCGGTATGAACGTCCGCCTCGACTGACGCAGCGCGCCGATGTCCGCCCCCGCCGTCCGCGACAAACATCGCACGCGAGCGCACGCGAAAGCGCGCAGGCCTCGCCAGCCGGATGTGCGCGCAATCACGGCGGCTGCAACGGTGGCCTCTCCCGCGCAGCCGGCCGCGCGGTACGAACAGGTCAAGCAGTACATCCGCCACGCAATCGAATCGGGCGAGCATCGCGCGGGCGAGCGCATTCCATCGGAACTCGATCTCGTCGCGTCGCTCGGCGTGTCGCGGATGACGGTGAACCGCGCGTTGCGCGAACTCACGCATGAAGGGCTATTGACGCGCGTATCGGGCGTCGGCACCTTCGTCGCCGAAACCAAGCCGCAATCGACGCTGCTGATGATCGCGCATATCGGCGACGAGATCCGCTCGCGCGGGCACGAATATAGCTATCAGACTTTACTTGCGCAGCGTGAAGTCGCGCCCGTGAACGTATCGAATGCGCTGGGGCTGGCACCGGGCGCGTCGGTGTTTCATGTGATCTGCGTGCATCGCGAGAACGGCTTGCCCGTCCAGCTCGAAGACCGTTACGTGAATCCCGCTATCGCGCCGGATTTCATCGAGCAGGATTTCTCGACGATACGGCCTTCGGAGTATTTGTTCAGCGTCGTGCCCGCGCACGATGTCGAGCATGTCGTCGATGCGGCCCTGCCGAGCCGCGCCGAAGCCGACTTGCTGCAGATCGCGCCTGAAGAGCCTTGCCTCACGCTGATGCGCCGCACGTGGACGAGCGGCGTCGCGGTGACGTTCGCGCGCTTCGTGCATCCGGGCTCGCGCTACCGGCTCGGCTGCAGGTTCGCGCCCGATACGTCGCAGCGGCAGGGATAGTCGAAATCGGAAAGGCCAGGGAGCACGGCAATGAAGATCCAGTATTTCCTCGCGGCGGCCATCGCGACGATGGCTTGCCCGGCATTCGCCCAGCCTCAAACGTCCGTGGAAATCGATCGGGGCGCCGACAAGACCACGGTGACGGGCACGGCGACGATCGTGGCGACCGTCGTCGCGATCGATCCTGCTACCCGCAGCGTCAAGCTCAAGGACAAGAGCGGACGCATCCAGGACCTCAAGGCCGGCGAGCAGGTGCGCAACTTCGATCAGCTCAAGATCGGCGATGTGGTCACGACCCAGTACCACGAGGCAAGATCGCTGAGCCTCACGAAAACGGCGGGCGTGCGCTCTTCCCAGGAGCGGCAGATCTTGCAGCCGGCCGCGTCAGGTGCGAGACCCGGCGGCGCGATCAGCCGCGAAGTGACGGTCGTGGGCGATGTCGTCGCGATTGATGCGCAGGGCAATCACATCACGATACGAGGGCCGCAGGGCAAGATGGACGTGCTGGTGGACCCCGAGCAGCTCAGGAACATTCACAAGGGCGATCAGGTCCAGGTCGTGCGCACGGAAGGTGTGGCGATCTCCGTCACGCCCGGCGAGGGCAACTAGTCAGCGTTCGGCTCGCCGACACGCGCCCCTGGGTGTGACAGTCGAGCGCTAGACGTTGCCCGCCAGATGAAAGCGCGAAGCGGGATGCCACAGCTGCACCGACGTCGCGACCTGCTCGCCGACCCACGTCCTGCGCCATAGCATCAGACACGGCTCGCCGATCTCCATCATCAGATGGCGGCGCACATGCGCATTCGGCTTTTGCGCGTAGATGCGGAACTCGGCGCGCTGGATCGGCGCGAGACGCACCATGTAGTGATTCGGTGTTTCGACGGTGAAGTCCTGATTCAGGTAGTCGGGAAACACGCGCGGATTCACGTAGCGGTCTTCGTATTGAATCGGCTCGCTCTCTTCGTTGTGCACGATGCGCGAATGGAACACAGGCCCTTTGGAAAGCGCGAGTGCATCGAGCGCGAGCGCATCGTCGCTGGAATCGAGCGTCAGCACGCGCGCCGTATGCCGATGACCGCGCGCGGCGATCTCATCGGCGATATTGCGGATTTCGAGCACCGTCGATTCGTAGTGTCGCGGCGCGACATACGTACCCGAGCCCTGCACGCGCGTCAGCACGCGCTCCGTGGTCAGCTCGCGCAGCGCGCGCGACACCGTCATGCGCGCGACACCGAACTCTTTCACCAGCTCCGCTTCCGATGGAATCAGCCCGCCCGGCTTCCACACACCCTCTTCGATCCGCGCGATCACGTAGCGCTTGATCTGCTCGTACGCCGGCATGGCCTTGCCCGGCGCCGCGCGCACGCCGGCGCATGGTTCTTCCGCTGTCTCCAGTTGCCCGTTTATCGTCATGTCTACGTCGGCCTCGTGGGTTGAACGCATGCGTGCTTCAGGCCGCCGATTGCGGCGCATGATGCGCGGCGGCCGTCGAATCGTTGGCGGCATGCGCGCCGTAGCCCGCATGGTCGTCGGGTGCCGGTGAAGGCACCTGACCGGCGGCGGGCGGCAGCGGCGGCGCGGCTTCGCCGATCATCCGGAACGCAACGGCCATGTCGTCGGCGAGCGGCCGGTCGTCGCGATACGTCGGCACGACCGCGCGCACGCGGCGCCACAGCGCGTCGGTATGCGGCGCGCGCGCGGCATCGACAGGCTGCAGATCGTAGGCCTGAGCGGCCGCCAGCAATTCGATCGCGACGATGCGGCCCGTGTTGTCGAGGATCTCCAGCGCCTTCAGCGCAGCCGGCGTCGCATGGCACAGATGATCCTCCTGCAAGCCCGACGTGATGCCGCCATCCAGGCTCGCGGGCGCGGCGAGCCGCCTGTTCTGCGCGACCAGCGATGCCGCCGTGTACTGCGCGATCATGAAGCCCGAGCACGTGCCGCCCGGCTGCGCGAGAAACGCGGGCAAGCCGCTCACAAGCGGATTCACGAGGCGATCCAGACGCCGCTCGGCCATCGCGGCCACCTGCGCGATCGCCGTCGCAAGACTGTCCATTGCCAGCGCGATCGACGCGCCCACCGCATGCGCCTGCGAATAGACACGCGGCGCATCCGGCGTGCCCGCGACAATCGGGTTGTCGGTGATCGATGCAAGCTCGCGATTCACGACTTCGGCCGTCGCGTCGAGCACGTCGCGCGCGGCGCCGTGCACGTGCGGGATCGTGCGCATCGACAGCGGGTCTTGCGTGCGCTGCCCGACCACGGAAGCGAGAATGCCGCTATCGGCGAGCGCATTGCGCATGCGCTCGCCGACCAGGTTCAATCCCGGCGACACGCGCAACGCAAGCGAATCGGCGTCGAACGCAGCGAGCTGTCCGCGCAGGTTTTCGAAACTCATCGCGGCGATGGCGTCGGTCCAGTCGAGAACACGTTCCGCGCGCGCGAGCGCCAGCGCCGCGAGCCCCGTCACGCATGGCGTGCCGTTGATGAGACTCAAGCCTTCCTTCGCTTCGAGCACGAGCGGCTCACGCCCGATCTGCTCGAGCGCGGCGCGGCCGCTGATCCGTTCGCCGCCGTGACGCACATGGCCTTCGCCGATGCACACCAGCGCGATATGCGCCATATGGCTCAGATAGCCGACGGAACCGAACGCGGGTACTTCGGGGATATAGCCCGCGTCGAGCAACGCGACCAGTTGATCCGCGACGTCGAGACGGATGCCCGAGTGGCCATGCGCAAAGTTGTTGATGGCAGCGGCCATGATCGCGCGCGTCTCGGTGACGCCGAGCGGCGCGCCGACGCCCACGGCATGGCTCATCAAAATGTTGCGCGACAGCGCGCGCTGCTCCGACGGCGACACGATCACGTCGCACAACGCGCCCACGCCCGTATTCACGCCATACGCGCGAATGCCGCGCTCGACGATCTGCTCGACGAGCGTGCGCGCCGCCGCGATGCGCGCGCGCGCCGCTTCGGACAGCACGAGCGCTTCGCCCGCCGCAACGGCGGCCAGTTCGCGCCAGCTCAGAGGACGGTCGGTTCGGATGACTGCCATGATGTGTTGCCTTTCGAATGACGTGAGCTGCGTGATGAATCGGATTAATTGGTGGTGCGCGAATGATGGCTCGACACGAATTGCCGGAAGCGTTCGGACTTCAGTTCGCCGAATACTTCGTCGGGCGTGCCGTCGCATTCCGTCTGACCTTGATGCAGGAACATCACGCGGTTCGACACATGACGCGCAAAGCCCATTTCGTGCGTGACGACCAGCATCGTGCGTCCTTCTTCCGCGAGCGAGCGCATCACGCGCAGCACTTCGCCCACCAGTTCGGGATCGAGCGCCGACGTGGGCTCGTCGAACAGCATGACTTTCGGATGCATTGCGAGCGCTCGCGCAATCGCGACGCGCTGCTGCTGACCGCCCGACAGATGCGCCGGATAATGCCCGCGCTTTTCCGCAAGGCCCACTTTGGCGAGCAGCGCTTCCGCTTCTTCGACGGCTTCCGCGCGGCTGCGCTTCTGCACGCGCATCGGCCCTTCGATCAGGTTTTCCAGCACCGTCATGTGCGACCACAGATTGAAGTTCTGAAACACCATGCCGAGCTGCGAGCGAATGCGATCGACCTGCTTGCGGTCGTCCGGCTGCAGCTTGCCGTCCTTGCGGCGCTTCATCTTGAGCGTTTCGCCTGCGAGCGCGACGCTGCCGTCGTCGGGCGTCTCGAGCAGATTCAGGCAGCGCAGAAACGTGCTCTTGCCCGAGCCGCTTGCGCCGAGAATCGAGATGACGTCGCCTTCATGCGCGTCGAGCGAAATGCCCTTCAGGACGTGATGGTCGCCGAACGACTTGTGGATGTTCTTGACCGACAGTGCAACGGGTGCCGTAGCGTTCATGGGATTCTCCGGAATGGGGCGTCAGGGTGCGGCACGACGTGCTTCGGTGGCGGGCGGCATCGCGCGCGGCGCGGCGTTCGCGGGCATCGCGCGAAGATGGCGCGACAGCTTCCGTTCGAGCAGGCCGAGCAGACGCACGACGACGAAGTTCAGGAACAGATAGATCAGCGCAGCGCAGATGAAAACCTCTGTGGTGCGATAGGTCTGCTGGATGATCTGCTGCGCGACGCCCGTCACTTCCCACACGGTGACGAGGCTCGCGAGCGCCGTCGACTTGACGAGCAGCACGGCTTCCGTCGAATACGCGGGCAAGCATTGGCGCAATGCAATGGGACCGATGATGCGGCGCAGGAGCGAGAAGCCCGACAGACCGATTGCGTAACCCGCTTCGATCTGTCCGACGGGCACGGCCATCAGGCCGCCGCGAATGATTTCAGCCGTATAGCCCGCCGTGCACAGCGCGAGCGACAGCACCGCGCATACATACGGCTCGCGCAGCACGGGCCACAAAAAGCTCTCGCGGATCACGCCGAACTGGCCGAGCCCGTAATAGACGAGAAACATCTGGATCAAGAGCGGCGAACCGCGAAACACGAGGATGTACGCGCGCGCAAAACGGTTCGGCAGCCAGTGCGGCGAGACGCGCATCGTGACGATCACGAGCGACAGCAAGCCGCCCAGCACCAGCGAAGAAAAGAACAGGCCCAGCGTGGTCGGCACGGCGCCGAGCAGCTGGCGCAGCGTGTCGAACAGAAAGTCGAAATCGAAAGACATGTTGGCGCTCCGTCGTCAGTTGCGCGCGAAGTTGCGCCGGAAGGATCGGCCCACGCGTGCTTCCGCGTGGTTGAAGACACGGTTCGAAATGCCCGTCATGACGAGATACAGCGCACCGCCCACGACGAAGAACAGGAAATACTGATGCGTCGAGCCTGCCGCAATCTGGCTGGCGCGCAGCAGTTCGGCGAGACCCGTCACGGAGATCAGCGCGGAGTCTTTGAGGCTCAGCTGCCACACATTGCCGATACCCGGCAGCGCAAAACGCAGCACCTGCGGAATCAGGATGCGGCGGGCCATCGTCATGGTCGGCATGCCGATCGAGCGCGCCGCTTCGAGTTCGCCCTTCGACACGGCGAGCACGGCCGAGCGATACACCTCGGCCTGATACGCGCCCGAGATCATGCCGACAGCCAGTGCGCCGATCACGAACGGCGGCACGCCGACGAAGCCTTCTGCGCCGAACCATTGGCCGACCGTCGTCACGAGCGTCGAGCCGCCGAAATAGAACAGATAGATGACGAGCAGCTCAGGCACGCCGCGAAACACCGTCGTGTACAGATCGCCCAGCACGCGCGCCAAACGATAGCGCGACAGTTTGGCCGCCGCGACGATCGCGCCGAACACCGCGCCGACGGCGAGCGCCGCGAGCGTCAGCGCGACGGTCATCAATGCCGCGAGCAGCAGCACGCCGCCCCAGCCTTCCTGCCCGAAGCCGAGCGTCTCGATCAGAGCCATGAACTACTCCTCATCCTGCTTTCGTTGATTGACCTGTTGCCCGCTTGCCGTTCGCGCCGCAGCGGAACTCAGGTCGTGCGAGCGCGCGCGAATGATGCCGCGCGCGCATCCCGTCGCCGCTCAAGGCGTGACGTCGGTCTTGAACCACTTGTCGGAGAGCTTCTTCACGGTGCCGTCCTTCAGCGCGTCGGCGATTGCCGTGTCGAACTTCGCCTTCAGGTCGGCGTCCTGCTTGCGGAACGCGAGGCCTTCGCCCGGGCCCCAGATCGGGCCGCCGATCTTCGGTCCCGCCATCGAGATCTGTGCCGTTTCCTTTTTGTCCGCATTGGCGGCGTAGTACGTGACGTCGTCGAACGATGCGTCGATACGGCCGTTCGCCAGATCGAGGTCACGCTCGGGCGAGGTCTTGTACACGCGGATCGTCGCGATGTCCTTGAAGCCGTCGTTGATGAACTTCGTGTAGACCGTGCCCGACTGGATGCCGATGGTCTTGCCCTTCAACTGCTTGCGCAATGCGTCGACGGTCGGCTGGTCGCTCTTCGCGTCGCCCGTCAGCTTGACGACGGGCGCGCTGGGCGACGCCTTCGGCAGGATCCTCGTGTCGGTGACGGCGAACGTCGCGGGCGTCGCGGCATATGGCCGCGAGAACGCGATGATCTTCTCGCGCTCGGGGGTAATCGAGATCGCGTCCATCAAGACGTCGAATTTGCCCGCCTGCAGGCCAGGGATCATGCCGTCCCAGTCTTGTGCAACCAGGTTGCACTGCAGCTGGATGCGCTGACACAGATTCGCCACCAGTTCCGGCTCGAAGCCGCCGAGCTTGCCGCCCGGCAACGTGAGGTTCCACGGCGCGTAACCGCCTTCCAGCGCGATCGTCACCGACTTCCATTCCTTCGCCTGAGCCGGTGCGCCAGCGATAGCCACAGCGCCCAACACCATGCCGGCGATGACCTTCGACAACATAGTGCGGTTTGCCTTCTTCACCTTCACGTCGAATCTCCTTTTTGTCTGAACGGGTCCGTTCGCTCGTCGCGCGTTGGACATGTATAGACAAGTCTGCATGAGGTCAAAAATGATCGCAACTGGATTTGCCGAAAATAATTGAATTGTTCGGGTAAGCCCTGATGCGACGGGGCTTCTGCCGCTCGCCGGGTGACCGTGGAGCGCGGGCCATCGGGCGCCAGTCTGGTGCAACTGACTAGACAGGTTGGTGCGGCTGACTAGACAGGTTCGCGATTTCACGGTGGCTTTGCACCGCCGTTGCGCGTTCCGGCTCCGGGCGCGGCGGGCCGCCGCAGAGGCATCAGCCTTTCCTTGCAACACTGAAAGCCGGCGCGACGCCAGCAGCGCCTTTCATACATGGGTATGAAATGCGTGAGCCTCACGCATGGCCCGTTTACCCGTGCGGCACGTGAGGTCAAACGCAGGTGTGATGGGCGGCGAGGCTTCATCATCCGAACGTACAGCGAAAGCAGCATTAGTTGGTCATCGCTCGTTCGTTCGTACGGCTCGCGCGCAGGCATTCGCCGCACTACATTACATCCAGCGCTGGACGACCACGGATGGCCCTCAGAAGGCCTGGCTCGCAAGACAACTCCTGCGCAGAACAAAAAAAGTTTGGCTTGCGCGGAATGAAATCCGATGCCGCAGTGTTTTCCCTTATGTGGACAGCAGAATCGAAGCAAGACTCACGGAAAGCGCAGGACCAGACAGCCGTAACACAGCAATTGATGCAGCAGCTTTAACGACGTTTTTTAGCAAACCATTCTGGCTCGATCCGAACGCCATTCGTTCAGGATACCGAATCATATTCAGGCCAGACGTTTCGACATACTCACTGAGGAGTGACATCATGAAGAAGATCTTTGTTTGCCTCGCAGTTGCAGCCGGCGCACTCGCCGCTCCCGCGCTGAGCTTCGCCCAATCGAATGGTCCCGTGACGCGCGCCGAGGTCCGAGCCGATCTGATTCGCGTCGAAAAGGCCGGCTATGAGCCGGGCCGCGCGAACGACATCTACTACCCGGCTGATATCCAGGCCGCCGAAGCGAAGATCGCCGCGCAGGACAAGCAGAATCAGACGCAAGACTCAGTCGGCGGTGTCGCGCTCACGGGTACGTCGTCGTCGGGCAAGCCTTCGCGCAGCGCGTCGAACAACGCATGCGTCGGACCCGTCAGCTACTGCAACATCTACTTCGGTAGCTAAACGATGCGCACCGAACCTGCGCCGCCGCGGCCAGGCGCAGGAGCGTGCGCGCGTTGGGCGCCGCGAATGATCCGCGATGAATGCGACACGGCGCGCCCAATGGCGCGCCGTTTGCGTTGCAGAGACAGCCAGGACGGCCGATCACCGGCTCAGTTGCCGAAGTAGACGTTGCATTGCAATCCCGTCGCACAATCGCGCGCATGCTGCATCGTCTTGCCCGACGATGTGCGCGTATCCATCGTTCCGCCGTATGACATGTCCGTCGTCGCCTGCGCAGAGGCGTTAGCATTGTTCTGCATCGCCGCTTTCGATGCATCGCTGCTCTGCGCCACCTCCTCTGCCATCGTCGCGACGGGCACGGCCAGCAGCAACGCGCCCGCTACGGGTAATGCCATCAGGATCTTCATGTCGAACTCCTTCGATGCCGACGAACCGCGATGCCCTGCATCGCAATTCGCCTAACGCCCGTCAACGCTTGTGTCATCCGCATCGTTTCGACCGACTCATGCAAGCGCGAAACTCGCGCGCAGCAGCTTTCCCGCGCCGCAGCGTGCCTTTGTTGGTATGCGATTGATTGGCTCAAAACCCCCGAGTCTGTCGGGCGGCGCAGCACGGCGCGAATACGCCAGTTTGTAATCGTTCGATTGTCGGCCGCGCGAAGAAGGTCCGTACTGCTGCTTCTGTTATAGACCTTTGCGACGAGACTGCAATGAGGGGTTGCTGCAATGCAAGGCGGCGCGCATCGCGAGGCGCTGCGCGCCGCCGGTTCCAATTCGCGTTCGTCAACGCAGGTTGGTCTTCACGAGTTCGACGATTTCGTCGCCGCGTCCGTTGAGGATCGCGCGCAGCATGTAGAGGCTGAAGCCTTTCGCTTGCGACAGCTCGATGGTCGGCGGCATCGCGAGTTCATGTCTGGACGTCACGACATCGACGAGCGCCGGCCCTCGATGCGCGAACGCCTCGGCCAGCGCCTTGCCCAGTTCTTCGGATTCCTCGACGCGAATCGAGAAAATGCCCGCACCTTTCGCGATCTGCGCAAAATCGGTCTTGCTCAGATCCACGTTCGTGTCGAGATAGCCGCCTGCTTTCAGTTCCATCGAAACGAAACCGAGCAGACTGTTATTGAACACAACGACCTTGATGGGCAGATCGAGCTGACGCGCGGTGAGCAGATCGCCGAGCAGCATGGATAGCCCGCCGTCGCCGGACAGCGATACCACCTGGCGCCCCGGATGCGCCGCCTGCGCGCCGAGCGCCTGCGGCATCGCGTTCGCCATCGATCCGTGGTTGAAGGAGCCGTGCAATTGCCGCTTGCCATTCATCGTCAGATAGCGCGCGGCCCAGAGTGTCGGCGTGCCGACGTCGGCGGTGAAAATGGCGTCGTCGCTCGCGGTCTCGTCGATCATGCGCGTCAGGTACTGCGGATGAATCGCCTCGCCGGGATCGGAGGGCGTGGCAAGTTCGTCGAGGTCGCGGCGCGCTTCTTCGTAGTGCGCCGTCGCCATGTCGACGAACGTGCGGTCGTCCTTGCGCTTGAGCTTGGGCAGCAGCGCGGCGACGGTTTCCTTCACCGTGCCGACGAGGCCCATCGCGAGCGGCGCGCGTTTGCCGAGCTGCGAGCCTTTCCAGTCGATCTGCACGACCTTCGCGTCGGGCGGATAGAACGGCCGGTACGGAAAGTCGCAGCCGAGCAGCAGCAGCACGTCGCACGACATCATCGCGTGATAGCCGGAACTGAAGCCGATCAGGCCCGTCATGCCGACGTCGAACGGATTGTCGTATTCGATGAACTGCTTGCCGCGCAGCGCGTGCACGACGGGCGCGCCGAGCGTGTCAGCGAGCTTCACCACTTCGTCGTGCGCGCCCGCGACGCCGCTGCCGCACATGATCGTCACCGCTTCGCAGTCGTTGAGCATCGTCGCGAGACGCGCAAGCTCGCTGTCGGGCGGCAAGATGGCGGACGGCGCCGTCGGATTCCAGACGGGCGGTTGCGACGGCCCTTCGCTCAACGCGATATCGCCCGGCAGCACGATCACGGCGACGCCGCGCTGCTCGATGGCCGCGCGCATCGCGCGTTCGAGCACGCGCGGAAACTGCGACGCGTTGATCACCAGCTCGGCGAAGTGACTGCATTCCTTGAAGACTTCCGTCGGATGGGTTTCCTGAAAGTAGCCCAGTCCGATTTCCGTCGACGGGATATGCGCGGCGATCGCGAGCACTGGTTGCTGATTGCGATGACAGTCGTACAGACCGTTGATCAGGTGCAGATTGCCCGGCCCGCAACTGCCCGCGCACACGGCCAGTTGACCGCTCGATGCCGCGTCGGCGCCCGCGGCGAACGCGGCCGCCTCTTCGTGGCGAGTGTGCATCCAGCGGATCGCGCCGACCTGATCGAGACTGAACGCGAGGCCGTTGAGGCTGTCGCCCGTGACGCCCCAGATGCGCTTGACGCCTGCTGCCGCGAGCGTCTTCGCAAGGTAGTCTGCAATCGTGTTCTTTGCCATGAATGCTCCTCGAAAGGGGGGTTGGGTTTT
>BBSL01000459.1 GCA_001319865.1 Burkholderia sp. E7m39 | reverse complement strand
GCGCCTTTGCGGCGCGGGTGTTGCCGGTGTGTGTTGCCCGTTTGCGTGGGCATCCGCGATGGCCCCTCGCGGCGCGGGCGTTGCCGGTGTGTGTTGCCCTTTGCGTGGGCATCCGCGATGGCCCCTCGCGGCGCGGGCGTTGCCGGTGTCTGTTGCCCTTTGCGCTGGCATCCGCGATAGCGCCTCGCGGCGCGAGGCGCTATCGCGGATGCCAGGCAAAATGCAAACCCACAAAAACGAACAGCGTCGCAGACAAGAAAGTCAAGAGACAAGAACAACAAAAAAATCACCACACATAAGGCACAAACCGATACCTCACGCGCGCTGCGTACTCCGCATAACCTTCGAGTTGCGCACACAGCATGCGCTCCTCCAACACCGCGCGATACGCAAGTCCCACCACCAGCAGCGGCACGCAAAACACACCCCACCACGAGCCAAGCAACAGCGGCATGCCGGTCAGGAACAGAATCGCCCACGCATACATCGGATGCCGCACGTAAGCATACGGACCGCTGTCGCTGACCTTGTGCCCGCGCTCGGACTGGATCTTCACCACAGGCGCCGCATAACTGTTCGCGCGAAACACCGAACGTATCGCAACCATGCTGACGAGAATAGCAAGCGCGCCGATACCCTGCAGTGATGGGTGCATCGACGACCAGCCCAGCCGCCTCGCGTCCAGTCCCATCAGGATCAGCCACGCACACCACACGACCACCACGCTCGCCATGAAGAATTTGTCCCACGCGCTTTGCCCACGCTGCACGAACGAGCCGAGCCGCTCGGCGAGCAACGCAGGATCGTGACGCGCAAGCCACACGCCGAGCCCGCCCATTTCAAGCAGATAACACCACGCGCCGGGCCATGCGAGCGTGCCCGCCGCGCCGAACAGCAGCACGCCCATGCCCGCGAGCCACAACAGCGTCTGGACGATGAGCCGCGCGATCATCGTGTGCGACTCAGGGCGCTGCGCCCGCCGCCGATACGCGCGTGTAAATGGCGGCGACATCGATATCGCCGAGCGCGATCAGAAACGTGTCACGCAAGCACGTCTGCAGTTCATGCGCACTCTCGATGCGCCGCTCGATCGCTTCGCCGTCGATCGTGCGCGCGGTGAGCCGGTCGTTGAAGAGCGTGAGCCGCCCTTCCGGGCTCACGCGACAGACGACGAGATTCGTCGTGAATAATGAATCCGGATAGGTCGACGTGTACCAGTTCGACACTTCGTAATCGATCCATTCGGCAGGCTGCAAATCGAAGCGATACATCTTGAGCCAGGTCTCGCCCGATTGCACTTCGAGATCGAGCGCGCCATGCGATACATCGACGAGGCGAAACGGCTCGTGCGTCGTCGCTTGCGCTGAGCCCGTCTGCAGCCGCAGCGGCGACGTCAGCGTGACGGCGCCAAAGCCGACGTCGGCGATCCACGGTTGATCGTCGACGGTCACGCGCAGCAGCATATGCGTGCGCGGCGTGATGGCGTCGGGCTCGCGCCCCCACAGCACGCGCGCGATCATCGGCGTCACGTCGAAACCCAGTTGCATGAGCACGCGCGCGAACAGCCCGTTCTGCTCGAAGCAATAGCCGCCGCGCCGCCGCTCGACCAGTTTGTCGACGATGGCAGGCAACGCGAGATCGACGCGCCGGCCCGTCAGTGGATCGAGGTTCTCGAAGGGAATGGACAACGGATGCAGGCGCTGCAGGTCGCGCAACACATCGAGCGTCGCGGCCTTCGGCCCCGCATAGCCGATGCGCGTGAAATAGCGGTCGAGATCGAGCGTGCTGGTCATCCGTTGCTCCTGGTTGTCATGATCGCGTCGGCCGACGGAATGGTTGCCGCACGCGTGGCGGCACGTCGAAAGCGTACCGTCAATGACGCCCGGCGTGCGTCATGTCCCCTCGCGCGAAAGCCCATTCGCGAGGATGCTGGCGGGACACACACTCGGCATCGTCGCATCGCGCCGCCCTGCGTCGAGAATGGCCGGGCGCTGCAAGGCTCGCCGAAAGGCTCGCGAAGGGCACGCCAAACGGCTCGCCGAGCTTGCGCCGTGCATCGGATCAGAAACCCTTGAGCGCCGAAGTCGCAATGGACGGCACGCTGATGCCGTGACTCGCCGCGAACTGCACGGCGGCGCTCAGCGTCGATGCCAGCGACTGCAACTGGCCCGGCGCCGACTGCGCGATATACGACGCGGCCTGCGCCGTCTGCGGATTCATGCCCGCTTGCAGCAGCGAGCCGGCGTTCATCTGGCCGAGGCTGCCCAAGCTTGATTGCAGGCTCGAATACTGGCTCACGCCTTGGCCGAGCGACGCGAGGCCGTTGGCGAACGCCTGCTTGTCGACGGGTGCCGACGAATCCGATCCACGGCTCGCAAACGCCTGCGTCAGCGTCTGCGACAACGACTGCTGCGTGCTGCCGACCTGGGACAGCTGGCTGACCGACGGTGTGCCGCCGCTCAGCAAACCCGACGCCTGCTGCGCCTGGCTCGCCGCGCTCGACAAACCGATCGCCGACGCGAGGCTCGACTGTCCGCTTAATACCTGCTGGTTCGCGCCGACATAGTTCTGCAACAACTGCGACACGCCGCCCGACGAAGCCGACGCGCCCGCATTGCCCGATGAATTGCCGCCGCCAATGCCGAACTGCTGCAGATTCAGTTGCGCAAAGGCCGCGCTGCTCGCGAACAGGCCCGTGACGAGCGCGGCGGAAAGAATACGAGTCTTCATGGCTGGCCCTCCTCTCATGTATGGATAAACGCGACGTCGGCTGGATAGGCCGCGGGTGTCGCTTCGTGTCCCTTTCGACTCGCCCACACTGCGAGCGTTCGCGCTTTCGTCTGACGCTAGCGCGGGTAGCAATACGCTTGCCCGCGCTTGCCCACGCGCTCGCCAGTGGCCGCAGAGCCGCGCCGTTTCGTGCCCGCGGACGCGTCGATCAAACGCATGGCGCGAACATGCGGCGAAAACGCGGCAGACACCGCGTTTCACGCCCTCCCGCGCGGCTCCCGCGTGTCGCGGACCATCGCGCGCACCGACAGATCCTGCACCATTTGCGCGGCCAGATAGTCGCACGTCGGACGGTCCGATTTCGCGCTGCGCGCCACGACGATATCGAGCGGCTCGATCGCGGGCAGCCCATGCTCGCCGCCCAGCACCGTCAGGCGCGGCGGTACGCTGCAACGCGCGAGCGCAATCACGGACAGACCCGCATCGACCGTCGCGACAAGGCCGCTCAGGCTCGCGCTGCTGTACGCGGCGCGATA
>BBSL01000458.1 GCA_001319865.1 Burkholderia sp. E7m39 | reverse complement strand
ACGCCGTCGCCCGCACGCGCGTTTCGAACAGTTCCGGCAGCCACAGGCTGAACAGCGCGAAATTGCCGCCAAAGAATCCGAGCACGAACAGCCAGGCGATGAACGGCGCCAAGCCGTTCGGCAGATAGAACGCCCAGCCGAAGCTGCCGATAATCGCCACCGCCATGCCCGCGAAGTACACGGCCAGCGTCTTTTTGCGCCCGATCCGCTCGGCCAGCGGCGGCAGCGCGAGGCAGCCGAGAATCGTGCCGATCGACAGCAGGCCCGTCGCCATCGACGCCATTTTCGTGGCCTCGGGTTTCGCCATGCCGGCGCGCGTCGCCAACTGGATCACGGCCGACGGCTCATACACGGCGCCCGCCCACAGACCGATGATCGCGATCGTCAGCAGCGCGCACATCACCCAGGTGCGGCGTCGATAGGTCGGTCCGAAAATCTCGCGCATCGGCTTGACGTGCACCACGTCGCGCGCGTCCGCCTTTTGCCACTTCTCCGATTCCTTCACGCGCGTCAGGATCATGATCGCGATCACCACGGGCACGGCGCCCGTCAGGAACATCGCGCGCCAGCCGAAATGCACGCCGATCGTGTAGTTCAGCGCCGCCGCAAGGAAGAAGCCGGCGTAATAGCCCGTCTGCAGATAACCCGCGCCCATCTTGCGGCGATCCTCGGGCCACGCTTCCGCTACATAGGTGCCCGCCAACGCCCACTCGCCGCCGATGCCGACGCCCGCGATGAAGCGGTAGATGCCCAGCTCCCAGACGTTGTGCGCCGTCGCCGACAGTCCCGTGAAAATCGCGAACGTGAAAATCGTGGCCGCCAGCACCTTTGTGCGGCCGAAGCGGTCCGCGAGCGGCCCCCAGATGAACGACAACCCCCAGCCGACGAGAAACAGCGCAAACAGAATCGAGCCGGCAAGGCCGACGTTCGCCGGCGTCGCCGCGTAGCCCGAGCGCGGCAGCAGTTCAGTCAACGCCGGCGTCAGGACGAGCGCGTAAATGAACGAGTCCATTCCGTCCAGTGTCCATCCTGCCCATGCGCCCCAAAAACCGGCGATCTGCGACCGGTTCAGGGGTGTCTTGTGCCGCACGACGCCCGCTCGGTCCGATATCGAAGAATTCAGCATGCTCCTGCTCCTCCACGTACTACGGTTGGATGGTTACCGTCACACAGCTACTTCCGTGCTCCGCGAGAGAGGAAGCAGCGTCGTGCGTTTAGGAAAGCCCCGGGTTATCCCGCTGGAAATTGTCGATTTTTATATATAATATTTGATGTCATGAGCAACGCAACCGATGGTTTTCCCCTGGACAGCGCCCCGCGCGTCCCTTTCCTCCCCACGGCGCCCGCGCCGCGGCCCAGCACGTCGCGCGTGATCGCCGAGGCGCTGCGCGCGGCGATCGTCGAAGGGACGCTTGCGCCGGGCGAACCGCTGCGGCAGGACAAGATCGCGCGGCACTTCTCGGTGAGCGCCATTCCCGTGCGCGAAGCGCTGCGTCAGCTGGAAAGCGAAGGCTGGGTGACGGTCGAGTTGAACAAGGGCGCGAGCGTCGCGTGTCTGACGCCCGCCGAAGCGCGCGAGATCTACGAGATCCGCTCGGCGCTCGAAAGCCTCGCAATCTCGCTGGCGATTCCGAATCACACGCCCGAGACGCTGCGCGAGGCGGCGGCGCTGTGCGCGGAAGCCGCGCGCGAGTCCGACCCCGCGCTCTACGTGGCGCGCAACGAAGCGTTCCACACGGCCCTGTATGCGCCCGCCGGCCGCCCGCAGTTGGCCGAAATGATCGCGGCGCTGCACCGGCGCGGCGAACGGTATCTGAGGGTGAAGTTCGGCTCGCCCGAGAACAAGGGCGAGTCGGACGCAGAACACGCGGCAATCCTTGCAGCCGTCGAAAACAAGGATGTCGCGCAGGCGCAAGCGCTCGTATCCGCGCATCTGCTGGGCACGGGCGAACTGGTCTATCGATTTTTGACGGAACGCGCGCAGGCCGAGGCCGCCGCGGCAGCCCCGCGCAGACGGCGCGGACGGCCCGCGCGCACTCCAACCACGATCGGGAGTTAAAGCACCGATGAATCAGCGTATCGAATCCGCCAAGCTCGCAGCCACGCTCGAATTGGCGCAGGCAACGGCCGCGCCAGCGGCGTCCACCGCGTCGCGTTCGTGGACCACCCGACGCGACGAGAAGCGGCGCCGGCTCGCCGCGATTGCACCCTGGCTCGAAGACGGCATCCTGCCTGCGCACCGCATCGTCGATGCGCTGGAGACGCTGATCCGTCCCGGCGACCGCGTCGCGCTAGAAGGCGACAACCAGAAGCAGGCCGACTTCCTGTCGCGCTCGTTCGCGAAAGTCGATCCGCAGAAAGTGCACGACGTGCATCTGCTGATTTCGAGCATCAGCCGCCCGGAACATCTGACGCTGTTTGAAAAGAACATCGCGCACAAGGTCGATTTCTCGTTCGCCGGTCCGCAGAGCCTGCGCGTCGCACAACTGCTCGAGGACGGCCAGCTCGAAATCGGCGCGATCTATACGTACGTCGAACTGTATGCGCGCATGTTCGTCGACCTGACGCCGAACGTCGCGCTGCTGTGCGCGGAAAAGGCCGACCGTCACGGCAACCTGTACACCGGCCCCAACACGGAAGACACGCCGACCATCGCCGAAGCCGCCGCGTTCCGGCATGGCATCGTGATCGTGCAGGTCAACGAGATCGTCGATGAATTGCCGCGTGTGGATATTCCCGCGTCATGGGTCGATGTCGTCGTCGAGGCCGACCGCCCGTTTGCCGTCGAGCCGCTTTTCACGCGTGATCCGCGTCATATCGGCGACCTGCAGGTGCTCACGGCAATGATGGTCATCAAGGGCATCTACGAGCCGTATGGCATCGCGTCGCTGAATCACGGCATCGGTTTCGACACGGCCGCGATCGAACTGCTGCTGCCCACGTATGGCGAATCGCTCGGTCTCAAAGGCAAGATCTGCCGCAACTGGACGCTCAATCCGCATCCCACGCTGATTCCCGCCATCGAATCGGGCTGGGTCGACAGCGTGCATTGCTTCGGCAGCGAAGTCGGCATGGAAGCGTATATCGAGGCGCGCCCCGACGTGTTCTTCACGGGCAGCGACGGCACGCTGCGCTCGAACCGCGTGCTGTGCCAGCTGGCGGGGCAATACGGCGTCGATCTGTTCATCGGCTCGACGCTGCAGATCGACGGCGACGCCAATTCGTCGACGGTCACGCGCGGGCGGCTCGCGGGCTTTGGCGGCGCGCCGAACATGGGCCATGATCCGCGCGGCCGCCGTCATTCGAGCGAAGCGTGGCTCAAGCTGCTGAAGGACGAAGGCCCCGTGTCGCGCGGCAAGAAGCTCGTCGTGCAGCTGGCCGAAACGTACAAGAAAGGCGGCGAGCCGACCTTCGTCGACGAACTCGACGCCGTTGCCGTCGGCAAGAAGAGCGGCATGCCCATTGCGCCGGTCATGATCTACGGCGACGACGTCAGCCACGTCGTGACGGAAGAAGGCATCGCGCATCTGCACAAGGCCGAAGGGATCGACGAGCGCCGCGCGGCCGTCGCGGCGGTTGCCGGCGTCACGCCCATCGGCTTGCGCGCGAAGCCGGAAAAAACGGCTGAGTTGCGCCGCCGCGGCATCGTCGCGTATCCGGAAGATCTCGGCATCCGGCGCGGCGAAGCGAAGCGATCGCTGCTCGCGGCGCGCAGCATCGACGATCTCGTCACGTGGTCGGGCGGGCTCTATGCGCCGCCGGCACGCTTCCGCAGCTGGTGATGCGATGGCGCTGCAACTCGCTGTCCCGCTCGACGCGGGCGCCTTCCCTCACGCGTGCATCGAAGATTTACGTGGCACGGATGCCGCGCCATCCGATGCGCAACTGGCGCAGTTCGCCGTCGACGCGCTGATCGAAGAAGCGCAACTGACGCCGAAGCCCGCGCTCGTCGATGCGCGCGGCAGCGGCGCGCATCGCGATCTCGATCTGCCGCTGATGTTGCGCTCGGCGCGCGCACTCGGACCCACTTTCGCAACGCTCGCACATGTATCGCGTGGCCGCGTGCCGTCCGCGACGCTGCGCGCGGAACTCGCGCAGATCGGCCGCGCCGGCGAACAGGACATGATGCGCGCGACCAACGGCAGCAATGCGCATCGCGGCGCGATCTGGATCGTCGGGCTGCTGGTCGCGGGTGCCGCGGGTGCCGCAATTGCGTCCGGCGATGACCGCGCACTGTGCGATTCACGCACGTCGCACGCGCATTCGCTCGCAGCGCGCGTTTGCGGAATCGGCGCGCAGATCGCCTGCTTTCCAGACCGCTTCGCCGCGCCCGCCGACAGCCACGGCGAGCGCGTGCGCAAGCGCTATCACGTCGGCGGCGCGCGTCAGGAAGCGCAGGACGGTTTCCCGCATGTGATCGGCGTGGGGCTGCCCGCGTTGCACGGCGCGCGCGCAAAAGGTATCGGCGAAAACGAAGCGCGCCTCGACACCTTGCTCGCGATCATCGCCTCGCTCGACGACACCTGCCTGCTGCATCGCGCCGGTCTCGCCGGTCTGCGCGCGGGCCAGCGCGGCGCGCGCGCGGTGCTCGCG